>JAJRRI010000069.1 GCA_024279685.1 Verrucomicrobiota bacterium | reverse complement strand
TGGAGATCAGCAACCTGTTCCTCAAGCAGGTTTCCGAAGGCGAACCCGATGCCGAACATGTAGTGATTTGGGATGGTGCTGGCTTCCATCAAGACAAGCATCTCTCGGAAATCCCAGAGAACATCCACCTGATCAAGCTTCCCCCCTACAGTCCGGAACTTAATCCAATCGAGCAACTATGGGATCAGATCGGCGTGGTATACGCGAATCGGGTGTACGAGACCCTTGACGAGATCGAAGAGGACATTACCGCAGCTCTCGCCCCCTTTTGGCAGAACACGAAACCAGTTCTTCAACTGCTGGGTGCTGATAATTATCTACTGTGCTCAGCAAACGCTTCTTAGCCGATGAATATAATAAATCTAATGTGTAAATGGTGTGACTCGGCGGTTTCCTTCCACGAAAGTTTCCGTGCCCAGCGGGCGAGGAACAGCTCGAACGCCTTGGTTGTATGCGACTTGCCGGTCGCCCACGGAACCCGCTCGACCTTCACGCCGCATTCCGGGAAATTCACCCGCCGCATGCGATATTCGAAGAAGACCGGGATGTTCCACAGCGGGATGAAACCGAATCGGCGTTCATCCAATCGATCGTAGAGCTTTCGTTGCTTTGAGCATCCCGAGCAGATCACCTTGCCGTTCTTCCTTGGCTTGATCATAGCCACCAGCACCAGACCGGATGCCCGCGACTCGAAACGGCAAGGGGTGTACACAAATGATTTGAGCGGGTGGACTTTGTTGAGTAGGGTTCTTATTCGCACTGGGCACTCCATTCATCCTGACGTTTTAGTCGACTCCATGATGGAGCGGATGCGCCCAGTATGCTACTTGTTTACCCACAGATTTAGCGGAAGACCAAAAAAAAGGCTGCTGATTTTAAAATCAACAGCCCTTGAGGTTGGGATTCATCCGCAATATTACGGCGACTCCGGTTTATTTACATCGACATACTAAACGACATGTTCTTCACTTTCGCCGCGGCACACGCATCCATCACATTGATGATACGGGCATGCAACGCCTTGTCGTCGGGTAGGATATTTACAATCAGGTCACTACCCGATGAGTCGGCGGCTGCCCTATAGGCCATCAACTGACCAATCAGGTCATCGAGGTTGTTCATTCCCTGACCAAAAATCATGCCTTCGATCATGATGTCACCCAGTTCGGTTATCTCGATTAGAACCTCAATCGGAAGAATAATCGGTTCTGCAGTCTCCACCTTAGCCGGAAGCATAAAGGAGAGGTCTGCTTCTGTCTTGATTAGTGAGGCCGTCACCATGAAATAGATAAGCAACAGGAACACCACATCAATCAACGGGGTAATCTGCAGCTCGGCTTTTTTGTTTGTTAGGTCTTCAAGTAGTTTCATGGCTATTCCTCAAAGGTTGCATAGATGAGGTCGGTGGCACCAACCTCGCCACAGGCAATCATGATGTCTTTGTTGGTCTTGTATTCCACCGCCCCATCAGCTCGGACAAAAATCCGGAGTGCTGGGTCAAGATCCAATTCTTCGCTAACGACTTCTTTAAGTTCCTCAATGGTTACGGGTGCCATCCCAATATAAATTTGGTTATTGGCGTCCACTGTAACCATTAAGCGACCCTTGGTGTCGTCTGGAACCTTGGCGGATTTGGCTTCGGGAAGTTTTATGTCGATCTTTTCCGTTACCACCACGGAGGCCACCATAAAGAAAATGAGCAACAGGAATACCATGTCGATCATAGGAGCCATGTCGATTTCGACATCGTCCTTTCTTGGTAGTTTGAGTTTCATGCTATACCTCGTCCGACAAAGGGTTATTCACTGGTCGTATCGGATGCGGATCCTCCGCCCAACCTTTCAAATCCGAGCGGAAGTTCACCGGATTCCAGCGTGTCGAGCAACGCGCCGATATTGCGGCCGAGTGTTGCGGTCGATTTGATGAAGTTGTTCCGGAAATAATAGTAGGCCAACATACATGGAATCGCAATGATCAGGCCGGTCGCTGTGGTTACAAGAGCCTCGCCAATGTTACCCGCAAGTTCCTGAGGCTTGCCCATGCCTTTCGAGCCGATGGTCTGGAAAGCCTTAATCATGCCGGATACCGTACCAAGCAGTCCAAGCATTGGAGCGGTTGCGCCGATGATGGAAAGATAGTCAACTGCTTTCATGTATTGGGTAATTTCTTCGGTGCTGGCTTCATCGATGGCTTCCTTCACCTTGGTATAATTAATTTCTCCTGTCGTGGAACACCGCTCAAGACCGGCCGCAAAAACATAGGTAAAGAGCGTATTGTTCTCTTTGCAGAGTGTGTGAGCTTCAAGTACTTTTTTATCCTTCATCAGTTGGATGAAATCCGGCATAAGATCGGGACGTAGTAAAACCTTCTCGCGCAGAGACAGTCCGTTCTGAACAATAAAAAAGATCATACCCACCGAGAATAGTCCGAGCGGATACATGGACCAGCCACCTTGCTTGATCATCTGCATGAGTGTTGTTTTCTCGATCTTAGGTCCAACATCGTCATTTCCACCTGCTTCCTGCGCAAATGCAAAAGGCCCAATTACCATGCTGAAACAAAAGGCTAATTTAATAATTTTTTTACTCATCTTCTTACTCCTCTCCGTTCGGTTAAACTTATTCTGTCGTTAAACTTTCCTCTACCTGCTTTTCAGCACGTAATTTTTCGATTTTAATTTTTAGTTTCTTCGCTTTATCAAACTCAGGTGTATCCCTGTAGAGGATAAGAATCTGGCGGCAAACCTCGGCGGCGGAATCATACATTCCAAGCTCGGTATAGACTTCCGCACAAAGCATTTCAGCCGGCTGCATCCAGTCCGGGTCTTGGCTATTGAAGGCCACGATTCTTGAAACAAGCTCCATCGCTTCGCTGTACTGCTCGCTCAAAACCAGAAGTTTTGCCTTAATATAGAGCTCTTCAGGAGAAGCATTCTTGGATACCCCCTGCTTCCATCCATACCCTGTAAACAAAGCCTTGGCATCCTCAGATCGCCCTGACTCTATGAGCGATAAGGCCTGATAGGTGCGAGCCTTAGCTTGCAACGCAGGGTTTCGATCATCCAAAGAAATTTTCCCTGAAATTGCTAGCGATTTGTCATATTCCTTGGTGCGATAATACAGTTCCATCAGCAATGCGTTGTATTTTGTTAGATTTGAAGGGATATCGCTATATTCTAAAAAAGGTTCAAGGGTTTTTGAAAGCGCATTGATGATCCGATCAAACTGTCGTTTTTGCATCATTTCCGCGATTTTATCGGAATCAATGTCCACCTTGAATTTTAGCTCCTTTATGGTCGCAGCCCCAATTCGGATCGGCTTAACCGCTGTTCCTGTCTGGAATTCAATCCAGTCACCATCGCGGCGAATGAGCGTGCCATTCCATGACCGCCCATTACCCATCAGCAATTCGGCCGGCAGAGGACTGGCATCCACAAAATCTACGACAAGGAATCCAACCGCCAAAATTAAAGTTAAAAATGATTTCTTCATTTACGCGTCCCCATATTTCTTCTTCAGTTCCCGTGCAGTTTCAATTTGCGGAAGGGTATTCACATAGGAATCTTTCATCATGGCATCCAAGGTTTTTCCAGCATCTTCATAGCGGCCAAGTCGGACTAAACAATCCACGGCTCCTAAATAACCATCCGCCGCCCAAATCCCATCGTCGTAGCCTTTCATCAGCAAATACGTTCGTTGAACAAATGAGTGCGCAACTTCATAGTCTTCCAAGGCTTGACGACACCGACCCATACCATACATCGCTTCAGCAAAGAGTGAGCCTCTCCAGTCGCTTACTCCTAAAACCATATTATAGGCCTCTTCCGCTTTATCGTATTCTCCCAAACCATACAGTGTATTGGCCTTGAGTATTTGTGCCCAACCCATGAACGATTCAACCCCAAACAGATCTTGCACTTCATCGATCGAATCCAATACCCCCGAATAATCTTCTTCAAATAACAGCTGGAAGCTCTTCGCTCGGTAGGCATGCCAAAGTTCTTCGTATTCCTCAAAATTTTCCAGAAAATAGGTATAGAGCAATCCCATCTGCTCGGTATCGCCCGCCATCACAGCCGCATCGCACATAAGCGACAGGGAAATCGGAGTGGTTACGGAAAGATCTTGCTACTTGCTAAATAATTCGAATCCCAGAGCTTCCACAGCCTCTTCACTTTCTAAATACGCCATGGCCACACGAAGTCGCAATTTAAGGACATTATCGTCCTCGCTTTCAATTCTATCCAATCGAAGAGCTAACTTAATGGCCATACTCTGCCGGTCTTCTTCGGAAAGGTGTTGATTTGCAATTTTGATGAGCTCAATCACAATTTTATCGACCCCTGCTTGCTCTACCTCATTACCGAAACGTTCAATAGAATCAAGATAAGCAGCAATCGCTTCTTCGATCTGTCCCATTTCAATCTGCGATTGTCCAATCCAGAAAACGGCTTGTGCCACATCGGCCTCCTGATCAAGGAGCTCCACGTAATAGTTCATTAAATCGATAATATCCTGCCACTTAGCTTCAAGTTTATAGACCTTAGCCGCCTGAAATGCGGCATAGGCCGCTTGCGACGGCGCAACGGCCTTATCGATTGCCTTGCGGTAGTCGTCCAGAGCTCGGTCAAGCGTGTCAGGATCGTATTCATCGACATCTGGGGTATCTGGATTGTCACGTCCATCCTTAGCCGCTTCGATATCACCGCGCATACTATAGGCTTCCGACACAAGGCTGTTGTTCGGATGCCCATCAATGAATCTGGTAAATACGACTTCAGACTCGAGCATCTTTCCCATTCCATATAGACAAACAGCCTCGCGGAACAGAGCCGTCGCGAAGTGCTCGCCAGATCTATATTTCTCTTGATAGAGGAGGAAGTCTTCAATCGCACGATCATATTTTGCTTGCAACATATAGGTCATACCGCGGAAATAGATGGAATCGCTCAAAGAGATACTGCCAGGAAAGTTATCAATAATCGCGCCAAATTGCTTGCCGGACAGATCAAATTCTTTAGCCTGAAAAAAGCCAAAGGCGAGCATATAGTGGAGATCCGCCTCGACCGAAAGCTCCCCCTCGTCTTCCGTTGGAGGAATGTGCACTAGGTATTGCTCCAGATGCTCCACTTTTTTCAAGTCTTTCTTAATTAGATTATCACGCATCGCAATCGAAAGCAGGCTTCGTGCATATTGCCCGTCAGGCTTTTCATCAAGATAGCGAATAACCCGTTTCTCGGCTCGTTCAGCTTCACCCACATCATAGAGAATCAACACCGACTGCAACGCCGAAGCTTCGCCAATATCACTGTTCCGGTTTTTCTCATACAGACGGTCGAAAAGCACATAGCCTTCCCAGTAGCGTTTGACTTCGGCATAGATTTGTCCGATGCGAAAGGTCACTTCATCTTCATACGGCGGCAACCCATTTAAAATCGTCATGGACTCCTGAAGATTATCAAGCTCCTCTTGCTGGGTATCTATATCGCTTTGCTTAACACCGCGTTTCGTATTCTTGGCTATTGCGGCCGCAATCTGATTCACCCGTTTTTGGGAAAATTGAATCAGCTCCTCCCTTGGGAGTACCATACGATAGAGAAGAAGCGAATTGAGATAGTCGTCCGGTTCACCGGAATCAAACAAAACTTTACCGGCACGCATCAACGTCAGATTTAAGGTAATATCGTACTTTGCATCTGTGACATAAAGGCGGCGAATCCACCCGAACAGATCCGTCCAACGCTCAGACTCCACCATGGCCCGAACAAGCATGATTTGAGTAAACTGCTTAGTGCGTGCATCTTTAGTGTTTTTTGCAGCAAATATGAGCGGATTAATGCTGTCCTCCCAAGCCTCCTCTCGAAAGGCAGCCTGGCCCAACAATAAATTGGCCGTCAGTCGATCATCCAACGATAAGTTCTTCATCTGAAGTACTTGCTTCGAAATTCTTGAGACCTCGCCCCACTCCTCAGCATCGAGATGGCCCTGAGCCATCATGCGTAAAGCCATGCGCTCTTCAGGATGTGGCTCAGTCTCCAGGTAACTTTTGAGTAAAACCATTCCCGCCGTTATGTTCCCAACATGATAATAAGCACGTGCTAACTGGAAGCGGGAACCCTGTAAAGTTTCACGACCCTGTTCGGTCGTGAGCTCCTCCGTACGTAGAATAACCTCTTCCAAGGCTGGGATCGCACCAGAATAGTTCCCTTTCTTCAGCATGGCATCGGCCGCATCTACCACCGAAGAGATACCCATTCCCGAGAAATCCTGAGCATAAGCAGAACCCATCAACAATATAGACAACACCAAGATACCCCGATGAAGCGAACTTCCAGACGAACGAAAAATAAGCATCATAAACTACACCTCTAAAATATATTATAAAATCGATTGGGATCGCATATCGCTGAACATCCCTTTTATCTAAGCCTTTATAGCTTAAAACATAATTCGCGTTATTGAAAACAGGCTATCTATCCCCTACATGCAATTCAAGCCAATACGATAAGGAAAAGGACTTTCTTCTCCAATCCCATAACTCTAAATTCCCAGAATAAAGGAGGTCGATTAATGATCGTAAAACATCAAACTACGTTGTTTGCACCCATTTTTTTAAATTATAAGGATATACAACGGGGTTGCAAGGTGAGTTGTCAGCCACATGAACTGGGGACTATTAATTACATAAAAACGATCCTTCTCCCCAAATGATAAGTGCATTCCGCATAATCACTCAAAAATCGCCACGATCAATTGGGGCGGTTTTTATGCAATAATCTTCTGTATCATCCCGTCTTGCTTTATTCACGAAGAAAACTAGACTGCACTGAATCGAGAACTATAGGGTTGTATTTTCTATGACACACAGACGCATTTCTTCACCAACACTCACCATATTATCCACCGCAGCCCTGCTGCTTCAGGCGACGGCACAAGGCCCGCCATCTGCGCCCGCCATCCCAGGGAACATCGCTCCACGGCAAACCACGGTGCCTAAATCCACCGAAAAGCTCTATTCTTTCAGATTTGAAGGAGCTGATCTCGACACCGTAATGCAAACCTATTGCGAGTGGACGGGTGAAATTTATCTAAAAAATGATGCCGTAACCGCCACAATTACGCTTAAAGCCGACAACCTTACCCAGCAGGAGTGCATTCAAGTCGTTGTAGCCATCCTCGGCATGAATAATATTGTCTTGGTCCCCATGAATGATAAGTTCTTAAAAGTCGTGCAATCCACCGCTCCCGACCTCGGCGGACAGGGTCTCAAAATTAATATTGATCCTGACCAAAAATATGGAAATACCGACAAGATCGTCACCCAAATCATTCAGCTAAAGAACGTCGAAATCCCAGAAGTACAAACTGCCATCCAGCATTTAATGCATGCCTACGGGAAAATCCAGACCCTCGAAGGTAGCAATAGCTTGATGATCACCGATACCGAGTCAAATATTCTCCGCATCCGAGAATTGGTCAAATTCATGGATCAGGCCAGCGCCGGCATTGAGCCGCGAATTTATGAAATCAAGTACGCCGATGCCACCGAAATTGCCAGCAAACTTTCTGAAATAATCACCTTGGCGCAAGAAGATCAGGCGCCCAGCGGAACCCCAATCACACGCACTCCGCCCGGAGTCATTCGCGCCCGTACTACGCGAGGCACAACTAGACCCACAGCCCCCACCAAGGCGACTATCTCAAAAACTGAAAGCAGTGGAGCGCTTATCATTCGTGGAAACGTCAAGGTCATGGCCGATGAGCGCACTAATATTCTCATCATCTTCTCGCAAGAGGAGAACTTCGCATTTTTCGACAAAATTATTAAGGTACTCGATATCGAGGTTGACCCCGCCGTTAGCTTCGAGGTTATCAACTTAGAATACGCCGACGCCCAGGAACTTTCTTCAACCCTCAACGAGTTACTCGGTGCGGCAACAGGCTCACGAGGAAGCAGCTCCTCTTCATCCAACAGTTCGCGAGGTAGTTCTCGAAACAGCCGCACATCCGGCATTCAACGAGCCAGTGGAAGAAGTAATAGATCGAACAGTCGGGTCACTCCAAACTCAAGCGCCTCCCCTTCTGGAATCCAAAACCTGAGTCGCCTTTCCGAAGACACCAAGATCCTCGCTGATGAACGGACCAACTCCATCCTGCTTATGGGGGAAAAATCCGATATTGCCGCCCTAAAAAATGTGATTAAGAGCCTCGATGTCATGCTGGAGCAAGTAATCATCGAAGTCGCCATATTTGAAGTTACGCTGGGCGATGATTTACGGCATGGCATTGACTGGTTATACCAAGGTACAGACAAGATCGGCGCATGGGACGGCAACAACCTGATCAACTCCACGAATGGTATTGGATCCGTTGCTGCCGGCGCGCTGACCTACTACCAAAACTTGGGAGGGATCAATACGCAGATTGCGATCAATCTGGCCGCCTCCGACAGCAATGTCCGACTCCTCTCTACCCCCGTTATCATGACCACGGATAACACCGAAGCCCGCCTCAGTGTCGGCGAACAACGCCCCGTGGTTACTTCAACCGCTTCATTTGCAAATAGTTCAGGAACCCAAAGCTCAAACTACGAGTACAAAGACATCGGTATCCAGCTCACCGTTACCCCGCGCATCAACCCTCAACGTGTCGTGGTGATGGAAATCCTACAGCAAGCGGACCAAGTGGGCGATGAAATCCAAATCGACGGCAACAGCGTTCCCGTCATTTTAAACCGTGAATTTGAAGCTCAAATTTCTGTACCTGACCGTGGAACAGTGGCTCTCGGCGGGCTCATCAACACCGAAACACGCGATAGCACGACCAAAATACCGATCCTTGGAGACATCCCCTTCATCGGTCGCTACCTCTTCAGTAGTGTCGTTAAAGTGAATCGGCAAACCGAGCTCATCGTGCTCCTGACCCCCTATGTCCTGACCAACGATGAAGAACTTCTAGAGGAAACCCATCGGCGCTACGACTCCATCGATATGATGCCTTCGGATTGGCCAGAAAAAGGCTGGTCAGATAGCGAATTACGTTTCCGTCCGAAACCAGAAGAGACGGACGGAGAAGAGCCTACTTCGGATAAAACTTAAATGGTCGAAATATTAAACACAGTGAATCAGTAATCGGTTCTGGTATGCGGAAAATCCACTTCATCGGTATTGGCGGGGTTGGCATGAATGGCCTCGCCCAGCTCGCCGCCCTTTCCGGCTATGGGGTATCGGGTTCCGACCGGAGTTACGACCCCGTTGCTGACGTTTCACTCGCTCTCGAAAAACTCGGTATTCGGATTTTCCCACAAGATGGATCAGGCATAACTCCCGATACCGACCAAGTTGTATTCAGCACGGCCATAGAATCTGACAATCCGGATATCCAGCAATCCAACCAGCTCGGAATCCCCCAACTCCATCGTGCCGAATTCCTTAAACAACTCATTGGCGACGACGAATTAATCGCCGTCGCAGGGACCGCCGGAAAAACCACCACGACGGGATTACTTGGCTGGATCTTCGAAACTCTCGGTAAAGATCCCTCCGTCTACAACGGTGCCGCTGTGCTGAACTGGAAAAAGGAATTTACGCTTGGAAATGTCCGTAAAGGAAATTCTAAACTATGGATTATCGAAGCCGACGAATCCGATAAATCATTTCTAAATTTTCAGCCTACCCACACCATCATCACCAATATTTCTAAAGATCACTATGAGCTCGACGAACTCAACCACATGTTCGATCAATTCGAATCTCAAACAAATGGTTTCACAATCCGGGGCTATAAAGCAGCACAGAATCCCATCGGAGCTGACACCGCGATAGACAGCCCCCCCCCCCTCCCTTCCTTAAAAATGCTAGGCAAACATAATCAAGAAAATGCACAGTGTGCAGCAAACCTATGCACCGCGCTTGGCATGAATATGGAGCTCGTTTACGATGCGATCGCACATTTTAAAGGCATCGAACGGCGATTGGAAATTACCGGAAAGGTTGATGGAATTACGGTCCTTGACGACTACGCCCACAACCCCGCCAAAATTGCCGCCGCCCTCTCGGCGGCGGAACACATCGCTACGCACGTACATGCGTTCTGGCGGCCGCACGGTTTTACTCCACTGTTCCAGTGCCAAGACGACTTGGTTCAGACATTTAAACAAGCAAATCCCAAATCACTATTCATCCTTCCGGTCTACTATGCAGGTGGAACCGTGGAGAAAAAAACAACCACGAAGGAGTTTATCGCAAAGCTTAATTCGGCTGGTGTCCCTGCGGTGCTTGTGCCAGATTATACCTCCTTGAAAATCAAACTGGAGCAATGTGCCTCCTCCGGCGACGTCATCCTTGGAATGGGTGCCCGCGATCCTGAACTTCCGCTATTTTTAAAAAGACTAATTACCGAATGGAAAAAAGACTGACTATTGAAAGCCTGCAAAATCCACGTGTAAAAGTAGCGGTAAAGTTGCGCAAAGCTAAAATTCGGAAAGAAGCCGGACAAACTCTTGTGGAAGGCTATCGTGAAATCCACCGAGCCATCACCAGCAACTGGACGTTCGATGAACTTTATTATTGTCCTGAGTTATACCTGGATCCAGAGGCCGATAGGTTAGTTTCTGCCCTTCAAAAAAGCGCGACTCCGACGTTCCAGTGCTCGGAGCCTGCCTTTCGGAAAATGTCATACCGCGATACCCCGGATGGGCTACTAGCCCTTTCGCCCCTTGTCGGAAAAAGTCTCGACGAACTCGATTTGCCAGATAACCCTCTCGTGCTCATTGCGGAAGGACTCGAAAAGCCCGGTAATCTTGGAACCCTTTTACGCACGGCAGATGCGACCGGCGTCGATGCGGTAGTTGTTTGCGGCCATAAGACCGATATCAATAATCCAAATGTGATCCGTGCAAGCATCGGTACTCTCTTTTTCATTCCCATTGCTGAGGCCTCCTCAGAGAAAACGATCCAATGGCTGGCGAAGAAAAATATTCAGATATTGACGGCCTTGCCCGAGGCACCCGTTAACTATACTGAAGCTGATATGCGAAAAGGAATCGCCCTTGTGGTTGGTTCAGAAGACGAAGGACTTACACCCATCTGGAGCAAAGAGATATCCCGCCCCCTCTCGATCCCTATGCTTGGAAGAAACGATTCTCTTAATGTCTCCACCGCGGCAGCGGTCTTATTATACGAAGCTCTCCGACAACGGACCAATTTATGATAAAGGATTTTTTAGAGAATTAAATTTTAGTGCGAAAAATATTCAACGCATGACCTTCCTTCGTGTCACTACACACCTAAGAGTTATTTAAAAAAACTGTGTTATATAATTATTTACTGTAAATATTCAGGTTTGCAAAAGGTAAAATGTACTAGTAAAGGTACGATTAACAAACGAAAGGAGATACAGAAATGGCTACAAATCCAGCAGGAAAAGGTACTAAAACAATTGGTATTAACATGAAAATAAAAATGGCCACAGAACTGGAACGGCGTGCAGCGTCGATGCAACTCTCCACAGGTGCATATTGCAAAATTATCCTGGGAGAATGGATTGATTCAGGAAAGAAACTTCAACTTAAAGAATCTTAATCTGCCCCAAGGGCGGATATAAAAGCCGGCTTTCCTGTCTTAAGGAAAGTCGGCTTTATTTTCTTCTCCCATTCCATGAAAACTATTCAACAGATTGCTATAATCGGAACCGGAGCTGTCGGCGGCTACTATGGAGCCCTACTTCAACAAGTAGGTTTTGAACTTCATTTTCTATTGTATAGCGACTATGCGCACGTTCGAGACCACGGACTCCTTATTGAATCTCCTACGGGGAATTTTCAGCTTCCGAAAGTAAACGCCTACGAAAATCCGGCAGAAATGCCACACTGCGACCTAACGATCATTGCGCTCAAAACCACAGAAAATCACTTACTCTCTAACATTCTCCCCCAGGTCACTTCAAAAAATGGAGTTGTACTAACGCTCCAAAATGGATTGGGAGTCGAGCAGGTCGCCGCAGAGAGTATAAGCGCTGAACGCGTATTTGGCGGCCTCTGTTTTCTTTGCTCAAATAAGATTGGCACTGGGCATATTCGCCATCTCGACTACGGCCTAATCACACTCGGAGAATACTGCGCTAATGGCCTTCCGCAAGGAATCACTCCCCGTTTGGAACAACTAGGAAGAACTCTCAAGTCCGCCGGAATATCCACCCAGCTCATCGAGGATCTCCCGCTTGCCCGTTGGAAAAAACTGATCTGGAATATTCCATTTAATGGCCTATCGGTCGTACGAAACGTACTGACCGATGAACTGCTATCGAACCCAGAAACCCGCCGCTTGTGCGAATTATTAATGAGAGAGGTCGCATTGGCCGCGGCAGCCTGTGCCCGCCCGATTAGTCAGACCTTTATCGAAAAAATGATCGCCGATACCCAGCGGATGAAGCCTTATGCCCCCAGCATGAAACTCGATTTTGACCGCGCCCGCCCGATGGAAATTGAAAGCATCTATGCCGAACCGCTTCGGGTGGCCCAGTCGGCAGGAATCGCCATGCTGGAAACCGCACAGCTCTATCACCAACTTTGCTCTCTAAATTCTCATGCTTAGACAAGGTTGCAATGCGATGAAGAATCATAGATAAACGTGCCTTTTAATAAAAATATAATATAGTCATGATCAATTTAGATTATACAGAACAGCGCGTTATTTAAGTTCGAGTCGTTCATAACGATCTATTTGAACTTGTGCTCGACCGAAATGAGCTGAAGTTTTCTCCCGGCGATTGCACGGCCATCTACACGGATACCGATAAGTCACGCCCGTACAGCATTGCGTCTGGAACCAATGAAAGTGAGTTGCGTTTTGCGATTCGTAAGATGGAGGATGGAGAAGTTTCTCCATGGCTAATGGATCGACAACCGGGGGATATCATACGTATGACCCCGCCCTTTGGTTGGTTTCGCCCCGGCCAAGAGATTGGCGAAGCTCCCTTTGTGTTCATCGCCACGGGAACGGGAATTGCCCCATTCCTTTCATATCAAAAAACCTTTGAACGGCCACCCATACAGTGTCTCTATGGAATTCGGAGCGAGGCCGATGCCATCGGATTCGAAGATCTTCGTGATAGTTTCCCTACGTTACTCGCGGTCTCCCGCGAACAAACCTCAAACCATCATCATGGTCGCGTAACCGACCTGCTCGACCAACTTTCGATCGATCCCGAAATCCATTATTATTGCTGCGGTCTTGAAAGTATGATCAACGAAGTCGGTACTTGGCTTCAGGCCAATGGAATTCCTCTCATGCAGATTCATCGCGAAGTTTTTTTCCACGGATAATCTCAACTAAGGCCTCTTATGAAACCCATTGTCGTTTGTGCTCTTTATAAATTTGTTACATTGAATGACTTTGAATCTATCCGCCAACCCTTATTCGACTTCCTGAGCAAACGCGATATCCGCGGAAGTCTCCTGCTCGCTGACGAGGGCATCAACGGAACGGTCGCTGGAACACGCCAAGCCATTGATGAGCTACTCAGTCACCTTAAATCTGACCCGCGCTTTGAGAATCTTGATTACAAAGAATCGTACGGCGAAAGTAATCCATTTTACCGCACCAAAGTGCGGCTCAAAAAAGAGATCGTTACCTTGGGCATCGAAGGCATCGACCCGCTTCAAACCGTTGGAACCTACGTCGAACCTAAAGATTGGAATGCATTAATTTCTGACCCAGAAACCCTTTTGATCGATACGCGCAACGACTATGAAATAGGCATTGGAACCTTTAAGAATGCGGTGAACCCCAATACGAAAACATTCCGAGAATTCCCTGAATACGTTCAGCAAAATCTCGACCCCACCCAACACCGGAAGGTAGCAATGTTTTGCACCGGAGGCATCCGCTGTGAAAAATCAACCGCCTATCTAAAGGAACAGGGCTTTGAGGAGGTTTACCACTTAAAGGGTGGTATCTTAAATTATCTGGAAATGGTTCCCGCCGAGGAATCTCTTTGGGAAGGCGAGTGCTTTGTATTCGATAACCGCGTTGCCGTGGACCACACGCTGACCAAGGGAAAATACGACCAGTGCCACGCCTGTCGTCTGCCGATTACCGAAGAAGAAAAACTAAGCGATCACTATAAAAAAGGGGTCAGTTGCCCTCGTTGCCATGATAAAACCCCACAGGAACGAAAAGCCCGATTTCAGGAGCGCGAGCGGCAAATCAACCTTGCGAAAAAACGGAATGAAGCACATATCGGTGGCAAGATGAGCCAACTTCAAGAAAAACGGCGCGAAGAAAAACGGCGACAAAAAGAAATCACCGTGAAGGCATCCTCAAAAAATTAATCAAAGCTTTAACGAGTAGATGCGTCAATCACAGAAGAAATCCTGAGTTATTTCCCCTATTGGAACTTTCAGCTAAGACCATATTTCGATATAAGTTTGGTATGGATTCAGGCGGTTCAAATAAACAGATGAAGGTTATATTCTCCGGGCGAGTTCAGGGAGTAGGTTTTCGCTACACCACTTGCAATATAGCGAGACCTTTAAACCTTACCGGTTCGGTCAGAAACCTCATGTACGGTGACGTCGAATTGATCGCCGAGGGTTCTAAACAAAAACTAATCGATTTCCTCAATACCATCCGGGCATCCGAACTAGGGCACCACATCGTCCAAGAGCGATTAAAATGGGCAGAAGCGACGGGGAAATATGAAAACTTTGGAATTTTATTTTAATGAAATATGCCATTCTAGGTGATATTCATGCCAACCTCGAAGCACTTCGAGCCGTACTCAAGGATGCCGATGAACAAGGCGTAACTCAGTATGCCTGCACGGGTGATGTCGTTGGCTACAACGCTGACCCTAAGGCTTGCCTCCAACTCATCCGCAGCCTTCGATGTGCAACCGTTCAGGGAAACCATGACTACTATGTGGCTTGTAACGAGTCGATGGAACTCTTCACGCCCTTGGCTCAAAAAAGCGTCCACTGGACACGCAAGCAGCTCTCCTTGTTCGAGCGGAAATATCTACGACACCTCCCACTAATTCTCGATGTAGAAACATTTACCTTGGTTCATAGTTCACTAAGTGACCCACATCGCTGGAGCTATATCTTTAAACGAAAAGCGGCGGGCGCCCATTTTCGAAATCAATTCAACCCCGTTTGTTTCTTTGGACATACCCATGTTCCACTCGCCTTTGTTCAAGGAGAAAGCATCGATAAGGGATTCTACGAAACCTTGCATATTAAACCGAGGCTTCAATATTTGATCAATGTTGGGAGTGTCGGGCAACCCCGCGACCGAAATCCGAAGGCGGCCTACGCGATCTACGATCTCGAAGAACAGACGGTTTCCATGCGGCGAGTTGAATACGACATGGCGAGTGCTCAAAGAAAAATCAGGGCCGCCGGCCTTCCCTTCCGCAACGCCCTGCGGCTGGCTAGTGGGCGCTAGAGGCTCGCGTTGAACAAGGCTGTTGCCATAGCCAAATCGCCCGAGGTTCTTATTTTCAAGTTCCGTTCGCCTACCTCGACCATATGAACCTCCCAAGGCTTCTTAACGAATTCCGATTCATCATCGATCAACTTCATATTCTTATTTTTAGAATCGATGATCTTTTCGAGAACTTCACTCTTAAAAGCTTGAGGGGTTTGAGCCGCCCAAGCCGAATTGCGATCTAGCGTCTGGTCCGGCTTTAAACCTTTGGTCGCTATTTTCACGGAGTCGGATAATCTATGAGCAGCGATAGCGCATCCATAGCGCTTGGAAGCCTTCACGACTTCACGAAGTGATTCGGGCGATACAAACGGACGAGAGGCCTCCAGAATCACCACCGTGGTCGCTGATTCTGGCATTTTAGAAAATACAGTTCGTAGCGTGCTGAGGCGGTTAACACCCCCTATCCCAACACCAACGACTTTTGTGCACCCGAAGCGCTTGATAACTTGTATGGAAGAATCCACCCGTTCCTTACTAACCGCCACAATAATAGAATCGATCGATGTCGATTCTTGAAGAACTCCGAGAGAATGTGCCAGCATCGGTCGATTACCCAAGCTCAGAAAAGCAGTCTCCGTTCCGGCAGCAATTTCCTCCTCTTTCCCGCATGCGATAACGATGGCCAATGTGTTCATAAATCCTCTCCGATGTGCAACAATTTAGTATCGACTAACGCCAAGTAATTTACAAGATCCACAACACTGAGTCAAGAATTCTACCACCAGAGGTGAACTTGAAACCCCGCACCATCAGTCCAATTTGATTGAACGAAAAGCCTCATGAAATCAAGACGATCATCACGAAATCCGGCGAGTGAACTCAGGATATATTTACCGAGCGACGCATTCCAAATGATAGAGGAATACTCTTTCTGTACTTTTCAATAGGTACATCAGTCAGTCTTCATTTTTAAAGGGGTATGCAGTTAACTCAACCGACCGCAATATATAGGGGTGGCCGATGAAGAATTAGCACCCTAAGACAACATGTGGTAGATGGTTGAACAAAGTGCATACCCCTTCATTTTTAAACAGGCCTTTTCGGGCGACTCCCATGGACCTGATCCCCCAGAACGGGACAAATTTTCAAGTCCTTTTCTCAGGGAATCCGACGAGGAGGTCGAATCCCGATCGCTTATGTTTAAGGTTAAGGGTAGGCGTTATAATAGATCCCCCACCGAGCGACGCCTGCCAACCTGCATTGCCGCCCGATCTCTACTCTTTTGGGGCGATGCGGGTGGCGAGAGCTTTTTTTGCGATTTGGGTGAGATAGATGGTTACCCCGATGGTGGTGATTAGTCCGAGCCCATAGAGTGCCCATTCGACGGGGGTGGTGGCTCGGTCGGTCGGGGAGCCGAGGCGTGCGAGATCGCCGGCGAGTGATCCGAGGTAGACGTACATTACGGTGCAAGGCATCATACCAATCCACGAGGCGAGTACGTATTCGCGAAGCGAGACGCGGGTGAGTCCGTATGCATAGTTAAGTATGTTATAGGGCGAGAGCGGCGAGAGCCGAGTTAACCCGACAATCTTCCACCCTTCGTCGGCAACGGCATTGTCGATGGCCTCGAAACGGGAATGGCCTTTAAATTTTTTAACCATCCAGTTGCGGACGAGGTAGCGTCCGACCAAAAAGGCAGCGGTCGCTCCTAAAGTCGAGGAGATCGATGCGATGAGCGCGCCGGTTCCCACGCCGTAGATGGCTCCGGCGCCGAGTGTAAGTAATGAACCCGGAATTAAAAATACGGCGGCGATGATGTAAAGCCCGATGTAGAGGCCCATTCCGCTTGCTCCGAGATCTTGAATTTCCCCCAAGACCTCGGTTAGATGGTGTTGCAGGTCAAGTGATTTTCCGCCCCAGACGAGGGCCACCCCGATGGAGGCTGCGATCAGGAACCCTTTCATTTTTTTCATTCGACGGATCCGAGGGCTAAAGTCCGAGAAATAGGATGGCGAGGCCGGAAAGGCCGACGGTGGCTCCAGCGAGCGCATGGTTGAAGCGTTCGATCGGCCCGAGCTGAATGAAACTGAACCCCCAGATAGAGATCATGACTACGGCGAGCATGGTTCCTAGGGTGGCGAGTGCAAAGACGGTGGCCACCAGCACCATGCCGGCGAGACTGTGCTCGGCGGCAGGATACATAATCAAGGGGATCAACGGCTCACAGGGACCCAACACAAAGACGATAAAGAGCACCCACGGGGTGAGGGTTCGAGCGGTTGAGTGTTCGTGCGTGTGGGGTTTATTTTTAAGGGCGCGGTGGATACCCCATACGCAGTAGGTAAAGCCGAAGATCACCAGCATTTGCGCGGCGAGATTTCCGCGCCAGGCCTCGAATAGCTCGAGTTTACCCAGAGCCGTACCGAGTGCGACGCCAGCGAGACCCAGCCCAACTGATCCGATGACGTGACCGAGGCCACAGAGCCCGGTGATCCATAAGGTTTTGGCCATCGACCACTTGCGTGCCTTGCTCAGCACGATGAAAGGGAGATAGTGGTCGGGACCGCATAGCGTGTGAATCACCCCGATGAGGGCGGCGCTTCCGGCAAGGATGGGGATGGCCTCGTTCATGGGCGCAGAATTTGATGGGAGTGTGCGTTAAAGTCCAATATAAAATTAGTTTTGCACCTATGGATTTTGGATCAACCTGAATGAGGTAACAGATATTTTTTTCAGATACTGTGGCTGGCGACGGATGACAAATCAACTTTCTGGATGGATCAGCGTAAACTCCAAAGCTTCGACGGGAGATATTTTCGATGTTATTTCCCTTTCAAATTTGACCGCGAACGAATGGCATTTGATCACTATTGAGCAAGATCCTTCTGCTGTGTAGGGCGGAAAGGTTTGGCTTGATGGGAATTTTATGTCTTCGGCCGATGCTATTTTTGGAACGTTGGATGCCTTTCGGCTTGGGGTTAATCGAAATGGGGGCACCGGATTTGAGGGGGATATTTCCCTCGTTCGAATTTATGACGGGGAAAGCTGGGACAGCACCGAGCAAGCTGCTGCAATAGTTGATGGCCCAGCCATCCCAGAACCAAAGGCGGTCTCTTTTGTTTTAATTTTTGGTTCGGGATATATAATGCTGAACCGAGTCTTTAATAAAACGTAGCCCCACTCTGCTTAAAAACGAAATCCCTTCTTGCGGAAGGAAAATGAAACATGTCAGAGTTCTAGTCTGACGTTAATCCTGATTTTTTAGATTTATTTCTGGCATGGCGGCAAGACCCTTAATCCATCTGCATAAATAGAAGGATCGGGATGGTTCTAGGCCTTATGTAAGGAGCTAATGATGTTAAAACGTGACGAAGCAGTGTTGGTGTTTATCGATGTGCAAGGGAAGCTACATGAGATCATGGATAGGAAAGGTATGCTCGACGGCAATTTATCGCGACTGATCGAGTGCGCGAAGGTGCTAGAGATTCCGATTCTTGGAACAGAGCAAATTCCTGAAAAACTTGGGTCGACCAACGAACCATTCAAGACGTTGCTCGCCGACATTTCGATGATTGGAAAGTCGGCCTTTAGCTGTTGTGACGAACCAAAGTTTATGGAGGCGTTTCACGCCGCAGGAAAGCAACAGGCCCTTCTCATTGGAATTGAAACACATATTTGCGTTTACCAGACGGCGATTGATCTGCTTGAAGGAGGGTTCGACGTGTTTGTGGTGGCCGATGCGGTATCCTCGCGCAGTCCCGAAAATAAGGCCTTGGCTCTACACGCAATGCGCGATGCCGGCGCAAAAATTATCCCGACGGAGACCGTCTTATTTTCCCTCCTGCGCGATGCCGCCGATCCGTGCTTTAAGGAGATTCTAAAGTTGATCAAGTAGATTTATACTTTCACTATTTAAGGGAGGATCTGCCATGAAGGAACTCATAAAAAAAAGGTGCAAGCCGTGCGAAGGGAATATTCCGTCGCTAACTCCTGAAGAGGCAAATACGTTGCTGACTCAGCTTGATGGCTGGGAACGTGCCGGTAGTGAAATTAAGAAGACCTTTGCGTTCAAGGAATTACTATCGGACGATGGCGTTTGTGAATGCGTCGGCCTATGTTTCACATCAAGAGGATCACCACCCCGAACTGTGGGTAGGCTATAAGACCTGCGCGGTGATCTATACCACGCATGCCATCGGTGGCCTGTCGGAAAATGACTTCATCTGCGCCGCCAAGCTGGATGCATTGATGGATTGAATGTTGCGTACTATACCCGCGCATATTTTACGAGAGACTCTTCTTCCCTACGAAACAATATATTTTTTAAGATCATCGCCAGCGAGGAATTCAGGGATGAGCTTCTTGCGAGCAGAGGCACCCTGCGCGTGAACCGATGAAGGATCTTTCGTGATGAGCGGATGCCAGTTGGGCAAGGATTTTCCTTCGGCCATCAGGCGGTAGGCACAGGTATCGGGCATCCACTGGAAGTGCTCCGGCCGGTCGGCTGAAAGCACGGCGCAGTCGGGCACGGTTTCGTGGCGGTTGGAATAGTCAGTGCAGCGGCAGGTATTGACATCGAGCATGCGGCAGGCGACGTAGGTGTAGTGGATTTCGCCCGTCTTTTCATCTTCGAGTTTATGCACGCAGCATTTCGCGCAGCCATCGCACAGGGATTCCCACTCGATTTTATTTAGCTCGTGGAGCTTCTTGGTTTCCCAGAATGGGGGCATGTCATGGCCTCGTATATTTATTGATTAATGCAATGAGGTCCTGACGGCTAACGGGCTTTGAAATATAGTCATTCATGCCTCCATCGATGCCTTTTTGCCGATCATCCTTCATGGCATGAGCGGTAATGGCAATGATGGGAATCTGAGAGACGTCGCTATGCATGGCGCGAATTTTAGCGGCTGCTTCGAAACCATCCATGACGGGCATTTGGCAGTCCATCAAGACGATATCATACGAACTCTTGCGGATCTGCTGGATGGCATCTTGGCCGTTTCCTGCGGTATCGACCAGGCAGCCGGCTTTGCGCAAAATAGCTTCAGCGAGCGGAGCGATTTCGAAGCGGATTTTAAAGCTCATATCGGCGGCCATCCACTGCGCCAATTCGACGTTCATACCACTTAGATATTTCTTACGGAGGAACTCGAACGGGGCATGGTTCGGCTGCACCGCAAAGGCAATTTCGCCCTGGGATTCAAGGTACGCATGTTCCTCGGCACTCAATGGGGCGGCCTGTAGGTTTCCGGCAAAGAGTGCGGCCAGAATAACAATAGATAGTCTATGGAATATAGTTTTCATACTCATTGTAAATAATTGAGTACTATATGGTTTGGAATAGAACCAGCAAATTAAAACAGAACTTAAAATAAAATCACTTTACCTTTAATGCGTTGATCGAATCTTCTAGGGTCTTTCGTGTTATGACCGAGTTGAAAAAGGTAATCCATGTGATGCGGCGGTTCGTTCCCGACAAATGGGGCGGCACTGAAACGGTAGTGTTCAATCTATCGCGCGAGCTCATCCGGCAGGGAGCTGAAAGTAAAATTTTCTGTACTGATATGCTATCGACATCCGGCCCTGACCATGTGGAAGAGGTGACCGTTCAACGCTTTCGCTATGTCTTCCCATGGTTCGGGCTTTCAAAAGCGGAAAAAGAAAAACTCCGGCTTAAAGGCGGCAGCCCACTGTCGCTCTGCCTTTTCTTGAGCTTATTGAAAGAAAAAGATGTATCGCTTATTCATACGCACGTACAACATCGACTCGGCGGTATGGCACGCACGGTGGCGAAGCTTCGAGGTATTCCACTCGTCGTCGAAATTCACGGCGGCCATTTCACTCTGCCGGCAGAACAGGTGGAGAAAATGACCGAACCCTTCCACGGCAAGTTGGAGTGGGGAAAGCTCTTTGGTTTTCTATTCGGCGCGCGGCGCGTGCTCGCCGATGCCGATGCGATCATCTGCGTGGGCAAAAATGAATTTGTGCAAATGAAAGCGCATTACCCCACTCAGAATGTTTTTCATGTGCCCAACGGGGTGAATATTGACCGCTTTGCCCATGCAGACAGCACAAACTTTCGCGCCACCTATGGGTATAAGCCTTCGGAAAAAATTGTGCTCTGTGTATCACGCATCGACTACCAGAAAAATCAGTTGGGCCTCATTCGCGCTTTCGCCCTCTTTTCTGACCGCCACCCCGACCACCGACTGGTACTGATCGGCGCGGTGACGGTCGCGGCCTATCATGCGGAAGTCCTTGCCGAGATCGAGCGACTGGGGTTGAGCGCCGTAGTACAGATTATTCCTGGGCTAACGCCAGACGACCCGTTGCTACCGGGGGCCTATCAAGCGGCCGAGCAATTTGTGCTGCCCACCCATCACGAACCGTTCGGTATTGTGATTCTCGAAGCTTGGGCGGCGGGACTTCCGGTGGTGGCCAATCGCGTCGGTGGAATCCCGGGCTTTGCCACCGATCGTGAAAATATAATGATGGTGGAGAAGGACGATGAAGTAGCTTTGGCTCAACGGATGGGCGAACTGGCGGATGATTCCGTCTTGCGGAATAGGCTGGTGAGTGCGGCACGGGAAGAAGTTGCCGCGACCTACGCTTGGCCGCAGGTAGCCGCGCGGATGCGGGAAATATACGATGGTGTTTTGCGTGATTAAGTCTGGCGAAGGCGTATACTTTTAAGCAGTATACGCTCCTTTAGACCTAAATAAAAAAGGTGGAATTCGGATGTCTCATAAAGAAATAAAGAAACAGATCGGTGAGCTGAAAAGCGAGTTAGAGCAAACGCCGCAAGAAACCGGATTTTTCGAAGAGAAGCTGGAGCAGGCTCGCGAAGGGATCGAGCGCTATACTCCTGAAGCAATTCAGGAGTTGGCTCAGTTCCTGCACAAAGAAGCTGAAGAATTTGAAGTCGAACACCCGCGCCTTACCGCACTCATCAATCAGGTGACAACCGCGTTGAGTCATCTCGGAATTTAACGGAGAAAACGAATGATAAAAATTTGCTGCATCGGAGCCGGCTATGTCGGGGGCCCCACCATGGCAATGATCGCCAAAAAATGCCCGGACGTTCAAGTTACGGTCGTAGACATTAACGAAAAACGAATTGCCGCCTGGCAGTCCGATACTCTCCCGATTTACGAGCCGGGGCTCGATGAAGTGGTTCAAGAGGCCTTGGGCCGCAACCTCTTTTTCTCTGCCGATGTTGATCAAGGCATCATCGATGCCGATATTATTTTTGTAAGCGTCAATACGCCGACCAAAACCTTCGGCGAAGGTGCAGGTTGTGCCTCCGATTTGCAATACTGGGAACTCTGCGCCCGGCGGATCAAGGAAGTTTCCACGTCCGATAAGATCATTGTGGAAAAGAGTACCTTGCCGGTTCGTACCGCCGAGGCGATGGAGCGCGTGCTGCATAGTGGCCAGAACACCGTTCATTTTGAAGTGCTCTCGAATCCAGAATTCCTCGCCGAAGGCACCGCCGTTGCCGATCTGGAAAACCCAGACCGGGTCTTAATCGGCGGACACGAAACTCCAGAAGGTCAAAAAGCGTTGCAGACGCTGGTTGAAATCTATGCCAACTGGATTCCACGCGAACGTATTCTAACCGCCAACGTTTGGTCCGCTGAACTATCCAAACTCACCGCGAACGCCTTCCTTGCACAACGCGTTAGTTCAATCAATGCTATCTCCGCCCTGTGCGAAGCCACAGAAGCGAATATCAGCGAAGTCGCCCATTCCATCGGAACCGACAGCCGTATTGGTCCCAAATTTCTTAAAGCGAGCATCGGCTTCGGCGGTTCGTGTTTCAAGAAAGACATTCTCAACCTCGTCTACCTTTGTGAAAGCTATGGCCTCCAGGAACCCGCCGACTATTGGCGGCAGGTGGTCACAATGAACGAATATCAGGAAACGCGCTTTGTCCGGAACATGCTACACAGCATGTTTAATACAATTGCTGGAAAACGCATTGCCATCTTTGGCTTTGCCTTCAAGGCCGATACCGGCGACACCCGCGAAAGCCCAGCTATTAAGGTCTGTCGAGAGCTGGCCGTGGAACGCGCGAATGTGGTGATATCCGACCCTCAAGCCATCGAAAATGCTAAAATTGAGATGGCGGAAGAATTGAACCAGATGGAGTTTGAAAAAGATCCTTACGCCGCCGGCCACGGGGCACACGCCGTAGCCATCCTAACCGACTGGAAGGAATACAAGGAACTGGACTATCAGCGGATCTACGATTCGATGGCCAAGCCCGCCTTCATCTTTGACGGCCGCAACATGCTCGACCACCAAGCGCTCTTAGACATTGGTTTCGAGGTCTATTCCATCGGAAAAGGCCGCTTAACCCACCTAAAATAGAGCCCGTCCTACTCGGTCAAGAGCCCTGTTTTCAGGGCTGGCATGAGGATCCACCCAAAACGGCTGTTTTTAGGAACCCCCAGTTGCCCCCAACCATGGGGTCCCTCTTTTTTTCATTCTTTTAAAAGTTCAAGGACGGCGTGGCTTGAAAACTCACTCTGCTGGGACGAGCTCTATTGAGTAAAATCACTACTTTAGTCTCCTACTCCAGGGTTTGTTTGAGCCGCTCGATGTCTGACTTATATGAGATATAGCGAGCCATGATCTGTCGCACATAGTGCGTGATCTCTTCACTACGGCAGTACCCATATTTAGCTTTTCTGGAATACTCTGGAGTCGAAAGTAGACTATAGGCATGATCAACATTTTCCACCCAAAGGTTGGGATCCCGCCCGAGCTTCTTGGCCAAAGCTCGCGCATCAATCAAATGCCCATAGCCGCCATTATAGGCGGCTAAACTAAAGCAAAGTCGGTTGAATGCATCTACCTCACCGGAAACCCGCTTGCGTTGCTTTCCCAAATATTTAACACCGGCATCAATGTTCTTTGCTGGATCAAGAACCGTCTGTTCATTCAAGCCAAGCTCTCCAGCTGTTGCCGGCATCAACTGCATCAACCCCCGAGCGCCTGACCACGATTTTGCTTTCGGATCAAAACGGCTCTCCTGATACATCAGGGAAGCGATCAGACACCAGTGGAAATCATACTTTTCAGCTGAAGCTCGGATAAGGTCATCATACGGGGAAATCACCGCTTTTTCCAACGAGTGGGACTGGTCTTGAAACTCTCGTACAGCGGAGCCTTGGCTGAAATACTTTCCATATAGATAGTTATAATTCGAGGTGCCTACCTTTTGCTTAAAAAATGTGTTGATGGAGTCTTTTAGTTCGGGATTATTTTTACGCACGACCCACCCATAGTTATACGGAGTCCGGAACATCAGTCCCGATCGGAGTTTGCGGCCTGAATTAATTTCGATATCTAAAAAACCACGGTCGGCCATCGTGAGATCAAATTCCCCCGATTCCACCCGATGAAGAATTTCACGCGTCTCCATGGTTCCTGGAACCGCTTTCAACGTAAAATCAATACTGCTCTCTTCTTTCAGTTTTTCCAATGTAGTCCAGTAGTGGCTCAGCTCACGAACATGCACCGTGCGACCGGCAAGATCATTAAGTGATCGGAGCGTGGAATCCGACTGGCGCGTCACGATAATTTCCTGAACATGGCCGTAGGGATGACAACACTGAAGATCTTTTGATTTTTTTCGCTCATCGGAAATCGTAATAGAGGCCGCAATGACATCGCCTCGACCTTCCACCATCCATTGTTTCAGGTCGGCCCATCTCGGAGGAACAACCATGACTACATCCAAGCCTTGCTGATCGGCATACTGCTTGATCAATTCATATTCAAAGCCCATAAGCTTGCCCCGATGAATAAAATAGCAGGCCGGATTGTTACGGGTTAACACACGAATGTAGCCACGTTCCTTGATGGCCGCCAGATCGCCGACACGTGATTTAGGGATCACGCCCGGATGTTCTTTAACGAGGAAGGCATTCAACTTTTCGAGTAATTTTTTCGAGGAGTGAGGCACGACCCACAGGGTCTTTGGGGCCTCTTTTACGAGATCTATTCCGACCGCACCCAATTCAGGTTTCAACGGATTGAATACCGGCCTAGAAAATAATACGTCCGCCTCGACATCCACCCATTCCAATTGGCAACTAATGGCCATCTCCCCTTTTCCCTCTAGCAAGGCATCCGTTAACCGGTCGGAGGATACCTCCACCCACTTAATCGTTAAATCGTGATCTTTTGCAAAGTTACTGATCAGGACGGCCTCGCGCACTTCAAAATCCTCTCCGCGCGGCAGGCCCGAAACAGCGATTTTAGGGAGGAGAACCCGTAGCACACCAGAATCCTGAATCGACGTGTTATTCAGAACCACCGGATCCCCGCAACCCAATCCAACGAGCACGGTTAATAAACACACATAGGTAAATGCCTTCATCATAATCTCCTTACTTCGTTGATAAAAATAAGCCATAAATCAGTTTCCAAATTATTCTTAAAAAAAACCTACCTACAGAAAAACCGCCCCGAAGGCTCGAGGCGGTTTAACTATTTCACTGAATGCTTGGCACCTACTCGCCAAACGTCCAGTTGACAAAAACCATCCCTTTAGCGAGGTCACCAGGGAAGTCGCTGAACCACTCGTTGTCTTCGATAATATTAACCAAGCCGAGCTGGAAAAGATTATTTGCAGTTTCGGCATAGTTCACCAAACCCCACTGAAATCCGCCATCCACATGTTTAGCGATGTTTACCACGCCGAGCTGAGCACCAGTAATTTCTTCGCTGACATAGTTGACCCAACCCCACTGAAGTCCTGTGTGGTTTTCAGCATAGTTATAGAAGGTCGGCAGAAAGATAAACCATTGCACACCCACGCTGTCACCCGTTGTTCCGTTCACAAAACCAAACTGCCACTGGAACTCCGGTGACGGGTTTTCATTCCACACACCAATCGATACCCCGTTGATTTCGGTATCGCGATCTTGGACGGCAATATCTGGTGTTAAACTAGCTTGAAATCCAGCCGCAAATGCACCGCTAGCTACGGCACAGCCCAATGCAATCATCATTAATTTTTTCATGTGTATTCCTTTTGGTTGTTTGACTTCTCTTATACAACATAACCATCCATTTCAGATGGCCACAATATATGCCTGCATGAATCGGTTCACCGGCACTACCGCACTATGCCATACAAACCTCCTTGGCTAACTTTATTCAAAACTTCACTATAAAAACAAGGGGCAGTTTAAACTGAAATTTATATCGATCAAGCCCTTACCCCCAATATTCTATGAACTTCCGCCGTGATACATCCTATTCATCATCCTTGCCTAGCCAGCGCCATACGACGCCCGCCAAGATCGCCCCGCCAATGGGTGCAACCCAAAACAGCCAGAGTTGCTGAATCGCCCAACCCCCTTGATAGAGGGCCACGCCGGTGCTACGTGCCGGGTTAACGGATGTATTTGTGATCGGAATACTGATGAGATGAATCAAGGTCAGTCCCAGGCCAATCGCAATGGGTGCAAAACCAGCCGGAGCTTTTTTAGAAGTCGCTCCTAAAATAATAAGTAGGAACATGAAGGTCATTACGATTCCACATACGAGTGCGGCCACCCATGTATAACCGCCCGGTGAATGCTCACCAAAGCCGTTCGAAGCACACCCTGATGCCGCCGCATCGAAGCCTTCTGCACCCGATGCAATCACAAATAAAATTCGGCCCCCGCCAATCCACCGAGCACCTGCGCTATAATATAAGGAGCCAACTCCTTCCCGCTGAAACGTCCACCCGCCCATAAACCAAAGCTCACCGCTGGATTCAGGTGGCACCCCGAAATATGGCCAATGGCAAAGGCCATGGTTAACACGGTTAAACCAAAAGCTAGCGACACGCCGAGCAAGCCAATTCCAACCTCAGGAAATCCTGCCGCTAATACTGCGCTTCCACACCCTCCCAATACCAACCAAAAGGTCCCGATAAACTCTGCACCCAATTTTTTACTCATCTTTAACTCCCCCTCATTAAGGTTATCTTTCAATCCTTATTCTCGTTTCTCACACTCGCCAAATAGACTTCAAATTAACAGAATAATTTAGCCCTATTTTAACGAGTATTCAGTTTTTCTTGTCTGTTTTTAAATCTCAAATCTCTTAAAAATTTCTACCAAAGCGTGCAGAGATAGCGCTTGAAAAAATAGAAAATCACACTAGATATTTACAACAAAAAAACCCGCCGAATAGGCGGGCTTTCTTGCTCAACAAACGAGGCAGACCTAGCCTTTGATCGCAGCTTGTGCCGCCGCAAGGCGGGCAATCGGCACGCGGTACGGCGAGCAGCTTACATAGTTCAGTCCGGCTTTTACGCAGAACTTTACGCTCTCCGGATCACCACCATGCTCCCCACAAATTCCGCACTTGAGGTTCGGACGGGTTTCACGACCCAAACGAACACCCATTTTGACCAACTGGCCAACCCCCGTTTGATCGAGCTGTTGGAACGGATCCGCAGGTAATATCTTTGCATTAAGATAGTCCGGCAGGAAGGTTCCGATGTCATCGCGACTGTACCCGAAGGTCATCTGCGTGAGATCGTTGGTTCCAAAGCTAAAGAACTCAGCGCTCTCTGCAATCTCGTCGGCGGTCAAGGCCGCGCGTGGAATTTCAATCATCGTTCCGACCAGATACTTCACCTTCACGCCCGTTTTGGCGATGACGGCTTCAGCATTTTCGCGAACGATCTTTTCGAGGAAGTCGAACTCGGCCTTGGTTACGATGAGCGGGATCATGATTTCTGGAAGTACTTTGACCGGCTTCTTCGCTTTGGCCACTTTACAGGCCGCACGCATGATGGCCTGAGTTTGCATAACGCAAAGCTCCGGGAAGGTAATTGACAAACGACAACCTCGATGCCCAAGCATCGGGTTGAACTCATGCAGCTCTTGTACGCGATCCGACACCTTCTTCAGTGGAACGCCCAAACGTGTGGCCATCTCCTGCTGATCTTTCTTCGTGTGCGGCACAAATTCGTGCAGCGGCGGATCGAGCAGGCGAACCGTTACGGGCAAACCGTCCATCACTTTGAAGATCCCCTCAAAGTCTTTTTGCTGGTGCTTGAGCAACTTGGCCAGCGCTGCTTTTCGAGTTTTTTCATCCTCCGCGAGAATAAACTCGCGGATGGCCCAAATGCGATCGCCTTCAAAGAACATGTGTTCCGTCCGGCAGAGACCAATTCCCTCAGCGCCGAACGAGCGGGCCGCTTTGGAGTCCTTCGGTGTATCCGCATTCGTGCGCACGTTGATTGTGCGGTGGGCATCAGACCATTTAGAGACCTGCTCATACATTTTGTAGATGGGATCTTTCTTCGCCGTTGCATTATTATCTACCACCGCCGCAACCACCGGGCTGACTTGCGTAGCAATTTGGCCTTCGTAGACCCTGCCTGTAGAGCCATTTAAGCTCATCCAGTCGCCTTCTTTGAACACCTTTTTCCCAATGCTTACGGTCTTCTTTTTGTAGTCGATTTTCAGATCGCCTGCACCGCAGATGCAGCATTTTCCCCAACCCCGCGCAACAACCGCCGCGTGGGAGGTCATGCCGCCTGTAGAGGTGAGGACTCCTTGTGCCGCCCACATACCACCCACATCCTCGGGGCTGGTTTCGTGGCGAACCAAGATCAATTTTTCGTCCGCGTTCTTTTCAATCGCCGCCTCGGCAACCTTGGCATCGAAAACCACCTTGCCCACCGCTGCACCCGGTCCTGCCGGAAGAGCCGTCGTCAAAATCTTCATCCTTTTCTCGGCTGCAATATCGAAGATCGGGAATAAAAGCTGTTCAAGATCATCGCCGGAAAGCGTCATCAAAGCTTCCTTTGGTGTCAGAATTTTAGTCTGCTTTTCACCGGTATAGAAATCTTTACCCGTAGCCATTTCAACCGCCCAACGAACGCCAGCCAAACCGGTACGTTTCGCATTGCGCGTCTGTAGCATGTAGAGCGTGCCTTCCTGTACGGTAAATTCAACGTCCTGAGGGTACTTATAGTGCCTTTCAAGCTGCTTCATAATTTTCTGCAGATCGGCGTACGCTTTTTTCCAAACCGAGGATTCTTCATTTGGCATATCGTCGAGGTCGTTTGGAGTACGAATACCCGCCACCACATCCTCACCCTGCGCGTCGATCAGATATTCACCCATCGGCCGGCTGTCGCCTGTTCCACCATCGCGCGTGAACGCCACGCCGGTTCCGGACCTCTTGCCCATGTTTCCGAAGACCATCGCACAGATATTTACTGCGGTTCCGATCAGGCCATTGATTTTATTAATCTGGCGATATTTCTCCGCGCGCTCAGAGTTCCAAGAACCAAATACGGCGCGGATTGAGAGATCAAGCTGTTCCTTCGGATCTTGCGGAAACGGCTTCTTTACTTTGTTTTGGTATACCTTTTTATAAATCCCAACCAATTCCTTGAGTTGCTCTGCGGTAAGATCAGTATCTTCCTTCGCCTTGTATTTCTTCTTGATGGCTTCGAGTTCAACTTCAAAATCGTGATGGGTCAGGCCGGTGTAGGGGCCCATAACTACATCGCCGAACATATCAATAAAGCGGCGGTAGCAATCCCATGCTGTGCGCTCATTGCCGGTCTGGTTGATAAAACCCAGTACCGATTTGTCGGTTAGACCTAGGTTGAGAACCGTGTCCATCATGCCCGGCATCGATGCGGCTGCACCGGAACGGATTGATACAAGGAGTGGATCCTTTGGATCGCCCAATTTTTTACCCAGTTGAGTTTCTAACTTCTTCAGCTGTGTCCGGAGTTGCTTCTCCATTTCAGGAGCACACTTCCCATCGTTCTTGGAATAATATGCGCAGGCTTCGGTTGTAATCGTGAGTCCGGGAGGTACCGGGAGATTTGCATTTGCCATTTCGGCGAGGTTTGCACCCTTGCCGCCGAGAACCGCTTTCATACTTTGATCGCCTTCCGTGAGCTCTTTCGAAATCCCGTAGAAATAGACATATTTTTTCTGAGCCATACTAATTTCTCCTTAGTTTACTGAAAACCTATTTTACACAAAACGGCTATTTTTAGCAGAGCAGGAAATAGAGTCAAGGCCACCGCTTGGATAATAGCCTCTTTATTAAGCCAGGTAGATAGGATGAGAAGGCAATTGAGAGAGGTGTCCGGCCTCCATACGAGCTGTGATAAAATCACGCTCAACAAACAAAACCGCACTCAAGGTGCAAAAGGAGACCGGACATGAAACAACGTAATACAATCGGAATGG
>JAJRRI010000068.1 GCA_024279685.1 Verrucomicrobiota bacterium | reverse complement strand
CCATATTTTTTGGTTCAAAATCTATCGATAGATCTCCTTCAGCGGAGTAGCCCGCAGCCACAATTTCAAACGGTGAAAGGCGAAATTTTCGATCGAAATATTCAATTTTAGATGATAATTGCCCTTCCAGATTATCCTTGCGAACCCAAGTCGAAATCGAGCCACGTAGCCCTGCACTAGATAGCGTGACCTCCGCGTATCCCGAAACATGATCCAGCCCAAGCGAAGGGTTTACCAGTCGCTCTAACTCAGCGACAACCGTAAGTCGATTGTCATGCTGAACCCCTAATCGTGCGTCGAGTGCGACGCGTCCTTCAGCATCGCCCTTCACGTGCAGCTCACCCATTAGACGACCGGAGGAGCGCAAATGAATTCCCCCCGAATGTACGGTATATTCCAGTGGCATGCCCGCTACAGCCGAGTCTAATTTCAGTTGACCAATCACCAAATTATCCAGCTCAACCTCCATAATTTTAATTTCTCTGGACTTCGTAGACCTAGATAGAGTCGGCGCCTCCGCCGTGGGAAATCGATGCCATTCAATCGTTTTTGCGCCGAGTTGCGTCACTCGAATACGGCGCTTAATCAAATCCCGAATCATCCAACGGCAGTGTAGCTCCTCGGCGGTCAACCAAACGCCTTCGGCATCACTCATTTCGAGTCGATCAATTTTTATATTCGCAGGAACCCACCCCCTAATCGTTCCAATTTGAACCCCACTCAGTACTCGATTCAGCGTTGCTGCCAGCAGGGATTTCCCGGGCGGAGTCTGCAATAAAGCCAGCAGCAACACCGAACCAAGGATCCCTATTCCGAGTATTTTAAAAAGTATGGATGTTTTTATTCTCATTAGAAGGCCTGTCCTAGGCTGATATAAAATTGCACACGCTCGCGCTGGGTTGAATCTGGGTTGAGCGGATAAGCTACGTCCGCGCGTAGCGGCCCAATGCCGGTGAACCAGCGCAGGCCCAGACCTGCGCCATAGCGAAAGTCGGTATCAAATCCGCCGGTACTGATGGAACCGCCATCCATAAATACCGCATAGCCCAGTCTACGGCCGGGTTGTAGTCGCAGTTCCGCTGAAAATTCTAGGAGCTTATCCCCCCCGAGCGGAGTTCCATCTGGCGCAGTTGGACCGACCGCCTGATATTCGTAACCGCGAATTGATCCGCCGCCGCCGGTGTAGAAGCGTTCGTCTGCGGGAACCGATGAAGCCGAAGCGCCGTCAATACTGCCAACCATCAGGCGCAGGGCGCTGGAAAGACGATGTTTTTCCCAGATCGTAAAATAATGACGTCCCTCCACGACGCTCTTAAGAAAGGAATCGCTTCCAAGCGTGTCGTTATAGTAGGCCGTACGGCCAAACCCATGTCCGCCACGTACCGGGTTAAGCTTATCGTCGCGATAGTCGAGTTCCAGTAGCAATGGAAAGAAAACTAAACCATAGTTCTCATCTGAAAACAGTTGTTCCACTCGGGAATATTGATAACCCACACCCAGCCCCCCCTGAATTTTTTGAGTAAAGTCGCGGAGTACCAACGTGGTGGCCCTCGCTTTATTCGAATCATAGGCCTCTGGTGTTTCGCGTGATGCATCAAAATCGAGGACCAAAGATTGATTGGATCTCATAAATCCAGGGCGCGTAAGCGTAGCCTTAACCCCTCTTTCGATTTCCGACCAGGTGAACGAAGCTTGAAAGTCCTCCCCACTCCCCAAAAAATTACGATGCTTCCATCGCAGGCTCACGCTGGGACCAATGTCCGAATAACCTACGCCAAAGCGAAGGGTGCGTTTATCTCGTTCAGTAACCGTGATTTTTACGGGAATTGCGTTCGTGTCTCCCGCTGCCCATTGCGGCACCACCCGCGCCGTCCCGAAGAGGCCGGTGCGGAGTAGTTTCTTTTCAAAATCGGCGAGTTGCTTCGCATCGTAGGGATCGCCCAATTTCCACGGCAGTTGGCGTCGAATATATTTTCGGTTGACTGATTCTAGCCCCTCAACCTCAAAGTCGCCATACACCGACCGCTCTCCCGGATCAAATTCTAGCAGTAGATCGACCTGGTGACGGTCGCGATCCAGCGTGACGATGCGCTTCCCAAGCACGGGAAATGGATAACCCTGTCGTTGTATGAGCGTTAAAATATGGCGTTGATCCTCGAACACCTGCGCCGCTACCACTGAGTTTCCCTTGCGGAGTTGCGGCTTTATTTTCATCAGGGCAGGATCCGCGGGGCCGGAAAATTGAAGCTGAATGCGGTGAAAATGGTATTGCATACCCGATTCGACTCGGAAAGTTACCCGGAACGGATCGCGCTTCATATCGAGATCCACCGACACTGCGGCATCGTAGTACCCTTGCGATTCGAGAATGGTTTCGATCCGAGGGAGGTCGCCATCAATCCGGCGACGGAGTTGCCCGATCGTCGCAGGTGGGCGGTTTTTTAGTTTGAAGGTGAGAATTGAGGCTTCAATCACTTTTTTGACCGCCCCATCGTCCACCCCCTTGATGCGTACTTTGTATTCTACATCCTGAGCGCCGGCCCAAGCCACCGCGCCAAAAAGTGCTAGCCCACCGATTCCCGCCCGCAACCTGTAAAGTCCAAATTCCATATCTGTCAAAAGGTAGGATAGATAATTATTTAAGAAAGGTCAAAAGGCAGAGAGAGTAATTCGAGATATTCTCCTGCGCGGAATATTTAAGGAAATTGAAACCGCAGGCGGTCGAAATTCTTAATTTGGCATTTTTCATGCTATGAGCTAGTGCTGGATTGACTTTGGAACCTCTTCCGAAGTCATCATTTTTAAAATAAATAAACGTATGCAATGCCTGCGTGAAGACGGCAAGGTTACTTTGAATGAATTTTGATATCAGACGCGATGATCCGGCTGTGAGTGTTTGCCTGATTACCTATAATCACGAGGATTACATTCGCGAGTGTCTAGATGGCATTCTGATGCAGGAAACCCAATTCCCTTTTGAACTAGTTCTCGGAGAAGACGAATCAACAGATGCTACGCGCTCTATTTGCGTCGAATATGCAGAAAAGAATCCGGACCGGATCAAGTTGATCTTACGAAAGCAGTCAGATCCTGGGCGCGATGTGTATACTTCCCAAGGCGTATATAACTACATCGAAACGACCAAAGCGTGCCGAGGAAAATATCTGGCACTCTGCGATGGGGATGACCTGTGGCTGGATCCATTTAAACTGCAGAAACAATTTAATATTATGGAGGCCGATCCCCGCGTATCTCTGGTTCATTCCGACTATGACTCACTGGATCAGTTATCGGGGCATCGAGTTAAAAATGCGAATAGGAAAAAATGCTGCCGCTATTCGCATGAAGGGGATCACGCCAAGTTGATTTACGATATCATTCAACGAAACTATCCCATCATATCCAGCACCGTTTTTATGCGAACCCATGATGCACTAGATATTTTTGATAACAGCTTGGATTTATTTACAGCGTGCCCAATGGGCGATGTGATCACATGGAGTGAACTAGCAAACTACGGCTCCTTCCATTATCAGAATGAGTCTCATGTTTTATACCGCATTTTGGCTGAGTCCGATTCCAATTCACAATCCGCAAAAAAGAAATTTAAATTTGTGAACGAGGCTTCCAATTTTGGTCTCATGATCGGTGAAAAATATCATCTTCCGATGAATAAACTACGCCGAATTAAAGTCAAAAACTGTAACCGTTTCGCCCTAGCAACCGGAACCCGCACAGAAATTCAGCGACTCTACGAAGACAAGGACTATCCTTTTTCTATATCTGAATTCGGAGTATACCATGCAGGCCGGATCATAGGCGTTCGGGGAATTTGTAAATGGCTTTTTCAATTAAGGTATCGGGAAAAAAGATTCCTACAAGCGGCTTCCTTTTTTACCCTTTTTTAGTCCAACTCGAACCGTCTTGACAGCACCCTTCTCTCCTACGGCAGGTCAACCCATTCGCAGAATTGGGCGTAGAGTCGAGGTACCATTTCTTCTCGGTGTGTGCTTAGTGCATCGATATGTAGCCCGCCTTGGATCGTCCAAAGCGCCTTGGGTTCGTTGGCCTTTTTGAACAACCGCTTCGCATATTTGTATGGAATCATCGCATCGTCGGTGCCATGGATAATGATCAGAGGCGTTGGAGAAATTTTATCGATCTGTCTTTTGGGACTCAGCGAATTTCCAATCGTGAAAAATGCAACCGGCTTCAACCCGGTGACGTGATACATGGCGATACTTTTGTAGGACCAAAAAGTTGAATCGACAACCAGACCGGCCACCCCTTCAATTCGATTTTGCCCCAAAACGCTCAAAGCATTGGCTCCCCCTAGGCTTTGACCAAATAGAATGAGCTTGTTCTGATCGATATCGGTTCGGGATTTAATGTATTTCATCGCCGCTACCGAGTCTTCGTACACCCCTTGCCGTGAGGGAACGCCTTGCGATTCTCCGTAGCCGCGGTAATCGAACAAAAATAGGTTAAATCCTTTGCGGGGAAGCCATGAAACATAAGAGTAATGAGATCCCATATTCCGTGAGTTTCCATGAAAATGGATCACCGTTCCGAGAGCTGTTCCCTCAGCGGGAATAAACCAGCCGGAAAGCAGGGTACCATCCTTACTTGGAAATTGAATCTCTTCGTAGGCATATCCATCCTCGGCGGGATTCGCATAGGTCCGGTTGTCAGGATTATAAAAATGGGCATTCAACCCCGCATTTGCATGAAAAACGAGGAGAGCAGTTACACCGATCAGGATACGATTTATTTTCATAGAGTCCGTTGATTTTAAAAGAGATTCGACTCAATTAACCAACAAAAAAGGGGGCCGTCAAGGAATGATCTTCACCCTTTATTTCAACGCTTTTTCTCTGAAAAGGTAAACATGCAGGAAGGGGAATCCGCTTGCCTCTGGCGTTCTCATACGGGAACATGGGGGTCGTTTTTTAAAGTCCCTATGAAAATTAAAACCCAGCCCATGAAATTTCACCGAATATTAAAGTCAAAATCCAACCTTTGGGAAGTAGCCTCATGAAGCTGGCGAAACGGCTTTTGGCCTATTCCTTACCCTACTGGCGATGGCTGATTCTGGCCCTAGCCCTAATCCTGTTCACCTCGCTGGCCATTAACTATTTACCGGTGCTCATCCAGCGCATGACCGACCAGTGCCTGATGGACTCCTCGCGCCCGGCCGCCGAACGCATCGACCTGTTGCTCCGACTGAGCATCCTCTTCATCACCATCGCCGCGATTGGCCATGGGGTGCGCTATTTTCAAGGGCTACTCACCGCATGGATCGGTCAAAAAATTATCTACGATCTACGATTGGAGGTCTTCCGAAAAGTTATACATATGCAGCAAGCCTATTTCGACCGAACCGCCGTCGGTACACTTATGACTCGCGTGACCTCTGATATCGAGCGGCTTCAGCACTTCGTTACCGAAGGGGTCGTTGGAACCATCGCCGACCTCTTCATGTTACTGGGTATCATGGGCTATATGATCTACATCAGCCCGATCCTCGCGCTCTCCATCTTCGCCACGCTACCCTTTCTGTTCGCGTTCATGTTTTTCGTCAACGGTAAACTGCGCGATGCCAACCGCGATATCCGCGACCGCCAATCCAATCTGAACGCACTGATTCAAGAAGACCTCACCGGCATGACCACCATCCAACTCTTCAACCGCGAGGCCAGCACGCTCGAAGAGTTCGACCAATGCAACGCTCACCTGCGCACAGCCTACTATGATGAAGTCCGCTGGTTCAGCTTCTACTTCCCAACGGTTGAAGGAGGGCAAGCTCTCTCCGTTCTAATCATCCTCGCGATCGGAGGGTGGCTACTGCTCAACGGGTCGACGGCGATCACCCTCGGCATATTCGTGGCCTTCCTCGCCTACATCCGCGACTTTTTTCGGCCGCTAGGATCGCTGTCCGACAAAGCCGGGTCGTTCCAGATTGCCATGGCATCGATTGAGCGGATCTTCACCCTACTCGACACACGTGCCGAAGTGACCGATCCCGTCGAGCCAGTCACGCCCAACCGTATCGCAGGAAACATTGCCTTCAACAATGTGTCGTTCGCCTATACCGACGAGAATTGGGTCATCAAAAACCTCTCCTTCTCCATCGAACCCGGGCAGGTATTAGCCGTGGTGGGCGCCACCGGTGCGGGCAAGAGCACCATCATCAACCTCATCGGGCGCTTCTACGATGTGCAGCAAGGCTCGGTCAGTATTGATGGCGTGGATGTCCGCAACTTCAAGACCGCCGATCTACGCGGGCGGCTTGGTTATGTTTTCCAAGACCCATTCATTTTCACCGGATCTGTCGCCGACAATATTAGCCTAAAAACGCCAACCATCGACCGTGCCGCGATCGTCCATGCCGCTAAAACCGTCAACGCCCATAGCTTTATCGAAGCCATGCCAGAAGGATATGACACCGTGATGAATGAGCGCGGTCAGGGGCTATCGCTCGGCCAGAAACAATTGCTGGTAATGGCGCGGACGCTCGCTCAGGACCCTGAACTTCTATTCGTACTCGATGAAGCCACCGCCAGCGTCGATACCGCCACCGAAATTCTCATTCAAGACGCCCTCGCAAAGATGATGCACAACCGCACCAGCATCGTGATTGCCCATCGCCTCTCCACCATCCGCCACGCCGACCGGATCCTTGTTATGCGCCACGGCGAGCTCGTCGACCAAGGCACACATGAAGAACTCATGGCGCACGATGGCTATTACCGCCATCTCTACGAACTGCTGCTCCACTCACCGGAAGCCTAGACCTAAACTTCCGGTTTAAATGAGCGGGGAATTGATGCAGCTACTCGCCGATAATTTTCACGAGTACCCGTTTTTTACGCAGGCCATCGAGCTCATAGTAAAAAATCGACTCCCACGGGCCAAAGTCGAGCTGCCCGTTCGTGATGGCCACAACCACTTCGCGCCCCATGATGGTGCGCTTGAGGTGGGCATCGGCGTTATCTTCAAACCCATTGTGGGCATACTGCGAGTAAGGTTTTTCCGGAGCGAGCCTCTCCAACCAATGTTCATAGTCGGCATGTAAGCCGCTCTCGTTGTCGTTAATAAATACCGATGCGCTGATATGCATAGCATTGACAAGGCAGAGTCCTTCTTGAATTCCCGATTCGCGCAAGCAGGCTTCAATCTGCGGAGTAATATGGATGATCTGCCGCCGTTGCGGAGCCTCGAACCAAAGTTCCTTTCGATATGATTTCATGCTATGCCTCTTTGACTAATTTCTGATCAACGGTTCAACATTCGTACACGCCCCTTCTTGGCCTTGTCTAACTAGATTTTTTACGCGAGTGTTTATAGGAATCGCGCCGCCGCGTTGGCTTGCGTGCATGTTGTTTCATTGCTTGCACAAACTCAAGGTCTTTTTCATAAAACTCTTTTTCTCGGGAGTTTGTTCCTATTTCCAATGCCCGCAAAACATCGGACTCCGCTTCGTCGAGATACTTGCGGCACTGCTCCCATGCCCGTGCCTGACGCTCACGTTGGATAAGATGGTTCCTTCCCGTATCCATACATTTCTTGGCGAGATCAATTTTAGCTTTTGCCCGGATATCATACAGCGGTGCAGGAACTGCCAGAGGCGAGGAAACGGTAGTGATATAGTTGGAAATCAGCCGAACCGCTTGCTCGTCTTTACCCAACTTGCGCAGTGCTATGGACACTCGTCTTACTTCATCACTTTCAAGCGACTGCGTGGAAACATATTCTAACCATTGCTTCCCCAACTTTTGATGTTCCAGATCGGGCGATTGTAACAGCACCTCAGCAAACTGGTAGACCGTACTCGCCGGAAAATCTTGTGGTTGAAGTCGGTGCTCAGCGACATATGCTCCTGCAACCTCCGGACGATGGCGCAACAAGGCAAGTTGCACCAATAACTCCAGCAATTGTGGATGAGTGGAATATTCATCAAGCAACGGGTTTAGCCTGACTTGAGCCTCTTCATGATCTTGTTGGATAATAAGCCGTTCAATTTCGGCAACATGCCGCATCATTTCATGTCGAGGATGAGCTGGCAAAACACAGGTTACAGCTGAATCTTCGATCTCAAAGCGAGGTTTAGGGGATCCAAGCTGGAGCATGGTTCGGAAAATAGTAGGAATGCCTTGCCCCTCGGCTTGAGCCAGTTGAAGTTTGTTGAAAAAGTAGGCAAGCGATTGATTACGCCAGCTAGGCGAAGCGCTCCCCGCTAAAAACTTTTCTTTATCAACCGTTCGCGGCAAAGTTCCGGGCGAGCGAATTTCGACCCGATCAGAAAATACGGTAATACTTGTAGGAGATTCTTCCTCATAGTCGCGATGAACAATCGCGTTGATAATAGCTTCCTGCAATGCTCTTTCCGGATATTTTGAAATATTCGGTTCGGAAGAGTCCTTGTCGTAAGCAGTTGAAGCTTGTGCTTTTAGCAATTCCAAAGCTTTTCTTGCTTGGCCAATAATCGTCCCAGTCAACTCATATCGTTCGGCCGTCGGTTCGCTTCGATCTTTTCCCGGATAAAAAGAGACCTTGGTCCATGCACCGGGGAAAAAGCGCGTTGGCTCATTGCCAAAAAGTAATAGGGAAAAATTCCGTGGATGAATTGTTGTATCCAAGGAACGTACCCCTCCCAGTGAAGGAACAAAATTAGAGATTCTCATCTCATCAGAAAAATACTCTTCAATCTCAACGGAAGGGTTCCAAGCACCGATCTGTTGAAGCATCTCGCGGAAAGCCAACAAATCAATATCTTTAATTTCGGCTTGTTCAGCAAGTCGTCGATCCCACGAGGCAAGGGCATGCGTCCGCACGAGTAGCTCCCTGAGCATACCGTTTCTTGCTTCTACCGTTTCACGACCAACCCGGATGTAGTAGGTCGAGCTTTCCTTTCCGGAGGGTCGACAGCTGTGCGCATGATCCGTGGCGGGAACAATGAATACTAACACACGGCAGTCTTCGGATTCACCAGGAAGCTCCTCTATAAGCGGGACGACTGGAGGATCGATTTTATTCTGGGCATCGGACATAACTTTCCCCTCTACTTCCTTGAATCGTGCGGCGGTTAGCCCCGGATAAGAAACCTTTTGGAAGCCGTATTCATCTTTCGACTCTTCCGCTCCACAAACAATATACCCACCGCCCATATTCTGAAAATCGTTCGAAAACGCAGCAACTGTCCGGAGAAGATCCCCGATATCGGCGACATTTCTTTTCCATTCAACCTGTTCGCTTTCGCGGGCGGCCAGACTTTTGAGATCTACTTTGGTTTTCATAATTTCTCCTCCAGCGGAACGAGCACTTGGTTCAAGTATAGTTGTTTAACCAACTCGCAGTCCAGACGGTGACCGGCTTTATACGACTTAATCTTCCCGACAAACAACCCCTCAGGGATCAAGGCGATTGCCGCGAGCATATCGAGCACCGCGCGGTGCCAGGCGGCTTCGAGGGCTTTGCCTTCATGGAGCAGGCGTGGCTCATTCACATAGCCCTTCTTTCCGGCAATGGAAACATTTTTGGTGTTATAGCCAAGATTGCGAATATCAGCGAAGAGTTTGCCGAGGGTGGCGCAGTAAACGACCTTACCCAGTGAGGTATTAGTGCGGGCGATTGAGGCCATTTTTGTGAGTTCCGCCGAATGCGAAAATACAATGCGTTGCTGGCCAATCGCCGTCGGAAAGTTGAGGGCGCAGTCAATGGACAGCTGTGGATGGCCTAGGTCGTCTGGTGGCGCGAGCGTAATGAAGTCGCCGTAGGTCCCGCCCACGGTCACGGGCTCCTTGACCGTCACGTATTTCACGGGTCGATCGATTTCCACCGTGCCGCATTGCTCCAGCGCTTCGACTATGTCGAGGCTACCCTGTTCAAACAGCGGCGGATCCCCAGAGTCGAGGTTGATCGTTAGGTTGTCAATGCCCATGCCCATGCGCAACGACACCAGATGCTCGACCATGCGGACGTAGTTGTGCGGATTCCCACTACGCAGCACGATGTTGCTGACAATCTGCCCGGTCGTCCAGACATTGGAGATGCCCACGCGGATGGGCAGCGAACCGGGCAGGTCGGTTCGGTTAAGCCACCACCCCTCCCGCTCGCTCGGCTCGAAGGTAATCGTGCGGGTAGCCTTGCCCATAAAGGTGCCGGGACCAGAGAGGGTAGTCGATCTTGCCAAAGTCGTTTGCTGGCGTCGGAGCGGCGCCACTGGGCGGTCGCTCAAATCCCAATCAACCGGCTGGTTGTTCATCTGTTTGTACGAAGCCTGGATCGCCTCGCCATCCCCCATCAAAATCATACCTGGATCGTTCATAAAATGCTTCCGTTCTGTTTTGAACTGAACTTCTGAATGGCATACATTCTGTTTTTTCGTAGGGTGAAGTCAACCAAATCTAAGGGGCTCTGTTTGAAAGATGGAAAGGTAATCCGATCAGCAAGCGTGGTGGGGAGCTTCACGCTGCTCAGCCGCGGGCTCGGTATGGTGCGCGACATCATCATTGCCTATCACTTTGGCACCTCCCTGCTGGCCTCGGCCTTCTTCGTGGCCTTCACCATCCCCACCCTCTTCCGCCGCCTCTTTGGCGAAGGCGCACTCTCGGCCGCCTTCATTCCCGTATTCATCGAAACGCGCACGAAGGAAGGCGAAAAAGCCGCGTGGAACATGGCCGCCAAGGTCGCCACCATGGCCGCCGCCGGGCTGGCCGTCATCGTGATCCTCGGTGTCCTTCTTTTCTCCGTTGGACTACACATACCCAACCTATCAGAAAAATGGATCACCACCTTTGGCCTCGCCCGCATCATGTTTCCCTATGTCCTCTTCATCTGCCTCGCCGCGCTTTCGATGGCCGTGCTCAACGCCTACAAACACTTCGCCACCTCGGCCTTCGCGCCTAGCCTACTCAACCTAATCCTCATCGGCGCCATGCTCATGGTCTTTCCACTCGTGGGTTCCGACCCCGGAGGACAGGCGCATGTACTCGCGTGGGCCGTACTCCTTGCTGGTATCGCACAAGCCGCCATTCAACTTCCCGCCCTAAAACGCTTGGGCTGCCCCTTCCGTTTTTCCAGTCCCTGGAACGACCCCCGCGTAAAACAAATGCTCCTGCTCATGGGTCCCGCCGCACTCGGCATGGCCGTCACCCAATTCAACGTACTCATCGACCGTATGCTCGCCCTCTGGGTCGGTGGCTGGGCCCCCGCCGCGCTCTTCTACAGCGAGCGCATGATCTATTTCCCCCTCGGCATCATCGCCACCGCCATGGCCACCGTCTTGCTACCGACCTTCTCCACCCACGCCGTCGAAAAAGATCATGAATCCATGCGCGAAACCATCAACCACTCCTTGCGACACTTAACCTTCATCATGGTTCCCGCCGCCCTAGGTCTATTGGTTCTGGCTCCCTTCATTCTCCGCACCCTCTTCGAATGGGGCGGCAGCTACAACGCCGAATCAACCTTTCTTAGTGCTCGGGCCCTACGCCTCTACGCCCCCGGCCTTGTCGTTTTCAGCGCCGCCAAAGTTTTCGTTCCGGCCTTCTACGCCATGCAAGATATGCGCACGCCCGTTCGCATTGGCATCTACACCGTCCTGCTCAACCTTGTGCTCAATATCATTTTCATCCTCACTCTACCCACCTACTGGAAACATGCTGGCATGGCCCTCTCCACCGTACTCACCGAAGGCCTCGGCATGATTGCCCTCGGCATCCTCCTCACCCGCCGCGTCAAAAACCTCCACTGGCGAGCAATTTTTAACAGCTTTAACCGTTGCCTACTCTCCAGTCTCGTTATGGCCGCCGCCGCCTGGTCCACCGCATATTTTACACTCCCTCTGTTGAGCAACCACCTCCCCGCTAAGGTTGCGCAAATTGGTACCGTCGGCCTGGCCATCACCATCGGGAGCGGAGTTTACTTTTCCCTAACCCTCCTACTCCGCGCCCCCGAGCTGCGCGAAATTAAATCGGCTATTCGGAAAAGTTAATATGAAAAGAGTAGACTAGCACTGGGTAGTGAAAGTTCAGTCCATCTATGATGGTGAGTCAACGGACTCAAATATGATTTAAAACAGAAGTTCTAATACTTACTCGAAGGAAAATCGTCTCTTATGAAATGGCATCGGAGAAAATAATGCACCTAGATCGATTCCATTTTTCATTGACGAGGTGAGATCACAGGAGTACCAGTCTTAATCATATTTGAATATTGATTTGCGTTTTTACGCAGTTTGTTTCTTCAGAAAACCGCCAATTTTATACCTGGAAACAACTAGCAGAAAGGCGCGTCCATCCGGGCGCGGCTTCAGCTGGTTTCCAGGTGGGGCTTGGCGGTTCCTCTGAAGAGACTTGTTTGAGGCTGCGCCTCTTTTTGTAGGTGCATAACAAAGGAGATGGAGTATGAAGATGAAAATCGGGATCATCGTAATGAGTTTGTCTTTGGGGTATTTCTCCTTCGCAAAGACCACCGTGGATGACGGAGTGATTGATTCGGTATATTCCATCGAAGCCTTGCTGATTAAAAGTCGCTTGCAGTATCTCCCCGTCTCTCCACCGACATCCGACCCCTATGTGGATATTCGCGAAAATGTAGTGCCCGTAAACTGGAAGTCTTTCAAAAGCAAGGTCTTCACCTCACAGATGTATGCGGAAATGGATACCAACGGTTTCCCGATTTATCGGGTAGGGATTCGCCAGGATTTTTGGACCGGCGAAACCGTTTTTCATAATTCATACAGAACTGAGGTTCTGCGTTTGGCACCAGCAGAAAAGAACTACGACCCGTATGCTTGGGCAAAGGATTATTTTCAGGTGTCCTCTGTCGCGGAACTCTCAAAAATGCAACGTATATTGTATCCCTCTTCAAAAATTGAACTGGAGATCGTTCTTTTGCCGGAAATCTTTTACCCTACCTATCTGGAACTCAAGGCCGAGCAAAAGACGAAGGATACAATATATATGGCAGATTTCTCTCCGGCGAAAAGGGGAAACGTCTCGGTGGGCATGGCCTTGGCCCCCATGGAAGCAACGGCCACACCTTTGGTCATGACGGCAATGTCCTCTTCGTCACCCCCTCCGCCGGGCGGTGGAGGGGGAAATACAAACAATATTTCGGGAGGAGGTTCCAGCAATCTAGTGGTGGAGCTGAGCATCAACCTGCCAGTGGATTTTGGAAACTATCTGGAAATATTCCAGAAGAACGATCTGATCTACGACCCTTCGTGGGAGATCGCTTTCGGCGCAAACTGGATTCCAACCTACGGAAGTACGAATATTTTGTGGATGGATCCCACATCGACCAATCAGCCGAACCGTTTCTACATGCTCTCTCCTGCAGATATCGACTCCGACGGCGATGGATACTCAGACTTACGGGAAGCCTATATCTCCATCACTGATTCAAACTCCTTTAATTCAATCAATACGGATGGCGACGATCTGCACGATTGGTGGGAAACCAAACTGTTCGGTGGTCTGGGGCAGATAGGCTCAGGCGACTACGATGGCGATGGACTCCTCAATAGCGAGGAGCTGATTTCGGTTTCCGCAGGTCAATCCGCCACCATGGTTTCCGATCCAAGCCTCTATGACACCGACGACGACGGGAAAAATGATTTTACAGAGTTGAGGGGATCGTTGTTAGCGACCGACCCCTGGAACAACGACGTGTCGGCTCCGGCAGCCATCGTTCTTTGGCCGACGAACAACCTTGTGATAGTTCCCTGACAAAGGGACTGCGGAAATATCGGAATTTGATTTTAAAAGGGAGTGTCTAAAATGAAATTTTTCAAAAGAAAAAGCGGTGGAATTGGAATTTGGGTTATTGTTTTGCTGGCCATCACGCTTTCCATACTACTGGTGTTACCTTCTATGGCTCGCTGGGTGGTCACTGAAGTTTGGGTGGATGAAGGAAGCTACTACGATACGACTAATCAGGTTTGGGTTTTTATTGGTTACATGGAATCCACAGTGGTTTGGGTGGATGATGGGAGTAGTACGATTGATCCAATCGATACGACCAGCGGAAATAACTATTTCACGGATGAGGGAATTTTTATTCTCTGTCCGGGCATCTCATTAGAGATGAATCTGGGATACCAGAGCATCACAAACCGGACGGAAGGACGGCTGGGACGGGGCTGGCACCACAGCTATGAATGGGATCTGGATATACAAGACGATCAAGCAGTTCTCAATATGGGTTCCGGCAACCAGTTGATTTTTACCGAAAACACGAATGGATCGTACCTTCCTCCCGTTTCGCACAACTGGACGCTAGAGGGAAATGGAAACGGTCATGAGGTAGGATTACCCAGTGGACTTTCCTATAACTTCAATACCAACGGGCAGATCTACATGATTCAAGATGCATGGGGCAACTGGATAGAATGCTCGTATGGAACTAATAATTGCCTGGAATCGGTTACGCATGCAAACGGTCGGAATCTAATTTTTAGCAATAGTTGGGATGGCGTGCTGGGGGAATGGCGGATTGCGTCCATCCAAGTACAGGGAGGAATGTCACTGGCGTTTGGCTACAATGCCGATGGCCAACTTACCCAAAGGATTGACCAGGTCGGCGAGAATAGCTACACATCATCCTACCAATATGCCGATGGTTTCTTAACGAACAAGGTCAACGGGGCAGGCTTTGAATATACCTTTGTATATGAGGTCAACAATGGGTTGCTCAACGGCAAGGGAACCTATCTTGCGGTGGATGGCTATTATGAGCACGAGGTGTACTATGCCAACCACGGAAACTTCACGGATGTGACCTACCACAGGCGCGGGCAAGAGCAGGTATTACGCTATTTCCGCAATGAATACGGGACACTGGAAGCCACATACGGCCCAGCAGAATCAATTCAGGATATTGAACTGCGAGGAACTGTTCATGGCTATTCCGCAAACGGTGTAGACAAACTGGAAGAGACGCTCTTCGACAATGAGGAAGGAGCGACATGGTCGAGATGGCTACAATATGACGATGCGCACAACGTGACCAATCTTTCAGTCTCCTATGGTTCGACAAATCAAGTGCAACAGATTTCGGTGGAATATGATCCCGTCTGGAATTTGCCATCAGCCTTCGAAGATGCCGAAGGCTCCCGTATGGAAACCATCTACACAAACGGTTTGCCATGGGTTGTGAAGGACTTCCATACCGAGACAAATAGTTATGATACGTATTACAGCTACACCACGAACGGGTTGCTGCTATTCATCACCAATGCCAACGGGCATGTGATAGGTCTCGGTTATGATTCCATGGGTAACCGGGTTTCCATTGCAACGGAAGTCGGACCCATCGTTACCAACACCTACGATGCCCTAGGATTCGTGCAAAGTACGGAACGACTTTCTGAAAGCAATACCCCTACGGGGCGCATCACGCAATATGGTAACAATGCCAAGGGCTGGATTACAGAGATTGTATTCGCCGACGGGCTGACGAATTCCTACGCTTATAACGCCCTCGGTTACCTCACCAATATCGTAGACCGCGCCGGGCGCACCACGAGCTATACCTATGCCCCGACCCACAAGTTGTCTTCTGTCACACGCTGGCTGGAACAAGGCGACAGCAACGTTCCTGTACGAATCGGCTACGATCTGGACAAGCAGATGAACCTCCTGAACATTACCGATCCGCGCGGGCGTTATGTCGAAAGCTACCAGTTCGATATCCAGGATCGTGTCACCTCCGTCACCAACATCGAGAATCAGGCCATGTCCATCGACTATGGCGTAGGCAATTTTGTCAAACAAGTGACCCGCTTCGATGGCTCTATCCTCACCAACACCTACGACAATGCTGGGCTCAAGGCTACCACCACCTACAATGCTGGAAGCGCTAACCCGCTCACCATCGGCTATGACTACTATGCTGATGGACAACTCAAAGGCATTAGCGACGGAGTCAGCACCGTATCCAACCGCTACGACCGGCTCCACCGATTGGATAGGAGTTCTTCCTACGCCCCTGCCTTCTCGCTGAACCAGCATGCTGACTACGACCATGATCCGGTCGGCAACGTGACGCAATCCACGGTTTTCTACACCGGCTGGCCGTGGGCATTCATTACGACCACGAGCACCTACGACGAAGCCGAACGGCTCAAGACCAGAGATAGCCATGTCTTCGTCTACAACCCCGATAACGGCCACACGGCCGCCGTGTCCAACACGGTTTCCGGTATCGCCTGTTCGTATGGCTACGATCTCATGGATCGCATCACGAATATCACCTACCGCACCACCAGCGGTTCCTTGATTCGCTCGCTCGATTATGCCTATGATGCGGCTTCCATGATAACGAATAAAGTACAGGCATCAGGCAATGGGCAACAGGCACGAGTGGCCTACACCTACGACTCCCTCAACCGCCTCGTTTCAGAGACTTCCTTTGCGACCTCCGCGCCTTTGCATGAGATTTTCTATTCATACGATCTGGCCGGAAATCGACTCTCGAAAATCACAGGCGAAAACAAGGCCATCTCCTACACCCTCGATACCGGCAACCGTCTCAGTTCATGGCGTACCACCTTCGCCATCGACCTGCACGGAACCTCTACCGAACCCATCGGCACCGACGACCGCTGGGGCGAACTGTGGGTCAGCAACCTGAATGTCGGCGTGGGGGCAATCCCTCAAACCGACGGTGCCGACTTCTGGGTCGATAACCTACTGCTCGTACCCGGCACCAACCAGCTCATCGCCGCGCTACGCGATCAGGCTGGAAACATGGACTACACCACCAACATCGTCCATCTCATTGCAGCAACCACCAACATGCAGTTCCAATATAACTCAGCTGGGTGCGTCACCAACATGGCAAATAGCACTGGGGAATCACTCTCCCTGGACTGGGATGAGCGCTATCGCCTTAGCTCCATTACCTCTGCGTCCTCTGTAGTGGATTATTCCTACGATGTATTCGGCAGAAAAACCTCTCGTACCGCTGGCAACAGTACGGAACTCTACCTTTTCAACGGACACCATGTTGTTGCCGACCTTGATTCCAGTCGTTGGCTCAAGCGGACCTACGGCTATGGCCCGGCATCGACAACATCCTCACGATGACCACCTATTCCAGCGGAAATGCCCTGGCCACCTACCATTACCTCAAAGATCATCAGAATAGCATCATCGCCCTGACCGACTCCAGCGGCACAGTAGTCGAAACCTACGAATACGATGCCTACGGCAACACCAAGGTATTCGATACCAGCGGCACCGAGCTAACTACTTCCTCCTTCGGCAACCGCTATGCGTTCCAAGGCCGCGAGATCGATTGGGAAACGGGTTTGTATTATTTTCGTGCCCGCTGGTATGACCCAGAGATAGGAAGGTGGTTGAGCAAGGATCCCATCGGCATTCGCGGTGGCTTGAACCTATATGTTGCCTTCGGAAATAATCCCGTTAACTTTGTGGACCATTTCGGGCTGGATGAAGATAGCGGGTGGTGGAAGAAGACGGTGAATTGGGTTAAAGATAAGGTTCCGTTTATTAACCCCTTTGAAAGATTTAAAGATGCAATGGAGAAGCGTTCTGAAGGATACGATGATATGTGGAAAGGAGACCTTGAAGGGGGTCAAGACAAAGTCCAGCAAGGCGGGATGGAGGCGGCACAGGCGATTCACGACATAGCAATGGACGCAACTGATATCCCAGGAACAAGTCTAAGTCTTGGAACACCAGGAGCAAAATCTAGTAGGTAAAATTATGAAAAAAATACCGAACATAGTTGCTGTTATATTTAATATAATAATCCTTTTATTTTCTACATTTGGAATAGTTGTTGTACTTGAAAACAACTATTCAATAGAAATGGATATTAAGAGCACGCATACAGAAAAAGTAACCCTCTCTTCCTCTTTTTTTAATACCCGGTCTTTGGATAGATGGTTAGAAGGTAAATGGGAGGTGGATGAACTCCGATACGATGCTGCTGTTTATTTTAGCAAATGGAGCAGTTGGACGCTTGGTATATTGCTCCTATATAACTTTTCTTTTTTTGCAAAAAGAATAATGAGCCGAAGGAAAAAATCGGATACCCATATAGAAAAGGGTCTCACGTGATAATGGTCATCGCACTAGCTATATCAGCTTTTATTTTTTCGATTATCTTCTGGGGATCCATCCGCCTTCTTGACAGGAGAAATCCCCGAAATAATTTCCCTCTCGCTTTCCTCCTCGGATTTATTTTTGGGATTTTTGACCTGTTGCCCGGCAGCGTTCTCCGTATCTTCATTCCATTGAGTGCGATTTCCATGATTTTGAACAATTACTATCGGTTAAGCGTATGGAAAATGATTATTGTGATATTCATATTAATTACCAAAAACTTGTTTTGGATCGCTCTAATCACTTCGGGGTGACGATTGCGTTTTCCCCATCTCTAGTCGGAGAAAATAATGCATTACGAATGGCTCATCATCGACGGCTATAACCTGCTCCATAAAGCTCCGGAGTTGGCCGCTATGCTGGGGACAGATCTTCAAGCCGCGCGGCATCGGCTGGTGCGGCGGGTTGAGGAAACGGCGCACAACATGGCGCGGCAGACCCTTCTTGTTTTCGATGGCCGCGAGGCGGGGAGCGGCCCCGCGCTGACCTCGAAATATTTGGAGGTCTTTTTCTCCCCCGGAAATCTCTCGGCCGATACCATCATTGAGCGGCTGGTCTGCAAGATCCCAACCTCGGATAAAATCCTCGTGGTTACCTCCGACCACGCGGAGCATGATACCGTCTCCAGCGCAGGCGCACAGACGATGTCGTCGGAAGAATTTATGGATCGATGTGAGCGCGAATCGAAGAAACCTATTTCACAACAAACTCCACCAGGAAAGGGTCCTAAACTCGGCGATCTCTTTCCCGATGGTCTTTAAAAATCCGGCTTGGATGCGTCTATTTTAACCCAAAAAAGACCGCCCTCCTGGGTGTGGCGAAGCACTAGAAACTGTTCCCGATCAGGAAGTTAAAGCGTCCCTTTCCATCATGCCATTGCTCGTCGAAAGTGATCGGCCAGGCGTAATCGAGGTTCAATGGGAAGCCAGGCAGGTCAAGCCGGATCCCGATCCCCCAGTTGTCGTTGTAGCCCGTCGTGTTAAAGTCTAATTCATCAATATTTACAACGCCCCAATCATAGAACGTAGCGCCACGAACCTTGCTCCAAATCGGAACCGTGTATTCAATCGTGAAGTAGGCTGAGCTGTCTCCGCCAATCGGTTCGCCCGTCGTATCCTTCGGCCCCACATCGCGGAATTCATAGCCGCGCAGGGTGTAGGGACCCCCCAAGAACAGGCGGTCGAAAATTGGAACAAATTCGCTTCCCCCAAATGAATCTACCGATTCGATTTGGCCTCGGAAATTCAGCACCGTATCACCAAACAAAGCCCAATATTGTCCCGTCCGAACTTTCACCCCATAGAGATCGGTTTCGGCTCCGAGTGGCCCACTGGCGAAGTAGGGCTGAATGGTTGTTTTATTTCCGCGGGTTGGGTTAAAGAAGCGGTCGCGGGTATCGCGCGACCAGGTAAAGTCCAGACCACTCTTTAAACGCCTGCCTTCCTCGGCCACAATTGCGGGGGAAGCGGTGGATTGCACATCGTACACCTCGAACTGTTCCAACGTATAGGCCAAGGTGCCGCGTGTAAAACGTGAGATCGGCTTGCCCAGCGAAAAGCGCATTCCAGTATTCCTCTGATCATATTCATCAGAAAAAAAGCGCGCTTCGCGGTGGTAAAGATCCACTCCGAAAGAAAGCTTCCGATCCAGGAACCAAGGCTCGACGAACGAGATATCGATGTCGTTACGCTGAGTACCGAGCTGCAACCGAATCTTAAACTTTTGGCCCGCGCCAATGGGCGGCCAGGTTTTCCAGTTAAAGTTACCCTGCGATAGTTCGATATAGCCCACGAGCGAATCGACGCTAGAAAAACCAACCCCCGCGGAAAACTGTCCGGTCGGCTTTTCCTTCACCTGTACGTTAAGGTCGTATTGATCCCCCTCTCCGGTGGGCTCAGGATTGGTGGTCACCCCCTCAAAATAGTTCAGGTTGCGCAGGCGGTTCTCAGAGGTCTTAACGCGGCTGCGGTTATATTTATCTCCGGGGTAAATGACGAGTTCGCGACGGATCACCTTATCGAGCGTCCGCTCGTTGCCCATAATATTGACCTTGTTAATATAGCCCACCGAGCCTTCGGTAACATCATAGCGGATATCCACCATCCCCGTGTCGGCATTCGCATCGTAGACCGGATGCACCCGAGTGCGGATGTAGCCGCGGTTGACATAAAAGGCTCGAATACTTTCACTGCCAGCCTCGGCGGCGGCCAGAGCGGCGATATCGCCCTGGCCCAAGCGGATTCCCCGCCGCAGTTCCTGTTCCTCAAATGTTTTCATGCCGGCCACCGCGATTTTACCCACCCGATAACGCTGGCCCTCGTTGATGGTGAAGATCAACTTAGACTTCTTCGGGGTCCCATCGTCGAGCTGTGGATCAGCAACCTGCACATCAAGAAAGCCGGCGTTCATGTAGAGCGACTTAATGGCAAAAACATCCATATCTACACTTTCAGGCTGGTATTTTCCGGCTCCAGTAATGAAAGAAAAAAACCATTTTTGCTTCTGCTGCATGACTTTTCGTAGCGTTTTATCGTCGATGAGATCATTCCCTTCGAACACCAAGTTTTTAATCCCTAACTTGCGGCCTTCCTTGATCTGAAAAGTGACATCTACTATTCCAAGACGCTCATTCATCTGGGTGGTCCATTCAACCTGAGCATCGGGATACCAGAAATCGCGATAGGCCACTTTGATTTTAGAGGCCGCTTGTGCAAAGGCGGCATCGTCGGAAAATTGGCCAATGGCCAGCTCCGATTTTTTGCGCACCTTTTTGTTGCGCATCTTCTTCGCTCCTGAAATTTCAATGCGGCGCAACTTGAGTTTTACGGCCACGGTATACACGAGGGTCACCCCATCAGGATCGATATCCATCCGGGCATTCACGTAGGAGAAGCGGCCGGATTCGCGCATGCGATTCACATCCACTGCAATCGAAGAGAGAATGACCTCTCGGTCGGAAACCTCTTCGCCCACTCGAAAGGAAGTAAAGGCCGAGACCGAACTCATATCGTAGGATTCGCCAACTTGGTTGACGATCTGAATGTCCTTGATGATTTCCGCCGGAGCCGCCAAAGCGGCTAACATCGCAAATAGGATGAACACGATTTTTTTCATTAAAAAATCCACAGGTTGGCCCTTAATAATCGGCAGGAGCATGATCGTCATCCCGCGGATCACGAGATTCAAAGCGGGTATATTCTTTGATAAAGCTCATTGGAACGTCGCCGGTTTCGCCGTGGCGGAATTTAGCGACATCAACGATCGCCAAGTTGTCGTCGTTACGCTCATCGCCGTGCTTGTAGTAGCTCGGACGGTAGAGCAGGAGCACCACATCGGCATCCTGCTCAATAGCCCCTGAGTCGCGTAGGTCGGAAAGTTTTGGAATGTTATCGCCGCGCCCTTCCGTTGCTCGGCTGAGCTGACTGAGTACGATCACCGGCAGATCCAACTCCTTCGCCATCGCCTTGATGGCTCCAGAGATGGCCATGGTTTCACGCTGGCGGCCATCCTTCGAAAATTTACTGTAGTTCATCAGTTGAAGATAGTCGACGATGATGAGTTCGACCCCATAGCGACTCTTCATACGGCGAGCGCGAGAGCGTAATTCAACGGCTTCGAGGCCGGGCGTATCGTCAATATAGATATTCGCTTTGGAGAGACGGTCGACGGCTTCGGTGAGGCGCACGTGATTTTCAGTCGTCAGGTTTTTCTGTACTGCGCGCATGGAAACACGGGCATTGGAGAAAAGCATACGGCGCACCAGTTGCTCGCGCGACATTTCCAAGCTGAAGATCCCGACCGGAACCCCTTTATTCCCTCTGGCCAATTTTCCAAGGGCCGCGTTCTCAGCAATATTCATGGCCAATGAGGTTTTCCCCATGGCTGGGCGGGCAGCAAGTACGATCATGTCGGTCTTGGCCAATCCACGCAGGCGTTCGTTCAATCCTTCGTAGCCCGTGGTAACCCCATGGTCGATATCGTTAGGATCTTTATTGATTTCGGTAAAGACATGCTTAATCGATTCCTTCCAGTCGGGAATCTTATCGCCGCCATGACTCCCGAGATCAAAGAGCGAGGCCTCGGCCTGGCTGACGAGCAGTGCGGCATCCTCTTCGCCTTTATAGGCGGAGTCGGTGACTTCGTTTGAGTGTTCGATCAGTCGGCGGTAGAGGTTTTTTTCCTGAACAATATCGCAATAGAATTCGACGTGCGCGGGAACCATCGTACTGTCCTGGAGCTGGACGAGATAGTCGTATCCACCGACCTTTTCAAGGGCGTTATGATCCTTGAGCCATTCGGCAATAGTGATGGCATCCATGATCTTATTGGCCTGGCTCATATCCACCATTTGCTCAAAAAGCGCCTGATGGCGGCGATCGTAAAACGAATCGCTACCTAGGCGCTTTGCAAGGCATTTGTCTATGGCATTGGCGGGATCGAGCAGGATGGACCCGAGGACCCCACGCTCGGCTTCCTCGCTATGCGGGGGGACCCGAAGTCCTGCTCCTAGACCCTCTGGAATCATTTCTCTTCTACGATCCAGACCTTGAGTGTACCCGTAACTTCTGCGTGCAGTTTAAGGGAAACATCGAAGACGCCGAGTTCATGCAGAGGCGTAGCTAGATCGACTTTGGACTTATCTAACTCCAGTCCTTGTTCGGCCAGCTTCTCCAGAATCTGGGGAACGTTAACAGAACCAAATAATTGGCCGTTTTCGCCCACCTTAACGGCGATTGTGCATTCAAACCCGTCAATTTTCTTGGCCAGTTCTTCAGCGGCCCCTTTTTCCTTTTGCAGTTGAGCCAAACGCTCGGTGCGCTTTTTCTCAATCTGACGTTTTTTCCCTTCGGTCACCTGAGTGGCAATGCCTCTGGGGAAAAGAAAGTTGCGGGCGTAGCCGTCGGCAACCTTCACAATATCACCTTCAATGCCAAGTCCTTCAACTTGGTCCATCAACAAGATTTCAGTAGCCATAATTCGTTCCTTCCTGCTTAGCGGATGAGACCTACAACCCGCGCACGGCGGATGGCACGTTTGATTTGACGTTGTTGCTGGGCATTGGTGCCCAACAGACGGCGGCTCAAAATCTTGCCTCGGTCGGTCATGAACTTCTTGAGAAGCTCCGCATCCTTGTAATCAATTTTATCGACTCCTTTGAGGAGTTCGGGATCGCGCTTATATTCATCTCTATCTCTACTACGACGCATAATTCATATCCTTTTCATTAAAACGGCACATCATCGTCATCGGCGACTTCGGGTGCCGGTGCAACGGGTGCGGTGTTTTCCGCAGGCGGAGCCGGCATGGCCGGTGCCGCCGTATATTCGGCGCCCTTATCTGGACGTCCCAAAAACTGGACGCGGTCGGCGCGAACACGCAACTTACTACGTTTCTCGCCCTGCTGATTTTCCCACTGGTCTAACTGCAGGCGGCCTTCGATAAAAACCGGAGAACCTTTGTGCAGGTATTCAGAAGCGGTCTCAGCTTGCCGTCCCCACACGACCACATCTACATAGCAGACTTGGTCCACTGTCTCGCCCGCTTTGTTCTTAAAACTTTCGTTTACGGCCAAAGCCAGATCCGAAACAGCCGTCCCTGACGGCGTATACCGGATTTCCGGATTACGCGTCAAATTACCCATTAAAAGAACCCGATTAAAACTGGCCATACCGACTATGCCTCCTGTGCGGCGTCCACTTCTTCAGCCACAACAAACTGCGAGCGGAACACATCGGTCGCCAGCGTCAAGCGCTTCTTGAATGCATCAACCTTTGATCCTTCGAGTTGAATCATCATGACCACATAGAATCCCGCCTTTTGCTTTTTAAGCGGCCGTGCAAAATTCTTCTTTCCAATGCGGGTGGTGCTTTCGAGCGAACCGCCCAAGCCTTCGAGCTCTTCCTTTACGCGGGTGATCGCCATTTCGAGGTGATCCTCGTCGAACGTCTCCGGGAAGATAAATAATCCTTCATATAATGTCTTCAATGGTTTTCTCCTTACTTATCCTGTCTTCGACTGATTGAACGTATTCATCGTTCGTTCAGTTCCGATGGAAAAGATGCTTTCTACCGCATCGGCGGCCCGTCCGACAACCTTTTCCAGCCCTAAACTCTCATCTTCGGCGAAGTCGCCCAGTACAAACTCAATCATGTCGACCTCTGCCGGCTTCGGCCCGATGCCCATCCGAACCCTTGGAAAGGCTTTCGTCTGCACCCATTCGAGCACCGACTTCATGCCGTTATGGCTTCCACCCGATCCTTGACCCCGCACTCGGATGCCTCCGAATTCCAAATCGACATCGTCGTAAACGACCACTGTATCAGCGGCGCTGACATGCCATTTTTTCATCGCACCCCAAACCGCCTTGCCACTGCGGTTCATATATGTCGTCGGTTCCAATAAACGAACTTCACTTTCCCCGATGCGGCATTTCGCTTGCCGCGCGGGGAACCAAAACATTTTTTTAAGCTCTACGCCCTGTCGCTGTGCTAACTCTGCCACCACCATAAAGCCAATATTGTGGCGGGAGCCTGCATATTCTTTTCCGGGATTTCCCAGCCCAACGACCAGTTTCAAAATCAATCCTCCCGAAACAATGCAGCGCTAGTCAGCCGCTTCGTCGACCTTCTTCTCGTTAATCACTTCTGGCTCGGCATTAGCTCCTTCTGCAGCACCCTCTTCCGGCTCCTCTTCCACACGCGGTGCGGAAACGGAGGCCACAATGGTATTCGCTGCGAGCGAAGTTGTAAATTTACTGCCCAAATCAAGATCGGAAATATGCAGTGCATCGCCGATATTCATTTCGGAAATATCCACCTCGATGGATTCCACCAAGTTTCGGGGCAGACATTCGACAGAAATCGAGTGCATCACCTGATCGATAACCCCGCCTTCTTTCACACCGGCGGCTTCACCAACGAGTTCTAGCAAAATATCCACCTGAATGGCCTGTCCGGCAATAATTTTAAGCAGATCAACGTGCATCATATTGCCGCTCACGGGGTGCCGCTGAATATCTTTTACCAACACTTTGACATCCCCAACCCCTTCCAGATCAATATCAGTAATTAGGGTTTCGCTGCTGTGGTGCCGGAGCAACTGCCCGAAAACATGTGCTTCAAATTCGACGGCAGTGGCCGCCTTGCCTTCGCCATAAATCACGCCCGGAAGGCCTCCGGCTCTGCGTAGGCGGCGGGCGTTGGACGACCCTTGCAGGTCTCTCTTCTTTGCAATCAACTTAGTGTCTTCCATGGGTTTTCTCCTATATGGTCAAATTCTGAATAGCGAACTGACCGACTGATCGTTATGAATCCGGCAGATTGCTTCCGCCAGCGTATCGGCCACCGACAGGACCGTAACATTAAAACCTTCCCACTCGCGCTGGGGAACACTGTCGGTTGTCACGAGTTCATCAATCGGCGACTCCTTGAGTCGTTCAATTCCTTTTTCCGTCAGCAGCGAATGGCTCACCGCCGCGCGGATTGATTTTGCGCCGGCCTTTTTTAATAGCCCGGCCGCTGCGGATAACGTGCCCGCCGTTGACGTCATGTCGTCCACCAGCAACGTATTGCACCCTTCAACATCCCCGACGAGATGATTGGCCACCACATCTGTGGCGCTCTTGCGTTGCTTGCCGACTACAGCAATCCCTGCATTCAGCATCTGGGAATAGGCATCCGCCATTTTTAGGCCGCCTGCATCTGGCGAAACGACCACCAGGTTATCCAATTCCAGTGTGCGCAGATATTTCACAATCACGGGCGACGCGTAGAGATGGTCCACGGGGATATCAAAAACCCCTTGAATCTGCTGGGCGTGCAAATCCATACACAGCACCCGATTTGCACCCGCGGCAACCAGTAGGTTGGCCACCAATTTAGCGGTAATCGGTACACGCGGCTGGTCCTTACGGTCCTGACGGGCATACCCATAATAAGGCAACACCGCTGTAATGCGGTTGACCGATGCGCGTTTTGCGGCATCAATCATGATCAGCAATTCCATCAGATATTCATTCGGGCTGACCGACACCGACTGCACGATAAATAGATCCTCACCACGCACGTTATCTTGCAACTTGACGAAAATTTCGCCATCCGGGAAGCGCGTGATGTCTATATCGCACAACTCAACCCCAGCGGAGGCTGCAATGCGCTCCGCTAAGTCTCGATGTCCTGTTCCAGAAATAATCTTCATAATACGACTGATTCAATATGGTTGCCCGACCAGGGTTCGAACCTGGACCCTGTGAGTCAAAGTCACATGTGCTTCCATTACACTATCGGGCAAACAAAAACTGCCGCTGGAAATCTATTCCATAAAAGGAAGAGCCCAACGGTTTACAAAAGAGCGCGACACCATAAGAAGGCGGCGAAGGGAAGTCAAGCCGTCAAACCGAAGTTTAATGCTGATTTAAAAGTAAAATATAATGTACCCCTAAAACAGCCATCCCCACCCCGATTTCGATCAAGGCCATTCGCTGTATATCCAGCTCACCAACCCACCTTTGCCAACGCTCCTGAAACAGCAAGGCCAATGACCCGTCCGCCAACAAAACGATGGCGGTCCAAAATAAAATTGAAGAGAAAACACTCATGAAAAGGCCTGTTTCAATATCGCCCGCCGCCAGCGCCGGACGGAATTGATCAGAAAGACCTCTTCCGCCTCCTGTAGATCTTCGACCGAAATCACGGCCACTTCAATTTCTCCGGACTTAAGCAAATGTGCCCGAAACGTTCCTGCTAGTAAGCCACATTCGACCGGTGGCGTAATCAACCGGCCCTCTTTTCGAATAACCAGATT
>JAJRRI010000067.1 GCA_024279685.1 Verrucomicrobiota bacterium | reverse complement strand
CGAAGAAAAATGGACTTGTGTGCTAAAAAAGGCCTTCCAGAATTTTTTAAAAGATGCCCACCTGCTCCCGGTCTCCGACGGAACCCAGCTTTTGCTTATTTGAAGCTTCCGTCAGGGAAGTTCAACTGCATTTTTTAGGTTCAACGCTTTCGGCGCTTTTCCCGAGGATGCCTTGGTGCGGATTGCGCCGGGTGAGATTCGCAAGAAGGGGCGCGTGCCTAAGAACGGCAGCGTCTTTTTTACGATCTTCCAAACCTTCATGAGCGGGACCGATGGAACGGGCCGGTCGGACCCGTATTTTGGTGACTACCCGCCGGACTTTTTCGACTTTATCGTGATCGATGAGTGCCATCGTGGCGGTGCCAACGATGAGAGTAATTGGCGGGCGATCATGGACTACTTTTCACCGGCGGTGCAGCTCGGCTTGACGGCAACCCCAAAGCGCGACAAGAACGTCGATACCTACGACTACTTTGGCGATCCGGTTTATATCTATACGTCGGACGACGACATTATCGAGGGAGAAGTTGAGGAGGGCCGGATTTACGAGAGCAGTGAGTTCAATGTGCCCATCGAGATTCAGGAGCGGAAGAAAATACGGGTCGAGATCTTTATGCGAGAGATCGACCAAAGCCAAAAGATGCTGGTCTTCTGCGCAACCCAGGCCCACGCGTTGCTCGTACGAGATTTAATCAACCAGGCGAAGTCCAGTTCAGATCCGAACTACTGCGTTCGTGTAACGGCCAACGATGGGAACGAGGGCGAGCGTTTCCTGCGCATTTTCCAAGACAACGAGAAGACCATACCCACCATCCTAACCACCTCTCAAAAACTTTCCACGGGCGTGGATGTCCGCAATATTGTGCTACTGCGGCACATCAACTCCATGATCAAATTCAAGCAGATCGTCGGACGTGGTACCCGATTGTTCGATGGCAAGGACTACTTTACGGTCTACGACTATGTGGATGCCTATCGGCACTTCAACGATCCCGAGTGGGACGGCGAACCGCTGGAGCCGGAGAGCTGTCCGGTTGGTAGTGAACATCCGTGCGTATGCGAGCGGACACCGTCCGGACCGTGTTCCATTTGTGGCCAGCGCCCCTGTGTATGCGAAAATCCCCCCCCCGAGCCGTGCTCAGTCTGTGGCGAGTGGTCGTGCGTCTGTGGAAACCGACGGACAGTGAAGATTAAATTGGCTGATGGAAAGGAACGAACCATCCAGCATATGATCGCCACGTCGTTTTGGAGTCCCGACGGCAAGCCCATCTCTTCCGCTCAGTTTATCGAGCAACTCTTCGGCGAGCTGCCCAGCTTCTTTAAGGATGAAGATGAGATTCGAAAACTTTGGAGTCGCCCTGATACGCGCCAGAGGCTATTAGACGGGTTGGAAGAGAAAGGCTATGGCCAGGAGCAATTGATTGACCTTAGCCGGATGATCCATGCCGAGAAGTCCGACCTCTACGATGTGCTGAGCTATATTGCGTATGCCCAGTTGCCGATCAGTCGTGAGGAGCGGGTGGAAACCCATCGCAAATTGATCTTCATGCACTACGCCGACAAGCAGCAGGAGTTTCTGGATTTCATTCTGGAGCACTACATCCAACAAGGCGTCGATGAGCTGGCTGAGAACAAGCTACCCAATCTCATCGAACTTAAATACCACGCCGTCCGCGATGCGGTGGCCGAGTTAGGTAGCATCGCCGATATCCGCGAACTGTTCATCGGGTTCCAGAGCTACCTGTATGAAAAAGAGGCCGTAGCGTGAGGAAAAATATCCGCTACCAGGACTAATCCTGCTTCGTGTCCTTTGAGAGCTCTCGATTATTCTCTTCTGGCTCGGCGGGAAGCTCGGGCTCCGCAGTACGGGGCTTTCCGCCGAGGAGGGTGACGACTTCTTCTTGGACGTGATCGAGCTGATCGAGTTTTAGTTCGGGGTCAATGATGATAAAGCTCTCGCCGGTTTTCTTGTGCTCGTAGATTCGGAGTTTACGGCCGTCTTCTGCTTTCTGAGTGTCGCGCTCCACAAAGATTTTTTTACGTTCAAGCATGACCATCAGGATGAAGATGGCATTGAGGTCGTCTTCGTTTTCTTTGGCGAGTAACTTGCGCAGGAGCGACTCGGCATTTTCTTTCTTCACCGTCTCTTCGGCCGGGGGCGGCGGGACGATGAAGATAGTCTTCCATGTGCTTAGCGCTGGGGCTGCTTTTTCATCGCATTTCTCGCAATAGTCCTGGCGCATATATTCGCCTTCGTCGAAGAAAAGGCGGGAATGGAGTTGCTGTTTGTTCTTGAATCCCTCTTTGCAGCCGTCGCACACTTTGGCACATTTCCTCACGTGCCAGTTGTCTATGTTTTCACGGCCCATTGAGGATTACCCTTCCTTTTCCCAGATAATATGGCGTTGCTGCCAAAAGTAGACCATACCCGACCAGGCGGTAATCAGTGCCGCTCCTAAACCGAGCCACCAGGCGAATGCGCTGCCGGGAATGGGGAGCCATTCCATCGGCCAGATCAGCCCGAAAAAGAGCAGACAAATGACGAGCATTTGCACGGTAGTTTTTATTTTCCCCCATGGACCGGCGGGCATTACGATGCCTTTTTCGATCATGAGCAGGCGCATGCCGGTGACCATAAACTCGCGGGCGATGATCAGCACAACCATCCACGCGTGCAGGCTTCCAAGTTCAATAAACCCAATGAATGCGGCACAAACAAGTACCTTGTCGGCCAGCGGATCCATCAGCTTACCGAAGGAGGTGCATCCAAAAAAGTTACGGGCGAGGTAGCCATCGAGCGCATCGGTAATGCTGGCAACGATAAAGATGCCCAATGCGGCGATACGCGCGTATGGAAAGTCGATACTCATACAGACCATCATTACGGCGGTCATCCAAAAGCGGCTTATGGTCAGGTGATTCGGCAGGTTTTTCATACGATTCCCTTTTAGGGGTTCACTTTAATTTCACCGGGCATCACCAGATAGACATCCGGCGCACCTTCTTGCAAAAGTTGCCGTTCGATGGAAGCGGCTCCACCGGCGGCGGCAGGGGCTTCTTCCTCGTCGGAACATTGAGTCACACTCAGCACAATAAGCAGTACGAGTAGCAATCCGCCGCCCGCCACGGCCAGCATTTTTGGAGAGATCCCAGAGCCGGACAATTTAGTGATGGCCTGATTCACTCCGCCAAAGACCTGCTGGCCCTCGCCGGTGGCTGGAGAGGGCGATTCGAGCGGAACCAGATCGGTCTGAGTGAGGTTTTTCCGGACTTCATCGCTCAGCTTATTTTTGATGGGCGGCGCATTTTGCGCTGCATATTCTGAAATTAATGGAGCTGAATCAAGCCCCAGATACTTCGCGTACATTTTTATGAAGCTCCTGGCATAGATCGGGGCGGAGAGGGCTCCAAAGTCGTCCGCTTCCATCGCCTCGATAAACTTGGAAAGGATCTTCGTAGCTCGTCCGGCTTCGGAGACGCTTACGCCTTTAGCTTGACGGGCTGTTTCGAGCTTTTGCCCGATGGTTCCAATATTAAGACTCGTCTGTTCCATCGTTTTCTACTCCCGGGTTTTGGGGAATTTCCCCATCCAAATCGATTAAAATTTCGCGCGGCCCAGCTCCTTCCGGCGGACCGATCATACCGCGTTCTTCGAGCAGGTCCATCACGCGCGCGGCGCGGGTGTATCCAATCCGAAGTCGGCGCTGCAACGACGAGGTCGAAGCGCGTTTGGTCTGACGAATTACCTCAATGGCCTTTTCCACAATATCATCGTCTTCACCACTGTCCAGGTCGGGCAGGTCGGCGGCGGGTTTTTGGATCTTTTCGTGAATTTCGGAGACGAACTCCGGCTGGCTCTGTTCCGTGCAAAAATTGGTACCGCGATCAATCTCACCATCGCTGGTAAAGGCGCCTTGCGAGCGGATCAGCTTGTCAGACCCCGGCGGAAGCACGAGCATATCGCCCCGACCAAGCAGCGCATCGGCCCCCATACGATCGAGGATGGTGCGACTATCGACTTTTTGCGAAACCTTAAATGCAATGCGAACGGGGAAATTGGCCTTGATCGTTCCGGTGATTACCTTTACATCCGGGCGCTGCGTGGCAAGAATCATATGAATTCCGGCCGCGCGCGATTTGGCGGCGAGGCGCGCAATGCCGGCTTCAATTTCGGCTTGGGCGACGGCCATGAGGTCGGCTAACTCATCGATCACAATCACGATGTACGGGAGCTTTTCGGGCATCTGGTTCTTTTTATTTTCCGTATCGTCCACCTCGGATTCACCGAAGAGTTCTTCTTGCTTCTGGACCACACGGGCGTTGAAGCCGGAGAGATCGCGCACGCCCGCTTGCTGGAACCATTTGAAGCGCCGCTCCATTTCGTCGATCGCCCACTTGAGGCCTAGAGCCACCTTTTTGGCATTGGTGATGACGGGCACGACGAGGTGCGGCAGGTTGTTGTATTGGTGAAACTCGACGCTTTTTGGATCGACGAGGATCATGCGCAGGTCATCGGGCGAGTGCTTCATCAGCAGCCCGGTTAAGATCGAGTTCATACAGACGGATTTACCCGCGCCGGTTGCTCCGGCAATCAAGAGGTGCGGCATTTTGGCCAAATCGTAAATCATCGTAGCGCCATTTACATCTTTCCCTAAAATAAGCGGTAGCGCATGGCCGCCCTGCTGAAATTCCTTGCTTTCAACCATGTCGCGGAAAAAGACCGCTGAGCGTGTGGTGTTGGGAATCTCCACACCACAGACCCCTTTTCCGGGAATAGGCGCTTGAATGCGTATGCTCTCGGCATGCATTTTCAGCGCGATATTATCGGAAAGCGATTTAATACGTTCAACGCGTACGCCGGCGGCGGGCAGGATTTCGTAGCACGTGACGACCGGACCTTGTTGCACACCGGTCACTTTGGCTTCGACGCCAAACTCCTCCAGTGTGTTCTGTAAGACTTCGGCCGTTTCGGCAATTTCGTTAGGCGACATTCCTTTGCTTTGAGGCACCGTAGGATCCAGTAGGTCGATAGACGGCAGGCGATAGTTCGAATGGGTTTCGCCCACATCGACCTCGGCAAATTCAGGAGAGGCCTTGGATTTGGTCGGAGGTTTATCTTTCACAACATCCGATTTAGATTTACGGGCTTCGGCTTCTTTCTGCTGTTTCTCTACCATTTGTTTAAGGTCGACAGGAGGCGCGGCGGGAGCGGGGCTTGACTTGCGCGAGGCACGCTTGCGTTTTGGTTTATCCGTCGGAGCGGTAATTTCCTCCACCGTTGGAGCGTCCATTTTTAATCTCTTGATCCACGCCCAGAGTTGTTTCGACAGATCAATGATATGCAAGTTAAACATCCGAATTACAGCAATCACCAAGAGAACCACAAATACAATGCCCGCCCCCGCATGCCCGATCCAATAGCCGAGCGACCGTTGCGCCAGCATTTCACCCATCAGCCCGCCAGGGCTACCAATGTTCAGACGGTCCACCGTGCCGTACCAGATGGTTTGCATATCCAGCAGACCGGCCAGACAAAACAAGGCGAGGATAAACCACACCATCTGCGGATAGATCTTACGTGCCGACCGATACACCGCCGATACACCAATCCAGAGAATGCCAAGCGGAACCAGATAGCCCGCCACTCCGACATACATGAATGTCGCATAGGCCGTACGAGCACCGAACGGACCGATCCAATTGCTGGAACCCGGTTGGTTCGTGAACAGCCCAATATCCGAGGGCGTGTACGACAGCACGCCCAGCAGCAGCATGAGCCCCAGTGTGCCCACTAGAATCCCCGCAATCTCGCGCCAGCCCGAACGAACTGGATCCACCTTTTTTATTTTTGCCATCCGAGGAATATAGAAGCAACTGCCCTGCCAAAGCAAAATGATTTACAGGAAACTGCGCCCTTACAGTAGACGTTTCGATTCCTGCCCGTTTGCGATTCAAATTCAAGGCAAAGCCCGCTACCTTCTGCCTATGGATCTTTTTGAAGGACAATCTAAAGCCCCAACGCCCAGACCGGGAGCAGGAACCGCCCCGCTGGCGGCGCGTATGCGGCCCAAAGTGCTGGGCGAGATCGTCGGGCAGGATCATATTCTCGGCGAGGAAAAGCTGTTGCGCCGCGCCATCGAAGCCGACCGCATCAGCAGCCTTATTCTCTACGGCCCGCCCGGGTCTGGCAAAACGACGCTGGCGGAGGTCATTGCGACGACGACAAACCGCCGCTTCGAGCGCACCAGTGGTGTGCTGGCCAATGTAGCCATCCTGCGCAAGCTACTTCAAACCGCCAGCCACTGGAAAAAAATGAAGGGGCAAGAAACGATCCTATTTATCGATGAAATCCACCGTTTCAATAAGGCTCAGCAGGATGTCTTGTTGCCCTACGTCGAGAACGGCGACATGGTCCTGATCGGCGCAACCACGCATAACCCGTTCTTTTTCATCAATACGCCGCTCAACTCGCGCTCGCAGATTTTCCAGCTCAATCCCTTGGATGAGGCATCGGTTACGGTGGTGCTGCAACGTGCGATGGATGCAACGACGGGGCTGAACGGACTGGTTACAGCCTCGGACGACGGGCTGGCGCATTTGGCCGCCGTCTGCGAGGGCGATGCCCGCCGTGCGCTCAATGCCCTAGAGATCGCCGCGCTCACCACCCCGCCACAGGAAAATGGCATCGTACATTTGAGCCGCCACGAAATTGAAGAATCGGTGCAGAAAAAGGCGGTGAACTATGATCACGACGAGGACGAGCATTACGATACGATCTCGGCCTTCATCAAGAGTGTGCGCGGCTCCGATCCCAATGCCGCCGTCTATTGGCTGGCGAAAATGCTCTATGCCGGCGAAGATCCGCGCTTCATCGCGCGCCGCCTCGTGATTCTGGCCTCGGAAGATATTGGCAATGCGGATCCGCGCGGACTTACGCTCGCAGTTTCAACGATGCAGGCGGTTGAATTCATCGGTATGCCAGAGGGGCGCATCACACTTTCACAGACCACGACCTATCTGGCCTGCGCCCCGAAGAGCAACTCCGCCTACCTCGCGATCAACGCCGCACTAGCCGATGTCGAAAACGGCCGTACCTTGCCGGTTCCCAAGCACCTGCAAAGCGGGCCGAAACCCGATAAAGGCGATACTGCATACCAGTATGCCCACAACAGCGCCGCCCACTTTGTTGATCAGGAATATGTTCCAACCGACAAAATCTACTACACCCCAACCGACCAAGGCTACGAAGCCACTCTCCGCAAACGCATCGAATATTGGGATTCCATGAGGAAAAAGAAATGAGTACCAAGCAACACCTACGCAAGGAGATCGAAATCCAGCGCCGCGCACTAGAGCCTCGGTGGTTGGCGACCGCAAGTTCACAAATTGTGGGGAATTTCCAACGGCTGAACGCTTTCCCAACGGCGTCAACCGTCGCTCTTTATAAGTCGATTCATGGAGAGGTGGATCTCGAATCGCTTTTTTCTATCTGTTGGAACGCCGGCAAGCGCACGTGTATTCCCCTCTTTAATGCGCAGGCCAAACTCTATGAAATGGCGGAAGTTACCGCTGAAACACCCTATTCAATAGGCCACTACGGCATCCGCGAACCACGATCCGCTTCCCTGCTTCCGATGGATCAAGTCGACCTGATCGCCGTGCCGGGCGTGGCATTCGACCGAGCGGGGAATCGACTAGGGCGCGGCGGGGGCTACTACGATCGTCTATTGAATGGCTTTTCCGGCGTGGCCGCCGCCGTGACCTTCGATTTCCAAATTCTGACGAAAGTCCCTGCTGAAATGCATGACAAACCCGTCGATCACCTCGTAACCGAGCGAACAATAGTCGATGTTGATAACGAACATTAGACAAGACCTAGGGTCAGAGTGTAAGGTTCTCAAAATTAAAAATAATCGGATCGTTCTGCCCAAATGTTGCGTCAACACTGCTTCGGGTATTCCATGGAGAACGATCGCACAAGAAAAAGGAGGTTCACCGTGGAAGAAATGTTTACCGGACAAGCGTTAATCGTCAATATTGCTTTTATAGTGCTGGGTTTCTTTTTCCATGCCTATATCACCAAAACCAATGCCATTGCGGCCAGCAAGCAGAGTAAATCCATCCTGGGCGAGGCCGAACGGGAAGCCGATGTGATGCGCCGCGAGGCCAAAGTACAGGCGAAGGACGCCGTGTTACGCGCCCGCGAAAAATCCGAAAAGGAAATCAGCTCCCAGCGCAAGGATATCCTCGATCTCGAAAAGCGCGTCGTGGAGCGGGAAAAAACCCTTTCCTCAAAACTCGATATGCTCAGCACCAAGGAGGTCCAGCTTACGGGCCGCCTCACGGAAATCCACGACCGCAAGGATGAGCTGAAGGAAAAACAAAACCAACTTGAAGGCCTGATCCGCCAGGAAATGTTGAACATCGAGAAAGCCGCCAGCCTATCCAAAGGCGAGGCCCGCAAAATCATCATGAGTCGGATGGAGGTTGAACTGGTGGGCGAATCTCAAGGGCTGATTCGGCACGCACAAAGAGACGCAAAACAAAACGCCGAAAAGATCGCTCGTGAACTCATTTCCATCGCCGTTCAGCGCTACGCGGCGGATACGGTCAGCGATATTACGACCAGCAATGTTCCGCTCGTCAGCGACGATATTAAGGGCCGAATTATCGGCAAGGAAGGGCGCAATATTAAATCGTTCGAGGCCGTCACGGGGGTCAATGTCCTCATCGACGAAACCCCGGAATTAGTCGTCCTATCGAGCTTCGACCCCATCCGCCGCGAGGTGGCCCGCGTGGCCCTCATCGAGCTCATTGAAGACGGCCGCATCCACCCGGTCCGTATCGAAGAAACCGTCGCGAAGGTTCGTACAGACCTCGATATCACGATGCGTCGTGCAGGCGAGGAAGCCCTCTTCGGCCTGGGCATCACCGGCGTTGCGCCTGAGTTGGTACAAATCCTCGGAAAACTTAAGTTCCGCACGAGCTACAAACAAAATGTACTCGACCACTCCGTCGAAGCCGCCCACCTGATTTCCATGATGGCCGCCGAGCTGGGACTCGATACTAAAATTGCCAAGCGGTGCGGGATCTTCCACGATATTGGCAAAGCGCTTGACCACGAAGTCGAGGGCGGGCACGCCAGCATTGGCGAAAACTTGCTCCGCAAATATGGTGAAGACCCGCTGGTCTACAAAGCCATCGGTGCCCAGCATGAAGATATGGATCGTTCCAACGTCTATGCCGTGCTGTGCGATGCCGCCGACGCCATGACCGCCGCTCGGCCGGGCGCCCGCATGGAAACGACCGACCTTTATATTGAGCGCCTTACGAAAATCGAAAAAATCTGCAATCAATACGCGGGGGTCAAGACGAGCTATGCCGTTCAGGCGGGCCGCGAAATCCGCATTATGGTCGAACCCGATAAGTTTAACGACCACGGCACCCTGTTGCTGGCACGTAATATTGCCAAACAGATCGGTCGAGAAGTCAAGATTCCCGGAGTCGTCCGCGTCACCGTTATCCGTGAAATGCGGTGTGTTGAATATGCAAAATAGAGCAGCGCCCTAGCCGTCTCCGGCAGGGCGGAATGACTTCGCTCAGTCGCGCCGAATCACGGCGGCGAAAGCGCCATCGGTTCCGCTTTTGGGCGGGAAGGTTTTCTTGGCCTTGGTTTTGCTGAACCCGGGGTGCTCACGGACCCAACGGGCGATAAGATCTTCATTTTCTTCGGGCTCGAGACTACAGGTACTGTAGACGATCCGGCCATTTTCCTTGAGCCGTTCTGCCGCGGCGGAGAGCATTCCATACTGAACTTCGGCGATGGCTTTAATGCGGTTGGTATTCACGCGCCAGCGGGCGTCGATCCGGCGGCGTAGAACGCCGGTATTAAGGCAGGGAACGTCGAGCAGAATGGCGTCGAATTTCCGGTCGGCGAGCGCCTTGCCTGGTGCGCAAGCATCGCCTTGCACCAGTTCAACCCAACCCAAATTCAGGCGATCCATATTTTCCTGAAGTAGGGCTATACGGTCATCGTGTAGATCCATAGCCACAAGCTCGCCCTTGCCCTTCATCCGCGAGGCAATCATAGCGGTCTTCCCCCCCGGAGCGGCGCAGGCGTCGAGCACCGATTCACCGGGGAACGGGCGCAGGAGATCGATAGGAACGGAGGTAGCGGGATCCTGGACCGTGAACCAACCTTCGGCATAGCCGGGCAATTTGTGTACGGCGAGGCCGCGCGGCAGGATATAGAATTTTTCGCGGTCGCTAAAGGGAGGTAGCTTTAGTTCGATATCCGCGTCGGCCATTTTGGCCAAAAAATCGTCGGGTGTGAGTACACCTTGCTCAACGCGAAGGATCGTTTCGGGCGGATGGTTGTTCCATTCGGCAAGCTTGCGGGTATCGATTTCGCCGTATTGACGACTCCAACGCTGAAGCAAGTAGTCGGGGTGAGATAGGCGGATGTCGTCGGGCTGCCGCTTGAGTTCACTGAAAATTTGATCGGTCTCGCGCTGAGCGCGGCGGAGCACGGCGTTGATCATGCTCGCATTGCCATGGCCACCGGGGCGGCTTTTGGCGGCCTCGACGGTTTCGTTTATGGCGGCGTATTCTTCGACATTATTCATGAAAAGAAGCTGGTAAAGACCCACATACAACACCGCCTTAAAGAAGGGTTCGGGTTCTTTGGGAACCATGCCCTGTTCAAGCCACTGAAGAATATTGCGCTTGCGCACCACGCCGTTGACGACTTCCATGATAAAGGCGTTATCCTCCTCAATTTTGGAAAGTTGGCGATCCGGAAAGCGGCGATCGACGAACCATTGGCTAACAATTTCTGCGGCGACCAGCCGGCTATTTTTCTTACTCATGCTCCGTATCCTCTTCTTGAAAGAGGCGTACTCTACCTTTTTTCCTTCGTTTGGAAAGCAGAAGCTAGCGGCATAAAAACCACGTTGTATTTCGCAGTTATGAAAATATCTTAGGGACTTACTGCATTAGACGAAGCGCTAGAGCCTGCTAAATCATTACTGGCATATAATCTGCTCTACTCTCCACATTGTAAATCCATGAAACGAGATAGACCTAAAATATAATCCTGAGAAGGGGAGAAAAATTCGATGAAAATTAAAGTAAAACCTATTGTATCTTGGAGTATCTGGGCCGGCGGCCTATCGCTCATTATGGGCATTGTGACCCGCAACCACATTCTGGCTGGATTCCGGGCGGATGATACCGGCATGAGTTATGTGATCGCCGTCCTCTTTATTGGGGGTTTAGCCGCTTCGTTCCGCGCAGCCATGCAACTACATACCGAATGGGGAGTGCTCAGCAAGGTTACGGAGACGCATACCCTTCCTCCTGAAAATAAGAAATCGGGTTTGACTACTATTTTTAACTCGCTGGCCGCCAGTAAGAAAAAAGGTGAAGTGGTTAATGTTCATACTGCTATCGATACCTACCACGCGGGGCATAACTCCCGCGTGCGTTCCATCTCTATTATGTCCGCACTGCTTATTTCAATGGGTCTGCTCGGTACGATCATCGGTCTGATCATGGCGATCTCTGGACTCGGCGGCATGGTTGAGAACATCGGACTTTCGCGCTCTACCATGATGGATGCGCTCAAAACCACCGTCGCCGGGATGGGTACCGCGTTCTATACGACCTTCTTCGGTGCCCTGGGTGGATTGATCCTCCGTGCGGTTGCGGTCTCCCAGCTCAACTCGCTTTCCGAACTCTGCGCTTCGGCAACGGAATATGCTGAAAATAATCTGACGTCCAAGGTGGAAGATAAGGCTGAAGAAATCAACGAACAGATTTCCAAAGTGGTCGCTAGTTTCGAAAACATGCAGCTAGAAATCGAAGCGGTTACGACCCGTATTTCTGATTCCTTCGAGATCACGATGAAAAACTTCGGGCACGCACTACAAGAAGCTGGTGAATACGCCATGACCGCCACGAAAGAATGCATCGGTGGCATGACCGAACAAATGGCCTCGCATGGCACGGAGATCGGGAAGTCCTTCGGTTCATTTAACGAAACCATTATTGCGGCAGGTGGCGAAGTTCGCGAGGCCATCGGCTCTGTTAATACCGCGATCGAAGAATCCGGTAAGAGCTTGCAGGAATCCTTTGGCGGGCTGAACGAAACGCTCGGAACGTCGGGAAAAGAGGTGAGCGAATCATTCACGGGGCTAGGCAACTCCGTCAATCAAGCTAGTGAATCCGTCTCTGGATCACTCGCCGACTTCAAACTGTCGATCGATGGCACGAGTGCCGAGCTCAACGAAGCCGTGAGCGAACTCCATGCCGCCATCAGTCAGGCGACCGGGGAAATGATTACCATGGCCAAGGCCAAACTCGATACGGAAGCCACAGAAATTGCCGGACAACTCTCGCTGGCGGCCAGTTCCATCCAGCAATTCGTTGAAGGTAAAAACGTTAATAACAGCGAGAAGGTGGCATAATGAGAGCGGGAACCCGTAACGATAACCCCACCGGCTCCGAGGGCATCTACGAGTCCTTCTCGGACATGGTGCTTTGCACCGTGATCGTACTGATCACCCTCGTGGTCGTCCTCGCACTTAACGTGGTAGAGCAGCTTAATGTCTACATCGAGCCGAACCACTTCAGCGGCGGCGCAAGCCGCCCTTGGCTCTATATTCAGGCGCAAAATGCGGACTATGCAAAAACCACCTCCGACCGTTTGGCTGTCGATCGTACGGTGTTTGGCGAGAATAACTTCGTCCTCATCAACCTGTTCAGCCCCTCCTCCGCTCAATCGGCAACGACCGTCAAAGAGGGGCAGATCGTATCGACAAAATATGGCCAATCCTTCCATGGGCAGAGCGACCTAACGGCTTATTCCTTTCTGCAACTTGCCTCTGGGATCGAACCGGGATCTTTCCCCGTCGAAGGAAACCAAACGGCTCTCATGCTACCCAAGTTTTCGCATAAGAGTATCTTGTTAGAACCGAATACGCCGAATGGTTATTCCACCTCACCGGAAAGTAGCCTAGCGCTCAAAGCCATGGCCTTAGCCTGGCCGGTTTATGGGAACACGCTCTATCCGCGCCGCGCCCAAAGCGATTATCTCAATGCGCGTACCAAGATCTATGTCGAGGTGCTCGAGTCTAATGACGGCGCGCACCGTATCATGATCGGACATAGCGTCTTCACTCTCCCGCAGGATATAGAAAATGGACGCCTCGGCTGGATGGCAGGCTTCTCATCCGGACTGACAGAACTCGTCTATCTCGGGCGCGCCTGGAACGACCCCGAAGCCAAAACGAATAGGCGCATCGACTTTTTCGAGCAGAACGGATTTGCTGAAGCGGCCGCGGACTATCGCGCCTTTAGTTACCCGGAAAAACTCACTCAGAATCAAGAGTGGATGCTACAGCGAATCTTGGCCGTTCGCTCGGACATTCCTGAAGAGAAACTAGAAAACTATGTTCGCTCGGCCGAAGCGCAAAAAGCCATCTCAAATGCCATCGTGAATGGCGGCAGCGCGGGAGAGTTCCTCCCTCCCCTGCTCGCTCATCGCGATGCATGGAAGGCCTACGTCGATCAATGTATTGCAGATGAAATGGACAACAATCCACCGCAATGGCTGGTCAGCGAACTCCTTGAACCGCTCGGGTTCGACCAAGCGGTCATCCGCGGCCTGCGCGAAGACGTCTAAGGTTGTTGAGGGAACTCCTGCAAAAGCAGCTCAAACTCGAGCTGCTTTTTTTGGTCCCGCATCACTAAAAAATGAAGCGATTCACCGACCGAGTGGTTAAAAATAATCCGATAGATATCGTACTCGTTCTTCACTGAAACTCCATTCACCTCAAGCACTTCATCGCCCGGTTGCATTCCGGCTTCAGCAGCGGAGGTGTCGCGCCAAACCTGCTCGACAAAAGCGCCTTCATTCCCAAAAAAAGCGCCTACCCACGGCCATTCATGCATCCCTTTTTCGATCAGCGACTTTCAATCACCATCGCTAAATTAGAAGGAATGGCAAAAGCGATGCCGACGCCCCGCTCCACGGCATCGGTCTTGATGGCCGCATTAATCCCGATCAGCCGACCATCCGCGTTAATAAGCGGCCCGCCGCTATTGCCCTCATTAATCGCCGCATCGGTCTGAATAAAATCTTCGTACGGCAAAATTTCAACCCGCCGACCTTTTTGGCTGACGTGCCCAACGGTTACAGAACTCTGCAAACTAAAAGGCGAGCCAATAGCAATCGCCACTTCGCCCACCCGCACCGCATCCGAATCGCCAAATTCCACCACCGGAAACCCATCGCCCGGAGCTTTAATTTTTAGCATGGCCAAATCGGTCGCCCGGTCATGGCCCACGATCTTAGCCGATTTTTTTTCTCCATTGCTGAGAACGACTTCAATCTCGCGGGCGCCTTCCAGCACATGCCAGCTAGTCAACACATAGCCGCGCTCATCAATAATCACGCCCGAACCCTCGCCCGCCAGCGACTCCTGCACACGAAACATCGGGAAACCGAATAAATCCTTCTGAACCTTGTACTGGACCGATTCGGTGCGTACCACCACCACCGACGGCATCACTTTTTCGACTACATCCGCAATCGAATCACTGAACTGACGAACTGAATTATGCTCTCTCGTGGGCAGCTGGCGCGGTGAAAAAACCTTTTACGGTATATCCACTCGATCAGAACATCCCGATTTCACCCCTTGCCGAAAGGTCGACCAAACCAAAATGCTCAGCATCATCGCTCCACAAAAGAAGATTAAAATCCACGTCCGGCTTATCGTCATGATCCGGCCTCTTTCGTTTCAAATGGAACTTCCTTCAATTCGCCATCTTTCTTCATCAATTTTTCAATCTTCTGCTCCACTTCATTGAGCTTCTTTGTACAAAGACCAACCAGTTTCGATCCCTCTTCGAAGTGCTTGATCATATCTTCAAGGCTCAACTCACCGCCTTCCATATCCTCGACTAGCTCTTCCAGCCGTCCGAGTGACGATTCGAAATCCACGCTTTTCTTTTCTGCCATATCTGAACTCCCGTAGAGCGTTTATCTACTCTTTTCTCGTAATATTTGAAACCACTTTTCCATCCGCAAATTGAGTCATGATCTCTTCGCCCACCGCCACCGATTCCGCATTACGAACCACCGACCCGTCCGCTTTGCGTGTCAGACTATATCCTCGCCCGAGTACTTCCAGCGGGTTGAGCATCCGCAACTGGCTCTTTAGCCGGTTCAATTTTTGTTGATCGCGCTCCAGCTTCCGTTCCATTCGGTGTTGCATCACCATACCCAGTTCATCGACTCGCTGGTGAGTCTGCTGAACTCCTGATTGCAACGAATGCGCCATTCGTTCCTCGGCCTGTTCCATCCGCTGGCGGCGATTCCCCGCTCCATACATCAGTAATTCCGGCAACCGCCCCCCCAACGAAGCCACCGACACACGGTATCGCGCTACGAGCGCCGCCGGTTCCTTAAACACATAACTATGTGCCGCCCGGCCGAGCCGGAGACGAAGATTCTGCTCCATGCTTTTTAGGCCTTGCTTCAACCGGCGGTCATAGTACGAAAGCTCGTCCTCGAAGGTCGACTTTTCACGCACCGCCAATTCGGCAGCCGCCGACGGCGTTGGTGCACGTACATCCGCCACAAAGTCAGCAATCGTAAAATCAATTTCATGGCCCACCGCCGAAATCACCGGAATTTTTGACTCGAAAATCGCCCGCGCCACCTGCTCTTCATTAAACGCCCAAAGATCTTCGATGCTTCCACCCCCGCGCCCGACGATGAGAAGATCGATCGGTAAAGTAGGACCAACGTCTTCCTTGTTTTCTTCTCCGATGTGAAGCAAGCCAGACATTGGCCCTACTTGATTCAAATATCGAATGGCCCCGGCAATGCTTTTTGCCGCCGTCGGCCCTTGCACCGTGACGGGGGCAAGGAGGATTTCAAGATTAGGAAAACGGCGGGTGAGTACGTTAATAATGTCACGAATTGCGGCGCCGGTCGGAGAGGTCACCACTCCGATTTTCTGAGGGAGCAGCGGGAGTGGTTTCTTGCGGTTTTCATCGAACAGCCCTTCCGCCGCCAGCTTCGCCTTTAGTTTTTCGAATTGTTCCTGGAGATTCCCCGTCCCCGTCTCTTCCATTTCAGAGGCAATCAATTGGTAGCGGCCATTGGCTTCGTACAAACTGGGACGCGCGAGCATCTGCACCTTCATCCCATCCTTCGGCGTGAATATCACGCGAGCATTATCGGTGCGGAACATCGCGCACGACACCGCAGCCCCTTCATCCTTGAGCGTAAAATACCAGTGCCTGCTCGAATGAATCACGACCCGCGAAAGTTCGCCCTCCACCCACAGCTCGCCGAGGCCCGATTCCAGCACCATCCGCGCCTTGCGGTTGACCTCCGCTACAGAATAAACTTTGCGTTCCGAACTCATAGAGCGATGCGAATGCGTTCGATGGAATGAGCCTTCCCGGTTTTCATATCGACATCGATAATGGCTCCTTCGAGCGTGGGATTATTTTTGGCAACATCAAATTTGTGAGGGACGCCGGTCAGGAATTTTTTAACGACGGGTTCAACCTCGCGGCCGAGGATGGAGTCCTGTGAACCGGTCATTCCCAGATCGGTGAGATAGGCGGTTCCTCCAGGGAAAATCCGTTCGTCGGATGTTTGGCAGTGGGTATGCGTTCCAACTACCGCCGAGACGCGGCCATCGAGATAGCGCCCCATCGCCATGCGTTCGGAGGAGGCTTCTCCATGCATATCCACGAAGATAACTTTGCCGAAATTGAGGTTTCCGTTGAGTAGCTTATCGGCTTCCTGAAAGGGGCAATCATAGTTGGGTTGCATGAAGACGCGGCCAATCAGTTGCATAACCACCAGCTCGCCTTCGGGGGTATCAATTCGCACCCAGCCCTTGCCGGGAGCCCCTTTTGAAAAGTTGGATGGGCGAATAATACGGGGTTCAAGGTCGATGCCCGCCACCATTTCTTTGGAGTCCCACGCGTGATCACCGAGCGTGACGACGTCCGCGCCCATATTCAAAAGCGATTGGGCCATCTCCAGCGTTGGTCCGCGGCCGGCCGCTGAATTCTCGCCGTTCGCAATCACGAAGTCGACTCGATCTTCGGCTTTCAGCCGGTTGACTACCTGTAAAAATGCCGCGCGTCCCGGCTTCCCAACCATATCTCCAACCATTAAAACTCTCATCTCCATCCCCCTCCAATCATTGGAATGGAAGTGTACATGAAAGCCTTTCGCTGTCCAGCGGTTGCCGGAATTAGTAGGTTCTGATTTCGATGTCTGAGGTGGGCTCGCAACAACAGGGTAGAATTTCACCTTCGCGCATGCAGGCGAGTGGAGCCCCGCCGGGATAGTGAACTTCGCCACGGGTCAGATTGACTCGGCAGGTTCCGCAAAATCCGGCGCGGCAGTGGCTATGCATTTCCACGCCTTCCTTTTCCAACAGCGCAAGAATATTTAGATCGTCGGCCACCTCAAAATTACAGGGCCTGATGATTTCATCTACATAGATTTGATGGGCCATATCCTACAACTCGAATTCTGAGAAGTCGCTGCTGTCTACGGAAGAGTCAACCTGTCCAACCAGATACGAGGAAATTTCAGCCTCTTGCGGAGCCACCTGCACATTGTCGCTCACTAGATAGGCGTTAATCCACGGGAGCGGATTATTTTTCATATCGAAGGGGGCTTTGTAGCCGATGGCCAACAAACGCTGGTTGCTGATATATTCAATATATTGCTTTAGAATAGCGGCGTTCATGCCAATCATCGATCCATCCTGAAAGAGGTAGTCGGCCCACTCTTTCTCTTGCTCCACCACATCGAGGAACAGCTTCAAGCCTTCGTCGTGGAGCTCCGCAGCAATCTCCGCCATCTCAGGGTCGTCTTGCCCACTCATCCACAGATTGAGGATATGCTGTGTTCCAGTCAGGTGCAGCGCCTCGTCGCGGGCAATAAGCTTGATGATCTTGGCATTCCCTTCGAGCAACTTCCGCTCGGAAAAGGCAAAGGAACAAGCAAAGGAGACATAAAAACGAATGGCTTCGAGGGCATTGACGGCGCAAATGGCGAGGTACAGTTTTTTCTTAATTTCGCGCAAGGTTACTTTGAGCGACTCGCCGTTTAATTCCACCACCCCTTCGCCCTGTGAATGGTAAAATTGCGTCATCAGAATAATCGCATCAAAATGCCGAGTGATGTCGCAGGCACGATCAATGATTTTATCATTCACCATAATGTCGTCGAAAACCGGGCCAGGATCCGAGAAAAGGTTGCGGAGAATATGTGTGTAGGAGCGCGAGTGAATGGTTTCGGCGAAGGACCACGTTTCGACCCAGGTTTCAACTTCGGGCAGGGACACCAAAGGCAATAAACATATATTGACACTGCGCGCCGCCACGGAGTCCAATAGCGTTTGGTACTTCAAGTTTGAAATAAAAATATGCTGTTCACAGGCAGTCAACGACTGCCAATCGGCACGGTCTTTCGAGATATCTACCTCTTCCGGCCGCCAGAAAAAGGAGAGCTGTTTTTCGATCAGATTTTCGAAAATGGCATGCCGCTGCTGGTCGAAGCGCGATACGTTAACACTGTTTCCCAGAAACATGGGTTCAGTGAGTGGATCATTATTTCCGAGTCTGAACGTTGAATAAGACATAGAGTTTCCTTCGAAAAAACGTTAGATTTTACACGCACCGCCCGCGCAGTCCTCATCGGCGATATACACCTGCTGGTCGGATGCGCCATCGCGGGTGTTATGATAATATAGGGTTTTAATCCCCAATTTGTAGGCCGTGAGCATATCCTTCAGGATCTGTTTCACCGGCACTTTCCCATCCGGATAGCGGGCGGGATCGTAGTTCGTATTCGCCGATATGGTTTGATCGATAAATTTCTGCATGATGGCCACGAGTGCCAAATAACCGGTATTATTAGGAATATTCCACAGCAATTCGTATTGATCCTTCAATCGTTCAAATTCAGGAACCACCTGTTTAAGGACACCATCCTTGCTCGATTTAATGCTGATCAGCCCACGCGGCGGTTCAATACCATTGGTGGCATTGGAGATTTGCGACGAGGTTTCCGAAGGCATTAACGCGGTAAGCGTCGAATTACGCAGTCCGTGTTCCTGAATCTCTTGGCGCAAGGTTTCCCAGTCGCAGACCAGCGGCTCGGTGCAAACCCCATCGAGCTCTTTCTTATAGGAGTCCGTCGGCAGGATTCCTTTGGAATAGGTGGTTTCGTTAAATTTTGGGCAGGCACCCAACTCTTTGGCCAACCCAACCGAAGCTTTCAATAGGTTGTACTGCAGGGCCTCAAAGGTGCGGTGCGTCAAAGCCTTGGCCGATCCATCGGAATAGCGAATGCCATTTTTTGCCAGATAGTAGGCAAAGTTAATGACCCCGATTCCGAGTGTGCGGCGATTCATGGAGGCCTTCTGTGCGGCAGGCAAGGGATAGTCCTGATAATCCAGCAGACTATCCAACGCCCGTACAGTGAGGTTGGAAAGTTCTTCCAGCTCATCCAGCGAACTCAACGCCCCCAAATTAATGGCCGAAAGCGTACAGAGAGCAATCTCGCCCTCCTCATCATTCACATGGTTCAGCGGCTTGGTCGGCAGTGCAATTTCCAAACAGAGGTTGCTCTGGCGAACTGGAGCGACGGCGGGGTCGAACGGGCTGTGGGTATTACAATGATCGACATTTTGCAGATAGATGCGGCCGGTGTTAGCCCGCTCCTTCGCAAACAAGGTAAATAATTCCAAAGCGGGAATCTGTTTCTGACGAATCGAGTCGTCCGCTTCGTATTTCACATAGAGTCGTTCAAACTCAACTTGATCCGCAAAAAATGCATCGTACAACCCCGGCACATCGCTCGGGCTGAACAGCGTAATCTTTTCGTTCTTCAACATGCGCTGATACATCAGCTTGTTAAACTGCACCCCATAGTCGAGGTGGCGAACTCGGTTTTCCTCTACGCCTCGGTTGTTCTTGAGCACCAGCAGGTCTTCTACTTCCAAGTGCCAGAGGGGATAAAACAAGGTCGCCGCCCCACCCCGTACACCGCCCTGCGAGCAGCTCTTTACCGCCGTTTGGAAATGTTTGTAAAATGGAATGCACCCCGTATGGAAGGCCTCACCATTGCGAATTGGACTGCCCAGCGCACGAATGCGCCCTGCATTAATCCCAATGCCGGCCCGTTGACTGACATATTTAATGATCGCGCTCGACGTCGCGTTGACCGAATCGAGGCTATCACCGCACTCGATCAGTACGCACGACGAAAACTGTCGAATCGGCGTCCGAATACCAGCCATGATCGGCGTCGGTAATGAAATGCGAAACGTCGAAATCGCATGGTAGAATCGCTCGACATAGTCCATCCGAGTTTCTTTAGGGTAATGCGCGAACAAGCAGGCAGACACCAACACATAGAGAAACTGCGCGCTTTCATAAACCTTGCCCGCCACCCGATCCTGCACCAAATATTTACCTTCCAGCTGTTTCACGGCAGCATAGCTGAACGTTAGATCGCGCCCATGATCAATAAAGCGATCCATCGCTTCAAAATCCTCCTTCGTATAGTCGGACATTAAGTGAGCATCATAGCGATCCATACCGACCAGCTTTTTCACGTGGTCATACAATGCCGGAGGCTCGAACTGTCCATACGCTTTTTTACGCAGGTGGAAGATGGCCAACCGCGCGGCGTGATATTGATAATCGGGGGTTTCCTCCGAAATAAGATCGGCAGCGGCTTTGATGATCGTCTCGTGAATATCTTCCGTACGAATGCCATCGTACATCTGAATTTGTGACTTCAGCTCGACCTGCGAAACCGACACATTTTCCAGTCCTTCAGCCGCCCAGGCCACCACCTTATGGATCTTTTCTAGATCCATCGGTGCCCGTTCCCCATCCCGCTTAGTAACCCACAATTCCTTACTCATTCAACAGCCCGCCCTTGTCCCTTAAAAACCTATGAACCGGATAATTCCTTTTAAAAAACCCTTTTTATCGCCGTAAACACAAACGCTTAAAGCACTATATATCGACGATATTACACGCATAACCACAAGATATGGTATGAGGAGGGCTATCGCAATATTTTATTCATCTTTTATACATACCCTAGATAATCGAGCCCCTACCCGCTAATAACCCCCTCTGGAGAGGGTGAAATTACCCCCGTCAAATAGCTAAAAAATAACGGGCCATCTAGCTTTTATTGAATTACAAACGCATTTTAAACTCGAGAGCACTGACTCCATCCTTTTGCAAATAGATGCCAGCCCAGAATGGCACTAACTTAAGCTATTTTTGCATAACTCCTATCCTTTCATTTATGGGTCCATGCGCCAAAATCTAACTTAACCCGTAGTCTAAAATCCTCGAACCACTTCTGTAGTCGTCGTTGAAAACGAGCTTTACTCCATGCATGCCGCACCTCATTAAGGCTCAATAAAAAGTCGCGCCAATGCACATCGGCCTCACTCATCGAGACCGCTCACCCAGTATCGAGCGCTTGCCATCAGCCCGCTCCCCAGGTGGCCACCCACACCGTGCAGGAAACCACAGAGCGTTCATGCGCACTTTTTCATACTGGGCATCAAGCATCAGGTACGCGACCTCTCCAATCGGGCGGATTCGGCTGACATCGGTTGAGTTGAAGTCTAGACCGCAGAATACAGGCCGTTGAAACTTTTATGCAAATCCACCGGATCGACCGCTAGCACCACCTTCAGATTTTTAGTCATGTGAAACATCATCGCCGCCTTGGTTAATTGAAGTCGGTGATTGTATCTCGCCCAGATAATCCGACTCGGGGGTCAATTCTCGGGCGCTTCTATTTTAAGGACTCAACGGACTTAACGATCAGTCGTAAGGCCGAGGACGATTTGTTACGGTTCCGAATCATGAATCCACTATTGACTCCTTTCAGCAGGCAGGCGCTCGCCACGCTCCCTACCCCGATCTGCTCACTCCCCGCCATCGGTACAAATCTATACATGAAGCAGGATAATCTCAGTGACTCAGTCTATGGCGGAAATAAGATCCGTAAACTTGAATTCCTGCTGGGTGAGGCCATGGCCGAGGGACGAAAAAGTGTTATTACCTATGGTGCCGCCGGATCCAACCATGCACTCGCAACCGCCGTCTGCTGCCGTACGCTCGGACTACACGCCATCTCCATCCTCGCCCCGCAACAAACCAGCGACCACGTCCGCAAGAATATCCTCATGCAATACGCCGCAGGGGCCGACCTGCACCTTTGCCCCGACTACACCCACTTCCCAGCATGCACCAAACAACTCGTCAAGCATCACCTCGCTATTGACGGAATTAAGCCCTATATCATTCCTGCCGGAGGGACCAACCCTACCGGTGCACTTGGATTCGTTAATGCCGCCTTTGAATTAGCGGAGCAGATGCGGCCTGATGTGATCTACCTTCCCATGGGCACCGGAGGCACTTTTGCAGGCCTGCTCGTTGGGCTTAAACTCGCTGGACTCCAGACTCGTATCGAAGCCATCCGTGTCGTCGACCCCGCCTTCCGCAACGCAGGTCATATTAAAAAGCTATGCAACGACCTCTGTGCCAAGCTCAGCATCGCTCCCCTAATCTATGATTCCGATATTACTATTCGCGATGAGTTTTTTGGAGAAGGATACGGCACTCCCACAGCCGAAGGACGAGATGCCGTCGAGTGGTTCAAAACTAAAGAAAAAGTTCAGCTTGAAAATACCTATACGGGAAAAACTGCCGCCGCTCTACTGCACGATCTTTATTCCCACCCGCACGAGGATCAAACCGTCCTCTACTGGAATACCCTCAACTCCCAGGACTTCTCCAACGAAATTTCCGGCATCGATTTCCTCGATCTACCCCCAGCATTCCATTCTTATTTTGAATGAATATAAGGCCTTAAAAAGGTTTAACCTTATATGTGTTCTAGTGCTTCGTCAAACTATAATCTTAGGGTAAAGCGATTTCGGGTGCAGATGAAAAACATGGATCAGCCCTCATACAAAACGCTGATTTCTGGGGCTTGCCTCACAAGTTGAATGATGCCACTTCGAGGGAAAGTCTAGCGTTTTAAATCTGCGAGATATTCTTATCTTGTCTTTTGCATTCAAGCTCAAAAGCCAAAAAAGGAGCCCCTCGCATGTCCAAAGCTTTCGCCCTGATTCTTGCCCCCATCAAGGGCAACCCCGACATTTCTGTTTCTTACGCCAACGCTTCTTGCCCGGAGTTTAATGTTTTTTTCGGCCTGACTTTACTGGACACAATTCCCGCTCAAAAAGATCGTCCAGAGTTCAAAATGTTTCTGGGCCGATTATGCAATATGAGTTTCTCTGGGCGGGTATTGGAAAAGATTTTTGAGACATCCAGATCGTCAATTGGTCGATGGGCAAAGGCGTTGAAGTCGGGGGATATGGAAAAGATGAAGGGGGCCTTCTCGGGTCAGGGCGCGGAGAAAAAACTCTCCAAGAATATGGTTACGTTCATGAAGGATCAGTATCGAGAGCTTCATACGCACAAAAAGAATTATAATCAGTTGATTCGCGAGAGAGTGGAAAAGTATTACGGCGTTTCCTTTTCATCCGAAGTCGCTCGCCAGATTTTTGCTGAAGTGCGCAACGAAACGACTCCCGAAAACGAGGATTCACCCCTTAAATCCAACACTCCGGACGAGGGGTTTTCGACCTCAAAAGAACCGAATAGTTGCGAGGAGGACTCTCATTCCCCCGCCAATGACGAGGTTTTGGAGACTCCTCGCAACATATCGGACCACCCTGACGACGACTCGGTCTGGTTTGGCGAGATGCCTGAGGGGCAGTCGATTTAAACCACCATGCGGGGTTGGTTTTGCTGCATCATTGGATTGAGAAGATCGTTTCGCAGACGGTGAGGCGCTGGATCGCCAGATGATTTGCCAAATTCTATTGGGTGCGGCGAATCATGAGCAGGCAAAAACGCTCAGCTTCAGCTCACTCAAAAAGTTGATCGGCCCCGTTCATCAGTCGCTTCACTACCAACGTAGCCAAATGGATCTTCTTGCCACGCGAGAAAACACATTTCGTCTTCAAACCCAAAATACACGCCTCTTTCAAACGGAAGAAAACGACGGGTTCTATTTCGATCCGCACTCGCCAAAATACACCGGAGTTCTCTCCGTTTTGAAAGGATGGTGTGGCTCCAGCCATCAGGTGGAGAAAGTCACCAACATGGACTTCATTCACGATGCGCAAGGCAACCCCTGCTACGTTGAACTTGCGGACAATTTTTATGAAATGAGACATCGCTTTTCTACCTGTGCATCGAACTTTCATCGAACACAACTCGATCCAGATCAATCCATTTGCTGGGTCATCGACCGAGGCATTTACTCGCTCGAAATGTTGCGAGCGATTCGCGGAAAAGGCGACGCCATCATCACCTGGGAGAAAAACTACAAGCGCGACGGATGGGACGAAACCACTGAAACGGGGACAACCTCCTTCTCTATCCCCCGCAACAACGCCCAAGACCTTCGTCTGTACAAATTCAAATATCAAGAAATCGAATGGGAGCGCGACCCAAGCTTCCGGAAAATCATCGTCCGAGCCACGAACCCTCAAAACAGAACCATCGAGGTCTCCATCCTCTGCAGCAATCGAACACTCAGCGCGGACAAAATCATCTACGCCATCTTCCGACGATGGCTGCAAGAAAACGACTTCAGGTATATGGATCGGCACGTCGGCATCAACGAAATGACAAGCCGATCCCATCAACCCTATGAGGAAATCGCCGCCGAACTCATCGACCGACCCGTCGCAAGCCGACCGTACAAGGCGAAGAAAAAAGAGAAAACCAAGCTCGAAGGAAAACTAAAAACCAACCTCCTCAAACGCACAAAATCAGTCCGCACCCACACCCAAAAGAACCGCAACGACAACGAGGAAATCGAACAGGTAGAAAAACAAATCCAACAACACGCCGCTCGATCCGCAGGCAAATCGAACCAAAAAGCCCTCAAAGCCGCGAAAGAAAAGAAAGCTCGACTCGAAAAAAAGCGGAACAAAAACAAAGCCAACCGATGCAAAGCCACGCAAAACCTGCGAACCCTCATCCATAAACAAAACCGAGAACTCATCAAAATTGATCTCGCCCTCGACACCCTGCATCGCACCGAATCGCGATCCGAACT
>JAJRRI010000066.1 GCA_024279685.1 Verrucomicrobiota bacterium | reverse complement strand
TTTTGAACTCATGAATTCCGAGGCTAACCGTATTTCGGTTCCAGCCAAAGACGGCTTCAGCGCACCGATGTCTGCCTTCGAGCAGCGTCACTGTCGCCTCGCCCATGGCGATTCTTCGCTCGGGATACGGGATGCTATCCACCAGCCGTGAAATAAGTCCAACCACCTCTTGCGATATGCCATTTTGCTTCAGAATGCTTTTAACCATTGAAACCTCCTCGTAGATTAATGCGACTATGCATCAATCATTATAACGGTACAATAGTAAATTCTAAACCCCTAAGGCAACACCTGCCACAACGATTAATTTCTTCATATTTCCTTTTCCTTATTAAACAAATTCATTTTTTCATTTCTTTGACTACAAGTATCCATTGATTTCCCTTTACTCGTCAATGAAGCAATTCGATTAGTATTCTTCAAAGGCGAAAAGCGGACTTTTTCTGATCAATAATTCCTTCTTTTGAAAAAATCTCTTCTATTACTTTCGAAAGGCATCTGATCTTTGTGATACTGGCAGGTGATATACTCATATCGTATACATATTTACATATAGAAAATAAGCCAACCGCTGAATTGACAAGAGAGGTGGGAATTTTCAATTTGGGAATTCATAAACGGGATTAAAAAACATATGAACAGACGCTTTCCAAAAATTTTAATGCGAGTCATGGCGGTACTTGAATGTACCCAGCGAGCATTTGCCGATCGGACTGGATCGCAACCCTCCACCATTACCAAAGCTTTAACGGGAGTTCGTCCGACTGAAATGATGCTCCAGCGCTTTTGTGATAAGTCGATCTTTGAAAACCCACGCCTTCCGGTCGAGCTGGCTTGCGCACACCTCAAGGATGAATTGGAACAGATGGGCTTATTGGCCGATGTACTTGTCCTTCCTGTTGCCGATCAAGAAAAGATTACTGACTTGGTACTTAACTCCGCACTGGAAGGCCTGCGGCACCGTGCGGGATCCAGTACTTTGATCCGAGAAATGCTGATTGATTTCGATGCTGTCACGGCGGTCATTGGTGAAAAAGAATTATGTCGCCTTGAAAAATAGCAGATCTCAAAGACATCTCATCTACTTAGATCGTTTTTTTTAATGAACAAAACTCTTCATCATCTGCGGCGGCGCTTGCCGTATTGACGAGGTTTTCCGGTTTTAAAATCGGGTTGGATGCGTTGTTTTTTCGAACGGCGGCGAGGGGCAACGATCTGATTCGCCATCGTAAAATCGACAAAGCCACGCGCGGCATCCACGTTGGCAAGCACCACGTCTACCTGGTCACCGATGGTATATTTCACCTTGCCGCCGCGGGTCTTAGCTTGTGTCATTTCAGGATTGGCTTCGAGCCAGTCGGATGTGATGGAGGCGAAGGTGACCATGCCGCGCTGGAGTGAGTCCGGCAACTCGACAATCATTCCCTTCCCTTTGATGGAAACAATATAGCCCTTGAGTTGGGTGTCGGGCGACTGGTTCATAATTTGGGCGTAATAGCCCATACGTTTTGTATCGATGCTCTGTCGTTCCAGTTCGGCGGCCTTTCGTTCGGTCTCGTTACAATGCTTAGAAATCCCTTCAATCTGCTCTTTAGAAATAGATAGGGGGATTCCCGTTTCAACGGCTTTGAGTAGGCGGTGTACAAGCAGATCGGGGTAGCGGCGAATCGGCGAGGTGAAGTGGGGGTAGTCGGTGAATCCCAAACCAAAGTGGCCTATCTGGGTGGTGGAATACTCGGCGCGCTTAAAGTTGCGTAGAATGGCTAGATTGGCCGTATATTCGACGGGAGTGCCTGCGGCTAGTTTTATGGCCTCGTTAATTTCGGGTCGAGTTTGTGGTAATTTAGGGATTCCGAGGGCTTGAAGCTCCATACCCATCGCCGCCCATTGTTCTTCGTCCGGCTCGTCATGAATGCGATAGACTGCCGGACGTTCGGAGGCCAACAGGATTTCGGCCACGGCGCGGTTGGCCAGGAGCATGCACTCCTCGATCAATTGATACGCCTCTTTTGACTCCGAGCGGGGCGTCATTTTTTTCACCTTGCCTCGGGCATCTAACTTGATTTCAATTTCAGGGGTATTAATTTCGACCGAGCCGTTTTCGACCCGTTCCGCTCGCATCTTTTTTACGAGCGGGCAGAGGTTTTTCAGACGCTGAATGATTATTTCGGGGATGCCGTGGTCGAAGGCTCCATCGATAAATTGTTGCGCCTGCGAATAGGTGAGCCGCGCCTTGGAATGAATGACGGCGGGAAAGGATTCGTAGTCGAGAATTTCGCCGTTCGGGCTGAGGTGCAATTCGACGGAGTGGGTTAGGTGGTCGCGGTTTGGATTGAGACTGCATACCTTGGTGGTGAGCTCGCGCGGCAGCATCATAACGGCACGGTCAACGAGGTAGATGCTGTTACCGCGGCGGTAGGCTTCTTGATCAATCAGGGTGCCGGGTTGCACAAAGGTGGAGACGTCGGCGATATGCACGCCGAGAAGCCAACCGCCATCGGGGTGGGGTTCGATCGATATGGCATCGTCATAGTCCTTCGCTGTTTCGGGGTCGATGGTGAAGATGATGGCTTTGCGTAGGTCGCGCCGCCCACGAAGTTGCTCCACTGAAATTTCGTCGGAGAGCTGATCGGCTTCTGCGATGACCTCGGCAGGAAATTCTTCTTCAATTCCGGCGGAACGCAACAGACTATCAACATCTACGCCCGGCGCATTCATTGGGCCGAGGTCTTCGAGAATGGTTCCGGTGAGTGGTTTATAGGGATCGATCCAGTCGTCGAGTTGAACGAGTACTTTATGGTTTTTAGGAATGTCCTGTGTGTTGTCGATGCGTACGTCGTGTTTAAAACCGGCCGCATCGGGAGTGATGTAGGAATAGTAGGGGGTGTGGTGCAGCAATCCAACGGTTTGGTTGCTGGCGCGTTCGAGAACTCTGACCACTCGTCCTTCGGCAAGCGTATTGCCCTGACCGCGCCGCTCGCGTTGGCGGGCGGCGTATTCTGAATGGTAAACCTCGATGGAGACCTTATCGCCAGGGAAGGCGGTGCCCGTGTTTTTTTCGGAAATGTAGACATCGGGTTCTCCGGCCTGTTCCGGGCTAAAGAAGGCACTGCCTTTGGCCATGAACTTTAGGGTTCCAATCACTTGATTTTCAACATCGGGTAGTGACCACCGATTCTTGCGCAAGCGTACAATCTTTCCGGCTTCTTCCAACGCATAGAGTGCGTGTCGGAAGGCGCCGCGCTGTTCCTTTGACTCCACATGGAGGGCTTGCGCCAGCTCGTGCTGTTTCATTGGGCGGTAGTGATCGGTCGCCATTAATTGAAGGATTTGGGTGTCGAAGCTCATGAGGTGTTCCTTTATCGTGCCGAAATGAAAATTGTTTTTGCAAGTAGCGAGATCGTACCATTCGCTTCGACAGGCGGTCTAGGAGATGTTGCCGCGGCTTTTCCGGAGGAGCTGACCCGGCAAGGTGTGGAGGTGATCCGCATGATGCCGCTCTATGAAGACATTGACCGCGAAGCATTCGGCCTTCAAAAATGCGATGTGGAACTGCACCTTTCGTTGGGACCCGCTTGGTATTATGGAACGGTTTGGAAAAACACGTTAAATGGAGTTACGACCTACTTTATCCATAGCAAAGAGTTTTTTGAACGGCAGGGTATCTATGGTCACGAAGGGCATGGCTATGCCGATAACTTTGAACGATTCCTCTTTTTTCAGAAGGCGGTTGTTAAACTAATCGATGAATGGAATCTTCAGCCCGATGTGGTGCACTGCAACGATTGGCAGACCGCGTTGCTTCCTATGTTGCTCCACTACGGGATCGACGAGCCCTTCCGCAACGGCAAGGAAAAGACGCTTTTCACCATTCATAATCTAGCCCATCAAGGCTGGACTCCAGCCGAAAAGTTTTACATGACGCAGTTGCCCGATACGTGCTACACGATGCAGACGCTTGAATTCTACGGGGAGATCAACCCGTTGAAAGGCGGCCTCGTTGGAGCCACCGCCATCAATGCCGTCAGCCCGAACTATGCAAAAGAAATTCAGACCCTACAGTTTGGATGCCGACTCGATGGTGTATTGCGTGAACGCAACCATGTGCTTCACGGCATTCTTAATGGAATTGATCATAGCCAATGGAATCCCGAAACAGATCCCAACCTTCCCGCCCATTATTCCGCCGCGAACCTCTCCGGAAAAACCGAATGTAAACGCACGCTGCAGGAGGCTTCCGGATTTAAACCGGATCCCAAAGTGCCGCTCCTCGGAATCATCGCCCGGCTGGTTCCTCAAAAGGGAATCGACCTACTGGTTGAATCCATCGAATCGATTATAGAAACCGGTGCGCAGCTCGTTATTCTAGGTACGGGCGATAGATGCTACGAGGATGCCTGCCGCGAATGGGCAACGCGCTGGCCTGACCAAGTTTGTTCGCAGATCGAATTTTCCAATGAAAATGCGCACCAGATCGAAGCGGGAGTCGACCTATTCTTAATGCCCTCCGAATTCGAACCGTGTGGTCAAAATCAACTGTACAGCATGCGCTATGGAACCATTCCACTCGTCCACGATGTCGGCGGCTTGGCAGACTCCGTCATCGACTATTCAGAGAAAGGCGGCACTGGATTTAAATTTCACGACTATACCGCCGCCGCATTTCTTGAGAGCCTTAATCGTGCGCTCAAAGTCTATCGCAATGCCGCTCGCTGGAAGCTCCTAATAAAACGAGCCATGAAGCAGGACTTTTCCGTCGTCCACATGGCCAAGGACTACATCGCCCTCTACGAAAAAATTACCGAATAGAAGAGGGGTATACAGAATAATTACGGACAGAATAATTTTCAGCGCACCCGGATAGGAATCATTCTGTCCGTAATTATTCTGTACATAAACCCTGACAGGAAAACGCTATGAAACGGTGGATTGGGAAATGGTTTAAACGGTCTCGTGAACCCGCCCATCTGGTATCGGGGAAGTGGGGCGAAAAATTGGCCGTCCGCTTCCTGAAAAAGAAGCGCTACAAAATCATCGGTCAGCGTGTGCGGGTTGGAAAACGTGACGAACTCGATATGGTCGCCGAGCAGGGTCGAACGTTGATCTTCGTTGAAGTCAAAACCCGCAAAAACGAAAACTATGGGCGCCCCTTTTCTGCCGTGAATACAGCCAAACGTAAACACCTCTCGCGTGCCGCTATTGCCTACCTCAAACATAAAAAAATCGAACCGGAATTTATCCGATTCGATGTCGTTGAAGTGATTGGTGAACCCGGCGGGAGCCCGCCCGAAATTCGCCATATAGAAAATGCCTTTCCGCTCGACTCATCCTACCAGCTTTGGTGGTGAATGGAGCCGAGGACAGTATCCCGCTCTAATGTTGGTTCTTTTTACCCATATAGCTGTGCTCGAAGTTATGGATGAGGATTTTGAGTTTTTCAACGTGGGCGAGGTCGGTAGTCTGCTTTGCTTTCATCGAGGCCACAAGAATCTCGTGGAGTTGGCCGAGCTTGACGGCATAGGCTTCGCAACCAAGCTTGATCCGTTGCGCCATGAAGTAGTCGGTCACGATTTCACTGAGTTCATTGGCATGCTTTTCCTTGCTCATGACCCAACGCACGGTCTGGTTTTGGTTCGGCGCGGCCTCAATTTGCTTCATCGCTTTCTCGATGGTCGTTACGTGCTCCTCCATCATATGAATGCGCATCTGGTCATCAAAGATTCCGCAAGGGATCTGACAATGAGCGCGCACCACAGCAGTGGTCGCTACGGTAATTAAGGCGAGTGCCGTTAAATATTGGGCTATTTTATTCATGGTATTACTCCGTTGGGATTAGATTTCTATTTCGGGTGGATGAATTGAATAAGATATGCGTCTTTGTGTCGTAATCGTCAACCGTTCAGGTGAAAAAAAGTCGAACAAACGATAAGGATACAAGAAATTTATAGCCGCGATCCTTTAGTTTTAAAATTTAACTGAAAAAGAAAACCAGTGAAGGTTTTGTGACTCTGTAAAAATAGGTTATCATACAATCCATGTTGCACTACGCCCACAGCAAAGAAGGTTCCCCTCCGGAAGAGTGGCACTTACTCGAAGATCATCTCCAAGACGTTGCCAAGCGCGCCTCCGACTTTTCCATCCCCTTTGGCGGACAAGACTGGGCGCATCTCGCGGGCCTCTGGCACGATCTGGGGAAATATTCCAACGAATTTCAAAAAATGATCCTTGAGGCGAACGGGTTCGAATGCCATCTCGAAGCCAAACCTGGGAGACCGATCCATTCCGAGGCGGGCGGCCACTGGGCTATCCAAAATTTCCACGAAAATTTTGCGCGGGTCTTTTGCTGGCTCATCATGGGACACCACACAGGATTGGCTGATTATTCATCCGCCGACTCTGGAGCGAAAGCGCTGGAACCTAAAATGCGTAAGCCGGAAAGGTCATCGGCGATTTGGAATAAAGTTCCCGCTACCATTAAAGACCAACCCGAACCCGCGCTTCCCAAACGGCTACAGGAAGGGGCGGACCCTTCCTTTTTCATCCGCATGTTGTTTTCTTGCTTGGTCGATGCCGATTTTCTCGATACGGAAGCTTTTATGGATGCGGGCAGGAAAAACCTCCGCAATGGAGAGTGGTCGAAACTCGACGACCTGCTGGTTTTCTTCGATCAACATATGGACAACATGTGTCGAGGGGCTTCCCCGCTTCCAGTGAATAAAATTCGAGCGGAAGTGTTGGCGCAATGTCGCCGAGCGGCGGAAGAAAAACCGACTACTTTTGCGTTGACGGTTCCAACGGGCGGAGGAAAGACGCTTGCTTCGTTGGCCTTTGCTCTGCGTCACGCGAAACGGTGGAACAAGAGTCGGATTATTTATGTAATTCCGTTCACCAGTATTATTGAACAAACCGCCGAGGTGTTCCGCAATATTCCCGGATTTGAAAAGGCCGTGCTGGAGCACCATTGCAATGTATCGCTCGATGATGAAAGTAAGGAAACCCGCCGGAGCCGACTGGCCTCCGAAAATTGGGATGCGCCGATTGTCGTTACGACCTCCGTTCAGTTTTTTGAATCGCTTCACGCGTGCAAAACTAGCCGATGCCGAAAGCTCCATAACATCGCCAACAGTGTGGTAATTTTTGACGAAGCCCAATGCCTTCCTCCCGATTTCTTACGCCCTTGCATTTTCGCCATCCGCGAATTGCAACGGCACTATGGGGTCACACCCGTGCTCTGTACCGCCACCCAGCCCGTGCTGACAAAAACGGAGAGTTTCGATTTTAAGTTTAAGGAAGGTTTTGATTCAGTAACCGAGATCATAAGCCATCCGACCTCTCTATTCGACCGCCTCAAACGGGTTCGTGTAGCGGTTTTGAATGAGCTCCGCCCCGTCTCTTACGAAGCCATTGCCGAAGCCATCCGTTCCGAAAACAAATCGGTTCTCTGCATCGTTAATAAAAAGGACGAATGCCGGACGCTGGCGCAACGATTGCCGGAAGAGCAAACCATTCACCTCTCCACCCAGATGTGTGCCCAGCATCGTATCGAAACGTTTAAGGCGATTAGGAAACGGTTGAATACGGATATCGAACCCCTGTTTGTGATCAGCACCTCGTTGGTCGAGGCCGGGGTTGATCTCGACTTTCCCGTGGTCTACCGCGCTCTCGCCGGACTCGATTCCATCGCCCAAGCCGCCGGACGTTGCAACCGCGAAGGTAAACTTCCAGCCCTTGGAAAAACCGTAATTTTTGTTCCGGAAAATCAACCCAACTATGTCCAAACGGCCGCCTCCCTTGCGCGGAGCTACCTCAGAGAAGATCGGATCGAACATATTTTCCTGCCAACGACCTTTAAATCCTATTTTGGCGAACGCTTCTTCTTGTTGGGCGAGAAGGTACTCGATAAGAAAGATATTTTGGGACTACTGGGAAATAATTTGGAATTCCGCTTCCGAACCGCCGCTCAAAAATTTCAACTCATCAACGACGACGGCCAACTCTCGCTCATCGTCCCGGTCGGCGAAGCACCCAAGCTCGTCGATGCGCTACTCGATTGGAATGCTCGTAGCCTGTTCCGCCAACTCCAGCGCTACACTATTTCCATTCCAAAAAAGATCATGTGGCAACTCCTCGACGAAGGCCACGCCTGCGAGCTTACCGAATATCCCGGAACCTATTTTTTAACGAACAAAGGACTTTACGATGACCGCTTCGGCTTCATCCCTCCCGATGAACTCGATGCCTACGACCCCGAATCAAATATTATTTAAGAGGAATAACCATGAATAAAAGTAAACCCTTCCGGCTTAAGGTGAGCGGAGAAAACGCCTGCTTTACCCGCCCGGAAATGAAAGTCGAGCGAGTCAGCTACGAGGTGATGACCCCGTCGGCGGCTCGTGGAATTCTGGAGGCGATTCTCTGGAAGCCCGCCATTCAGTGGAAGATCCTACAAATCGATGTGCTCAACCCGATTAAATGGGAATCTGTACGGCGCAATGAAGTCGGAAAAAAGGCCACTAAACCCTCCGCCGCCGCTTTGCGTGGTGAGGCGGTTGATCCGCTCGGACTCTTTATCGAAAAGGAGCGCCAGCAACGGGCGAGCCTCTTTCTGCGCGATATTTCGTATGTCATTCACGCCGAATTTGGAATGACGGATCGAGCCGGGGGCGACGACTCCGTCACCAAGTTTGAGCAAATGTTTATCCGTCGGGCATCGAAGGGCGCGTGTTTTCATCGACCCTACTTCGGGTGCCGCGAATTCCCGGTCGATTTTGAATTTATTCCTAAAGAGGCGGATGAACTTCCAACCCTTGGAAAAAGCAAAGATCTCGGCTGGATGCTCTACGATCTCGACTATTCAGGTAAGGAACCCATGCCCCAATTTTTCCACGCGGAAATGATCGATGGGAAAATAAACCTACGAAATACGGAGGTGCGCTCATGATTCTGCAAGCCCTTGCCGATTATTATCAGCGGCTCGCCGATGATCCCAGCGTCGACATTGCCCCGCTCGGTTTCGAGCGCAAGGCCATTGATTTTTTGATCGTGCTAAATTCAGATGGGCAGTTTGAAACGCTGCGTAATATTCGTGAAGGAACGGGAATCAAGCGGTCGGGTCGAATCTCCTTGGTACCCAAGGCGGTGAAGCGAACCGTTGGAGTGGCTGCAAATTTGTGCTGGGACACGGCTCCCTATGTTTTTGGGCGCGTGTTGCGTGGAGACAAGTTGGTTAAATTAAAAGCGGTTAAAAACAAATCCCTTTCTGAAAATAAAAAGGTATTAAAAAAGCTCCAATCTCGATGTCCCGAGCAACACAAAGCGTTTATAAAACGAATCGAAAATACTTTTAATTCCATCGATGACTTGGGGATTAACACGCTCATCTCTTTTTTAAAGAGCGGTGATTTTAAGTCCGTTTTTGATCATCCAATCTGGATCGAAATTGAAAAGGAGGGCGGAAATCTCTCTTTTCAGCTTTCCGGCGAAACCCGTTTGATTTGCCAACGGCAGGAAGTGGTCGCTGCGATTTTAGAGAAAAATAAACCGTCCGGAGCACGGCAAAGTTGTGCGGTGCGTGGCGAGCCGGATGTTCCCGCAAAGTTGCATACATCGATTAAGGGGGTTTGGGGCGCCCAATCTTCTGGGGCAAACATTGTTTCATTCAATCTTGATGCCGTTTGCTCGTATGGAAAGAAACAGGGCTATAATGCTCCTGTGGGGCAACAAGCCGAGTTTGCCTACACCACCGCACTCAACTACTTGCTCGCAAAAGATTCTCCCCAACGGATGCAGGTGGGGGATGCCAGTACCGTTTTCTGGGCAAAGAACCCCAGCGACTTCGAAGCGGACTTTTCCTTCTGTTTCGGACTCCCCAAAAAAGGTGAAGAGGCGGTCAGTTACGAAAAGATTCGCTCGTTACTCTCCGCCGTAAAAACCGGCGTTCCATCCGAAGAGGAGGATTTACCATTCTATGTGCTGGGGCTTGCCCCCAATGCGTCACGCATCTCAATTCGTTTTTGGTATGAGGGCAATGTAAAGGAGCTCAAGGAGCGGGTGGCTGAGAATTTTCAGGATCTGGAAATGATTCGTGCGCCTCACGATCCTGAATATCTCTCCCTTTTTCAAATTCTTGTTTCGACCGCCACCGAACGAAAAGCGGAAAATATTTCACCCAATCTGGGGGGAGAGTTTGCGCGGGCCGTGCTCACCGGAACCGCCTATCCACGAACGCTCTTTGCTAATGCGGTACGAAGAAATAAGGCGGAGCAAAAAGTCACCTTCGCTCGCGCATCTATCATCAAGGGCTTTCTTGCCCGAAACGCTCGACTTAATACATCAAACCAACAGGAGGTCTCCATGGCATTGGATAAGACATACGACAACATCGGTTACGCGCTCGGTCGGCTTTTCGCCGTACTTGAACGCGTACAAGAACAGGCGCAGGGAAGGGGGTTGAATAAAACGATTCGTGACACCTACTTCGGTGCCGCAACCAGCTCGCCGCTGGTCACCTTCAATCGGCTCAATCAGCTCGCGATTCACCACCTCGCCAAGATACGCAATAGCGGTAAAAGTACGGTGTGGCTCGAAAAATTAGTAGGCGAGATCAACGGGTTGCTCCCGAAAGAGGGTATTCCATCAATTCTCAGCCTCGAAGACCAAGGCCGATTTTCCATTGGCTATTACCACCAGCATCAAGATTTTTTCATTAAAAAAGAAATTCAACCCGAAGGAGAAGAAGCATGAGTGAACCCATCAAAAATCGATATGAATTCGTATTGCTGTTCGATGTAAAAGACGGCAACCCCAACGGTGATCCCGATGCTGGAAATCTACCGCGCATCGATCCCGAAACCGGAAATGGCCTTGTTACGGACGTCTGCCTCAAGCGCAAGGTGCGCAACTTTGTCACCTTGGCAAAGGAAGAGCAACCGCCTTACGAAATCTATATCAAAGAAAAGGCGGTTCTCACTCTTCAACAGAAAAAAGCCTACGATGCACTTTCGGAAGAGGAAAGAGAGGGTGCTTCAGCTGGGCAACAGGCCCGAGCTTGGATGTGTAAGAACTTTTTTGATATCCGCACCTTTGGAGCGGTAATGTCGCTTAAAGAATTCAACTGTGGCCAAGTTCGCGGCCCGGTTCAATTCGGTTTTGCCCGCAGTAAAGACCGTATTTTTACTGGCGAACACACCATCACCCGCATGGCTGTTGCCACAGAAAAGGAGGCGGAAAAACAGAAAGGCGACAACCGCACCATGGGGCGCAAATTCACCATTCCCTACGGTCTTTACGAAGTGCACGGTTTCATCTCCGCGCCGCTGGCGAAACAGACCGGATTTTCCGAGACCGACTTGGAGCTGTTTTGGAGTGCGCTTATTAATATGTTCGATCACGATCGCTCCGCCGCGCGCGGCGAAATGGCACCGCAAAAGCTGATTGTCTTTAAGCATGCATCCGAACTAGGCAACGCCTCGGCGCAAAAGCTGTTCGATCTGGTGACGGTGGAGAAGAATTGCGGAGAAAAGCCGCCACGCTCATTTTCTGACTACACGGTAACTCCAATTTCCGAGATTAAAGAGAATTCGCCAGATAAGGTGGAGGTCATTGAAATGCTTTGATAGGGGAATCTCTATGACGGCGGGCGACTTATTGCGAGCCCGACGCGGTGGAGAATCGAAAAGAGGCGAAATAAGTCCGTGGAGAAAAAATGAACATTTCTAACGAGCGGAAGCTGGCGGCTCGGGCAACGAGACTGGGGAACGGCGCTGACTCGAAAGCCTTTGATGAGTTAGCGGAGCTGGTGTGGTCTACCTCCCCGCTGGTACGACGGTTGGGGGCTTCGGCGTTGGGTAAACTGGCAGGAGTTGGTCCGGAGGGATCGGCGGTGCGTGTTTTGCTCCCTCTGTTGTCAGATCTTCACCCGCAAGTGCGGCAATATTCGGCGAAGGCGCTGGGAGCCTTCGGTGTGGCGGCAAAGGATGCATTGCCAGATTTGCGTGACCTCTATCGCAATCCAAACGAAAAAGAGTATGTGAAGCGCAGTGTCGAGGCCGCGGGAAAAACCATTCGCGAGGCGATGCGGGTCGAGGCGCGGCAGGCGGTGCATCACTGCCGCCGATGCAATGTGCGGGTGGAGGCCGCCGAATATGCCCGCAGTCAAAAGGCGTTCCAGCGCGTCTTTTGCGATCACTGTTTCGACGAGGTATTTCTGGATCGCCGCAATTTTGAGACCAAGGTGGAGTTACAGAAAACCATTCGGGCTAAAGATGGCACTTTGGTGCAGTCGGATGGTGAGCGGCGCATCTGCGAAATTCTGACTTCCGAAAAAATCGTATATCGCTACGACGAACGCTTTCGCATTCTCAACGGCTACGCCATCCGACCCGATTTCTACCTGCCGGAGTTTAATGTCTACATTGAATTTTGGGGCATGGATACCGCCGACTATAAAATTGGCATGCTCAAAAAACAAAAACTCTATCAGCAGCAGGGCAAGAAATTGATTTCGCTTTACCCTAAGGATAAGACGCAGATGAGCGATGTCCTGTTGGCAAAACTGGAGAAATTAAAATGATCTTTTCCGACTCCGACCTCCTTCCGCTTTCTGCCTTGCAGCATTTTGTCTACTGCCCGCGCCAGTGCGCCCTGATTCATCTGGAACAGCAGTGGGTAGAAAATCGGTTCACCGCGGAGGGCAGGGCGCAGCACGACCGCGTCGACCGTCCCGAGCACGAAACCCGCAATGGCATCCGAACCGAATATGCTGTGCTTCTTCGCTCCCTTCGTTTGGGCCTCATTGGCAAGGCCGATGCGATTGAGTTTCATGAATCTGAAGGGGCACAACGTGTCTTTCCGGTGGAGCACAAACGCGGTCGTCCCAAACCAACGCACTGCGACTGGGTACAACTCTGCGCCCAAGCCCTTTGCCTCGAAGAGATGCTCGGTGTGGAGATTACCGACGGCGCCATTTTCTACGGGTTGCCCCGCCGCCGTCAGCCCGTTGAATTTACAGAGGAACTTCGAAAAGAGACCGAGGCCACCGTCGCCGCGCTCCATGCGCTGATCGCTTCCGGTCAAACCCCGCCCGCCGAATATATCGAGAAAAAATGTGCTGGCTGTTCCTTGGTCGAAATTTGTATGCCGAAAAAACATCGCAACGTGTCCGCCTATCTCAAGGAGGCTCTTCATGAAAAAACACCTTAACACCCTCTACGTCACCACTCAGAACGCCTATCTCCACAAAGAGGGGCAATCTGTCGTCGTTAAAGTTGAAAAAGAGACCCGGCTTCGCATCCCCATCCACACCCTCGACTCCATCGTCTGTTTCGGAGCCGTTTCCATGAGTCCCTTTCTCATGCACCACTGCGCCGAAAGTAATGTAGCCGTGAGCTTCCTCTCCCAATATGGAAAATTCCTTGCCCGCATCCAAGGGCCCGTTTCCGGAAATGTACTGCTTCGTCGCGAACAATATCGCGTGGCCGACCGCCCCGAAGCCGCCGCAAAGATCGCCAGCAATATGCTCATCGGAAAAATCGCCAATGCCCGTACCGTACTCCGCCGCGCCCTCCGCGATCACGGTGAAAATGCAGCCCTTAAAACCGCCGAAAGTCGCCTTACCCAGTATCTCCGTAGAGTGGAAACCCCCATGCCCCTGGATCAACTTCGCGGGAACGAAGGCGAAGCCGCCGCCTCCTATTTTGCTGCGTTCCCCGCCCTCATCACCGTCAAAGAAGAAGCCTTCGCCTTTACCGGGCGCAACCGCCGCCCACCCACCGACCCCGTCAACGCACTCCTTTCCTTCGCCTATACGCTGCTCGTGCACGACTGCCGCTCCGCCCTTGAAGGGGTTGGACTCGATCCCCAAGTCGGATTTTTGCATACCCTGCGCCCCGGCCGCCCCTCTTTGGCCCTCGATCTCATGGAAGAGTTCCGCGCATTCCTCGCTGACCGGCTGGTTTTATCCTTGATCAATCGCCGACAAATTCAGCCCAAAGACTTCAACGACTCCGCCGGAGGCGCCGTCTCCATGTCCGACTCCGCCCGCAAAGAACTCCTCACCACCTGGCAAAAACGGAAGCAAGAAGAGATCACCCATCCCTACCTCGGTGAAAAATGCAAAGTCGGCCTCATCCCCCATCTGCAAGCCCAGCTCCTCGCCCGTCATCTACGCGGTGACCTCGAAGCCTACCCGCCCTTTATTTGGAAATAAGCACATCCTTCATGAATGTCCGCAACAAGGAGACCCCATGTTAGTCCTCATCACCTACGACGTATCCACCATGAATAAAGCGGGGCAACGCCGCCTTTCCCGCATCGCTAAAACATGTCTCAATTCTGGCCAACGCGTTCAAAACTCGGTTTTCGAGTGCTTAATCAACCCCGCTCAATGGGCCACACTTCGCGCCGAACTCCTCCGTCTCTATAAGCCCGGAGAAGACTCTCTTCGATTCTATTTCCTCGGTAAAAATTGGGAAAATAAAGTTGAGCACCACGGCAACAAAGAGACACCCAACCTCGAAAGTGGAACCCTCATTATTTAATTCCGCGAACCCTCAGCCCCCACTCAAACCCTAGGGGGTTCGCAAAAAATGTAACTTGCTGTAAACAAATAGATTAAAGCTCCTCGCTCTTTGAAATTCGAATATAAACCACTCTATAGAGCAAGGTTCGCGTCAGGCTTGCTGTTGACACCACCTTAGCAACAGATTACAAAAGAACCGTCGCCCCTTCACGGGGGCGTGGATTGAAACTCCAAGGCCGGCACATTGATTGTGGGCAGAGCCGTCGCCCCTTCACGGGGGCGTGGATTGAAACCTGACATGGGGCTGCCAATCCTTGCCACAAGCCGTCGCCCCTTCACGGGGGCGTGGATTGAAACACTGCATGGAGACGGATGAGTGGATCACCTATCGTCGCCCCTTCACGGGGGCGTGGATTGAAACCATCAACGTCTGTGGTTGCGCTGTGGTGGGTGAGTCGCCCCTTCACGGGGGCGTGGATTGAAACACCATTGGAAAGCTCGACTGATTTCTTCTCAAGTCGCCCCTTCACGGGGGCGTGGATTGAAACCCTGTCAATAGGAAGACCGGCAGCCTGCACCAAGTCGCCCCTTCACGGGGGCGTGGATTGAAACACGGAAAACCGATCTTTAACGCTCGTGGCCGGGTGTCGCCCCTTCACGGGGGCGTGGATTGAAACATTGAAGGGAGATTGCAACTCGATCAATGGGAGTCGCCCCTTCACGGGGGCGTGGATTGAAACAGCAAATGAACCCGAATGAATTGCGTGTAATCCGTCGCCCCTTCACGGGGGCGTGGATTGAAACAACACGAGTGGGTTGCTTTTTTATTACCCTTGTGTCGCCCCTTCACGGGGGCGTGGATTGAAACCCATGAACTTTTTCCTGACCCCGTTACTGTAGTTGTCGCCCCTTCACGGGGGCGTGGATTGAAACGATAATATCGAACGTCAAGAGCCGACGATCGGAGTCGCCCCTTCACGGGGGCGTGGATTGAAACTCATATGTGATGGTTGTATTCCAGGGGAGTGCAGGTCGCCCCTTCACGGGGGCGTGGATTGAAACACGCTTGATGTCACGCAGGAAATGGAAGGTAACTGTCGCCCCTTCACGGGGGCGTGGATTGAAACCGAAAATGGACGCGCGCTATGGGTACAATGCTATGTCGCCCCTTCACGGGGGCGTGGATTGAAACCCTTGAAATAGATGTGAAAGCCACCCCGGGGAGGTCGCCCCTTCACGGGGGCGTGGATTGAAACATGTGCCGGCGATCCGGGGCTGTGTCGACTTGGTGTCGCCCCTTCACGGGGGCGTGGATTGAAACTCATATGTGATGGTTGTATTCCAGGGGAGTGCAGTCGCCCCTTCACGGGGGCGTGGATTGAAACCAGGGACAGCCACTTTGATCCAGACCTTGGATATGTCGCCCCTTCACGGGGGCGTGGATTGAAACTCATATGTGATGGTTGTATTCCAGGGGAGTGCAGTCGCCCCTTCACGGGGGCGTGGATTGAAACAGACTTGTATGGTCTGAGCAGACCAAACCTGCGGTCGCCCCTTCACGGGGGCGTGGATTGAAACTATACTGTGTTTATGATTAGCTGTACGCCTGCCGGTCGCCCCTTCACGGGGGCGTGGATTGAAACAGCTAAAGATACCCTGGCCCGGCAGTACAAATCTGTCGCCCCTTCACGGGGGCGTGGATTGAAACAGGATGTCCATGCCTGACCGGTAGTGGAACTCTCCGGTCGCCCCTTCACGGGGGCGTGGATTGAAACAGGATATCGCCGCGCACCGCGTCATGCACTTGCGTCGCCCCTTCACGGGGGCGTGGATTGAAACGCCACATAATCTCGTTGACGGAAAATCCCTTGCGTCGCCCCTTCACGGGGGCGTGGATTGAAACAAGGCTGATAAACGAACTAATATCAAACTAATAGTCGCCCCTTCACGGGGGCGTGGATTGAAACATTGACAGCAATGCTGTCAATGAAAGTTATGGGGTCGCCCCTTCACGGGGGCGTGGATTGAAACGCGACTAATGAATTGCAATAGCCCTCCGTAGCTGGTCGCCCCTTCACGGGGGCGTGGATTGAAACACTTAATCCTTACACCCTATAAATACATGATCGGTCGCCCCTTCACGGGGGCGTGGATTGAAACCCGGCCAGAATAGCCAAAGCGATTGCCCAAAAGGTCGCCCCTTCACGGGGGCGTGGATTGAAACCGAACATAGTGCCGGCCGCTGATTGCGTGCCGCGTCGCCCCTTCACGGGGGCGTGGATTGAAACTGGATCACATACTTGGCTGCACCCAGGTATTTAAGTCGCCCCTTCACGGGGGCGTGGATTGAAACAACCACCGGCACAACGATTTGAGCTATAGCTTGGTCGCCCCTTCACGGGGGCGTGGATTGAAACCTTTGTGCTTGATCTCAATGACTAACTCGTTGAAGTCGCCCCTTCACGGGGGCGTGGATTGAAACAGATGGCCACGTAACTGACAATCCGGAAGATCCTGTCGCCCCTTCACGGGGGCGTGGATTGAAACGTTTAACACCGAACTCATCACAAATTCCCTGTAGTCGCCCCTTCACGGGGGCGTGGATTGAAACTAAGGCGATGCAGGCGATGGATCTGTATGAAAAGTCGCCCCTTCACGGGGGCGTGGATTGAAACTATTGCCACAACGGCCGCTCTTTGGTGTTACCGAAGTCGCCCCTTCACGGGGGCGTGGATTGAAACCTTTGCCTATGAGCACAAAATTGAAACTGCAAGGTCGCCCCTTCACGGGGGCGTGGATTGAAACCGGATCAATCTGGTGACGTCAACTTGCAATATGTCGCCCCTTCACGGGGGCGTGGATTGAAACGGCTCGTCCCTGATAACAAACGATCGAAGCCTTAGTCGCCCCTTCACGGGGGCGTGGATTGAAACCTGTCTGTAGATATTGAAATGAATGGGATTACCGTCGCCCCTTCACGGGGGCGTGGATTGAAACGAAGTTAAGATGCAGGACTTGTTGTCGCTCGTTGTCGCCCCTTCACGGGGGCGTGGATTGAAACGGGCTCTAAAATCACAGTTAAAGAAGGGTAGGTGGTCGCCCCTTCACGGGGGCGTGGATTGAAACAGAAGTTGTCAAATGTTATTTACAGTTTTAATTCGTCGCCCCTTCACGGGGGCGTGGATTGAAACCGATCCTATTGATGAAAAGAGGTGAATACTCCAAAGTCGCCCCTTCACGGGGGCGTGGATTGAAACTTTAGCTGGGCGGCCATGGAGGGCTATTGCAATTCGTCGCCCCTTCACGGGGGCGTGGATTGAAACAGGCTCTTGGGGATGCCTCCCTTGCATTTGTTCGTCGCCCCTTCACGGGGGCGTGGATTGAAACAGGTGCAACGCAGGATGAGCGGGGTAAGCGAGAGGTCGCCCCTTCACGGGGGCGTGGATTGAAACCCCCCATACCTTTAAACTCTATATGGTGAATATCTGTCGCCCCTTCACGGGGGCGTGGATTGAAACCTCAATACATTGATCGATCTGTGAATTTACTCCCGTCGCCCCTTCACGGGGGCGTGGATTGAAACTACTCATTTCGCAATCGTTTGGGGTGTCCCTATCGTCGCCCCTTCACGGGGGCGTGGATTGAAACTACTCATTTCGCAATCGTTTGGGGTGTCCCTATCGTCGCCCCTTCACGGGGGCGTGGATTGAAACCATGTTCGATCCCGCCCGCACCTATGAGATTACGTCGCCCCTTCACGGGGGCGTGGATTGAAACTACCAACCGAATCAGGGATGGGTACCTTGAAAAGTCGCCCCTTCACGGGGGCGTGGATTGAAACAGGGGACTATCGGCCCATCATAAGCTGCTGCAAAGTCGCCCCTTCACGGGGGCGTGGATTGAAACACATCCTGGACAAACAGACCCGCCTGAATTTCAGTCGCCCCTTCACGGGGGCGTGGATTGAAACTGAACCGTCTGCTGATTGATCGATGAGAATTTTGTCGCCCCTTCACGGGGGCGTGGATTGAAACGCTATATAAACCAGTTGGCGGAAGATGAAGGGGGTCGCCCCTTCACGGGGGCGTGGATTGAAACAGATGAAGGTGAATGTGGCGGCGCTCGACGATGTCGCCCCTTCACGGGGGCGTGGATTGAAACCCGTTAGAGGATATGCTGATCGGATCGCTCCAGAGTCGCCCCTTCACGGGGGCGTGGATTGAAACGGTTGCTGTCCGATGTTGGCGGCGGCCAGTTTGGTCGCCCCTTCACGGGGGCGTGGATTGAAACCAGCGTCGGTTTTATTGATGCGCGAAGCGTACTAGTCGCCCCTTCACGGGGGCGTGGATTGAAACTGACGTTCGTGCGCCTTTCACCCGGATCGAGCTTGTCGCCCCTTCACGGGGGCGTGGATTGAAACAGGGTGAAGCTACGTCTGCGATTACGACTGTTGGTCGCCCCTTCACGGGGGCGTGGATTGAAACTTCCGAAAATTGGAATCTTTTGCAATTGCTGTCATGTCGCCCCTTCACGGGGGCGTGGATTGAAACCCTCCTATCTGCAAGCACAATGCCGCACATTGTGTCGCCCCTTCACGGGGGCGTGGATTGAAACACCTGCTCCGTAAAAAAAAATAATCGAGACAACCGTCGCCCCTTCACGGGGGCGTGGATTGAAACGAGGAGGACTTGCGCAGGGTCTAGGCCGTATAGGTCGCCCCTTCACGGGGGCGTGGATTGAAACTTGAGCATCTGCTGTCTTGGGGGCGTTACCCTTGGGTCGCCCCTTCACGGGGGCGTGGATTGAAACGATTAATTTTGTAATGGTCATTAAGGGCAAAGCGTCGCCCCTTCACGGGGGCGTGGATTGAAACAAATCTTTCGATAAGTAGCATGATGTTTTTAGGTCGCCCCTTCACGGGGGCGTGGATTGAAACGGGATTGGGAATAAGTTGGAAAGTTAGCTTGTGTCGCCCCTTCACGGGGGCGTGGATTGAAACGTCGATCCTAAATCTCTCCCTATCGTTCGAAAGGTCGCCCCTTCACGGGGGCGTGGATTGAAACACCAACTCTCGGCTGGTTGGCCAATGATCCCACGTCGCCCCTTCACGGGGGCGTGGATTGAAACGCCTTGCAGAGTATGATCCAGCATTAGCTGAAGGTCGCCCCTTCACGGGGGCGTGGATTGAAACAAATTTGAATTGTAGAACACCTATAGTCCATGGGTCGCCCCTTCACGGGGGCGTGGATTGAAACGTGACGTTTCCTTGGACGAATGTCAGCCTGACAGTCGCCCCTTCACGGGGGCGTGGATTGAAACCCACCCGGCTTCTCCACCCGCTTCGCCAAATGGTCGCCCCTTCACGGGGGCGTGGAGTACGACTTTGAGGATGAGTATCATTTTAAATAACTTTTTTTCATAAAGACTATATAGCACTGGGGATGTTCTCTGTTTTTGCTTTGTTTTGGGAAGCGGTTCGTTTTATATACGCCTTCGTTTTTAAAGGAAAATCCATGAAATCGATAGAAGAGAAAATACAGGATTTAAAGCGCGAGCGTGGTGCGGTCATTATTGCCCATAATTATCAGCCGGATGAGGTGCAGGCGATTGCTGACTTTACGGGCGATTCGCTGGAACTAAGCCGTAAGGTCGCTGAACTTCCAGAAGAGGTGATTGTTTTCTGCGGCGTGCATTTTATGGCGGAGACGGCGGCGATCCTGAGTCCAGAAAAGACCATTTTATTACCGGATGAATTTGCGGGCTGTCCGATGGCGGATATGATTACTGCCGATCAACTGCGGGAGAGAAAGGCTGAGCACCCAGGCGCAGTGGTCATTACGTATGTGAATAGTAGTGCGGCGATTAAAGCTGAGAGTGATCTTTGCTGTACCTCGTCGAACGCGATGGCGGTGGTTTCTTCTGTGCCTGCTAATCAGGAAATTATCTTTGTGCCGGACACCCATTTAGGCCACTACATCCAAAAAGAGTTAGGGCGTGAAATGATTATTTGGGATGGATATTGTCCGACTCATTCGCGCATTCGCGAGGTAGATATTCTCCGTGAAAAGGAAGATCATCCGAATGCGTTCGTGATGGCACATCCGGAGTGTCCGCAGAATATTCGCAACCTTGCTGATGAGTTACTTTCCACGGGCCAGATGTGTACGGTCGCGGCGGAGTCGCCGCACAAGGAATTTATTGTGGCCACTGAGATGGGATTGCTTTACCGCCTGCGTAATGAAAATCCAGATAAGAAATTGTATTCGGTGAGCGACCGTGCGGTCTGCCCGAACATGAAAAAAATTGATTTAGAAAAAGTGCTGTGGTCGCTCGAAGACCTGCAACATCGCGTGGTTGTTCCAGAGCCGACTTGTTCGCTGGCGCGCAAGTCTATCGAAGCCATGCTGGCGATTAAATAGGAGATCGTGCGATGCCTGCTCCTAAGGATCTGATTTGCCGCTGCTATTTCGTGACTGAATCGGAAATCATTGAAATTGTGAAAGAAAAAAACCTCAACTCGGTTGGCGAGGTTACGGAGGCTTGTAGTGCGGGCGGCGGATGCGGCAACTGTCAGCCTGAAATCGCTCTGATTATTAGTAAAATTACGGGCAAAAAGGTTGATCCTTTTACCTACTGATTCGAACCAAGGAAGTATCATGCAAAAGACGGTCTATCTGGATAATAATGCCACCACAGCCGTAGCCCCTGAAGTGGTGGAGGCCATGTTGCCTTTTTTTAAAACCCAATGGGGAAACCCCTCCAGCCTGCATACCTTTGGGAGTAGCACCAGACGTCATCTCGACGAGGCCCGCGAAAAAGTGGCGGCTTTGATCGGCGCGGCCGATGCCAGTGAAATCATTTTCACCTCCTGCGGTTCCGAAAGTAACAACATGGCCATTCTGGGCGCGGCCTCGGCCATGGGCGGAAGGCCCCATGTGTTAACCTCACAGGTGGAGCATTCGGCGGTATTAGGCCCGTGCGGAAAATTAGAAAAAGAGGGGTGCCGAGTGGATCGAATTTCGGTGGATGGGGGGGGGCAGCTTAAATTGAATACGCTGAATGAAATACTCGCGGAAAGCAATAATCCACTGCTGGCTTCTTTCATGTGGGCCAATAATGAAACCGGGGTTATTTTTTCGGTGGCGGAGCTTGCCGCTCAAATTCATGGGGCAGGGGGTCTATTCCACACGGACGCGGTTCAGGCGGTGGGTAAACTACCGATCAATATGCAGGAGGTTCCGGTGGATATGCTCTCCCTTTCCGGCCATAAACTGCATGCCCCCAAAGGCATCGGCGCACTGTATGTCCGGCGCGGAACACGGATGGATCCCTTGATGTTGGGCGGACATCAAGAACGTGCCCGGCGAGCCGGAACCGAGAATGTGCCGTATATTGTTGGGCTAGGGAAAGCCTGCGAACTGGTGCTCGAAAAAATGGGGGGCGATACTCTCCGTGCCACTCAACAGCGGGATCGATTGGAGGCCGGAATTTTAGCCACGTGCAAAGGGGCTGGAGTAAACGGCGATCCGGCAAGCCGTCTGCCGAATACCACGAATATCAGTTTTGAACATCTGGAAGGCGAAGGTACGTTACTAATGCTTGACGATATTTGCGTCTGTGTTTCCACCGGCGCGGCCTGCGAGTCGGGGTCGATCGAGGCTTCGCATGTTCTGAAGGCCATGGATGTGCCGCGCTCGCGAATGCAGGGCGCCATCCGTTTCAGTGTTGGGCGCTACACGACCGATGCGGAGATCGATTTCGTGCTCGAACAACTTCCGCCGATCATTCAGCGTCAACGGGAACTCTCCCCACGCACCAACGATTAACACCAAGGATTTCATGAAAGCAAAAGAATGGATTTCGAATTTGCGGGTCTACGAGCCGGGGAAGCCGCTCGAAGAGGTGGCGCGCGAATTAGGATTTGATGATCTTGCAGAGATCGTCAAGGTGGCTTCGAACGAAAATGAGTTGGGCCCATCACCGATGGCGATTAAGGCGATGCAGGAACGTATTTTGGACATGCACCGCTATCCGGACGGCGGCGCATTTTATCTCAAACAAAAGTTGGCCGATAAACTAAATATCGCTCCCGAAAATCTACTCTTTGGTTGCGGGAGTAATGAGTTGATCGTTTTCCTTTGTCATGTCTTTTTAGGGCAGGGAACGAACCTTATTATGGGCGCCGAAGCCTTCGCGGTCTATTTTCTCGCGGCGGCGATGTATGAAGGCGAAGTGGTCCGCGTTCCCATGCCAAAACATACCCACGACCTCGAAGCCATGCTTGCAGCTATTACTCCTAAAACCCGGCTGGTCGCTATCTGTAATCCCAATAATCCGACGGGGACCCTGATTTCGCCAGGAGCCATAGACCGTTTTATCGAACAGCTGCCCGATCACGTCGTTGCGATTTTCGACGAAGCTTATTTCGAAGTTATGCCCGAGTTTATGAAGCCCGACGTGATTAAGCATATCCGCAACGGGAAGGAAAATATTATCGTGCTACGGACCTTCTCCAAGGCCTACGGATTGGCTGGCCTTCGTATCGGTTATGCCGTCGCGCATCCCGACCTCATTAATTTGCTCAACAAAATACGCCAACCCTTTAATGTTAACGCCATGGCGCAGGCCGCCGCGATGGCCGCGCTCGACGATGTCACCCACATCGCTGAAACTCGAAAAATGGTTTTGAAGGGCTGGAATTTTTTAGCCGCGAGCTACCGAAGCTTGGAATTGAAGTCGTGCCGTCCGGTGCAAACTTTGTTCTCGTTAAGACCGGCAACGGGCAAGAGGTATTCCTTGAATTGAAAAAGCGGAAGGTCATTGTTCGACCGATGGATCCGTACGGCCTGCCTGATCATATTCGAATCACGATCGGAACTTTAGAACAAAACCAAATTGTACGTATGGCACTCCAGGAGATTAAAGCGTGAACATGCCCTTTAAAAAAAATGATCTCATCCTCTTTACGGGCGACAGTATTACCGACGGAGGCCGTGATCGTGACTCCAAGCTTCCAAAGCCTACTGCACTTGGAGCAAGCTATGCTTCGCTTCTGGCAGGGCAACTCGGGTTCGAATACGCAGAGCTAAACCTCAGCTTCTGCAACACCGGAATCGGCGGGGACCGCACCTGCGATTTACTGAATCGCTGGGATGCGGATTGCATCCATCTTAAGCCGGATTGGATTTCCATTCTCGTTGGTATTAACAACACATGGCGACGCTACGACAGTGACGATCCAACCTCCGATGTCCAATTTGAAACCGAACTGCGAGAATTACTCTCTCGGATTAAAAATGAAACCCCCGCCCGGATTATTCTCTGCTCACCCTTTCTGCTACACACAGACGACTTGATCGCCCGTATGCGTGAAGATCTCGACCCAAAGATTATGATTATAAAAAAATTGGCCGCTGAGTTTGATGCCATCTGGGTGGATTTCGATGCCGCATTTTCCTCAGAAATTCCTCGGCAGAACCCCGCTTATTGGGCCTTTGACGGCGTACATCCAACCATCGCCGGCCATGCGCTGATGGCTGAAGCATGGCTACAGGCCGTTCGTGGATAGAAAAATGTATTTTTCCAAGTTCACCACTTGACTCATCGGACGATACGGCTACTATGTGCGCTCCTTTCAAGAAAAAGGGCGGTTAGCTCAGTTGGTTAGAGCACCTGGTTTACACCCAGGGGGTCGAAGGTTCGAGTCCTTTACCGCCCACCATACTTTCTTCATACAAGCTTTTCTCCACGCCCTCAAAATCTGAGGCGCTTTTATCGAATCGATGTAACTACTTTTTTATCATTGGTATTAACTCAATCATTGAGTCGGCCATCCGCTTCGAATTCGAAAGCTAAACGAGCTCATATGAATCATTCTGAACCCATCTTCTCTAAATTGGATTAATCAACCGCATCATCGCCGATTCATTCCGAAAGGGTGCGATATAGGCAAATATACCTGTACATCCATCCGTAAGATCGAGAACTGGATCAACCGGTATCCCCGCAAAATACTAAATTTTGATTGTTAAAATTTGAGTGTGGTCTCCACGTCTGGCCGATAGGCTGGACCTTTTTACACCCCATAAAACGGAGACCACACAATGGACAACCTATCACTTATCGACCGATTGACACAAGTTGGGGATTCTGAAGCTGGAGCGACTTTTAACGAAAAGGGGTATGCACTTTACTCAACCATCTATCACATGTTGTGTTTTTCCGCCAATAATAGCCTTTCGAACCATCGGCTGGCTGTCAGCCGTTACGGACGGTTCCAAGGCCTTGTGCAAAGGGGTGCGCAGAAAGTGGCCGGATGCGATTATTCAGCGTTGCCTCATTCACAAGGAACGCAACATCCGAGGATATCTTTCATACCGCCACCCCCCCCCCCCCCTCCGAACTCAAGCCGCTCTTCGCCCGTCTACGCAAGTCCGAAGGAATCGAAGCGGCTCAAGAGAGCGAGGAGAAGTTGCGCAAGTTTCTTGAAGGAAAGAGCGCCCAGGCTCTCGCCAGCCTCGCGGAAGCGGGCGACGAACTCTTGGCCGTCCACCGGCTGGGTGTGCCCAGCACGCTGAATAAAACCCTGCTCAACACCAACCGCATCCGAGACCCCCTTCAGAGGAAGGCCCATGCCAAGCTCCGGCGCGTAAGCCGCTGGCAGTCCGAGACCCAAATGGCTTCCGAAGTGGATAGACTATGCTTTGCTCGAAGCCGGGCGGGGATTCCGGCGGGTCACTGGATATGCAGCCCTGCCGAAATTGAAAAATAGGGATATCCACTTCGCTGGACTAGGTACTACATATTGTAGGGCGCTCACGATATTTGCGCTCCCAAAACCCAATGGATAGATGTTAGTCCACTCAAGTGGATACCCCTATTGAAAAATATCTTGCAAAGTACCCCCCCCCCCTTCCTCCGGAGGAGGAGAAGGCTTCGCCTTCCCATCTTGACCTCGAACCCTCAGTCGAGTACAAAAGCTAACCAATTAACCGGAGGCTGCGCCCCCAGTTTTAACAACAGAAAAAACACCCCCGCATTGGAGTAGGTGGCATGAGATATCCTCCATCAACAAAAGTTGGATGTTTTATATTTACAGTCTCTCTAGTGGCGGTCTATATATTTTGTTGGTTAATATATTTAATATAGATTTTATTACCTGCCGGATTAGGATCATTTTGGCGGTTTTCAGTTTCAGCCATGCACGACAAGGACAATATGAAAAAATGGATCAAAAAAAGACAGAATAAGACCAAAGGGATGCCCAGCGCGGTACTACTGAGTATCCTGATCCACGGTGGCCTCTTCCTACTGGCCGGAATGCTGGTGGTCTTCACGGTCGTGAAAAAGGAGGAACAAAAATTTGAACCGCCCAAACTGATCGAACGTCCTAAAATGAAACTCAAGAAGCCGAAGGTCAAGGTTAAGAAAACCTCCAAACCTAAGCCTACCACTCGCATCGTAACCAAAATAAACCGTGCGAACATGCCTGAGATTCAGCTTCCAGAAATGTCGGGCTTGAGCACGGGGTTGGCGAGCGGTCTCGGAGGCTTCGACCTGATGCCTAGTTTTGATGAGGTGAGTATTTTCGGAGGGGAACAAAGCATTGGAAATGATTTTCGAGGGGCCCTTTATGATCTAAAACGTAATCGACAGGGGAAGGGGATGTCCATGGGCTCGGATCAGTTTCGGCTAGTGATCCGTAAATTTGTTCGTAACGGATGGGACGCCTCGGTACTCGCAAAGTACTATGTTTCGCCAAGCTCGCTTTTTACCACCCACTTCATGATTCCGCTGATCCCTGCGCCCTTGTTCGTGGATGCATTCGGTTCTCCCGAAACAGAAGCCTATTTTTTCTTCCTAAAGTATAAGGGCGATCTGGTTTATACGGAGGATATTAAGTTCCGATTTTGGGGGATGGGTGATTCCTATATGATGGTTCGGGTGGACGGGAAAGACGTACTCGTGGCTGGCTGGGATGCGCACGATTCCGTCTTTGATTGGTGGAAAAGTAGCAGTGCGGACAATCGGAAATATTTTTTGGCCAATCAGGCGATGACCGTGGGCGATTGGATCGCGTTGAAGGCGGGAAAGCCGGTTGAGATGGAGATCTTGTTTGGTGAATGGAATGGCGGCTCGTCCGCCGCCATACTGCTAGTGGAAGTCGACGGGGTGGAGTATCCAAAAAATAAGCAGGGCGGTCCCATCCTCCCGGCGTTTCGGACGGAGGAGTTTTCCCTGGATCTTAGAGAACAAATTCAAGGCGGGTTTCCGAAAAATGAAGCGAGTTTAACCACGGGGCCGGTTTTCCGTGATTACAAATTGCCGAGCGAGGGGGTTGTGAACCATGCCGATGCACTTGAATTAGAGCCAGATTCGCCGAAAGTTCCGGTAGACGCCTCTATTAAGGGTAAATTGAGAGCATGGATTTTATCCGACGGGCGTAGTGTCGAGGCTTCATTTGAGGCAATCATCGGCGGGAATGTGCTTCTCAAGAACGCCAAAGGGAAGTCAGTGAAGATTCCGCAGGATCTGATTTCTGGAGAAGACCTTAAATTAATCCAACTATCCACGCCGCCGACTTTAGGTATTTCCTTTTCCAAAACGAGTAAACAGAGGAGCTATCCAGAGACCATAAGTGACCAGATCCCATCGTCCTTTTACTTTGACTTTAGCGCTACGATTAAACAAACCTCGACGGGGAGCTATGACCAAGAGTTGACGGCCGAACTCTTCGTGATCGGTGCCGAGGTGGACGGCAATAACCATACCCTGCTGGCGTATGAAAAAAATAAATTTTTTCTCACCGAGGACAATCAGCGTCGCTACTCCCTGCGGTGCAAAACCGTTGAGGTAACCAACTATCTTGTCGGAACTTGGTGGAGTGGAGGAATCGTGCAGCGCGGCGAGAGATATGCAACTTTTCTAGTGGTGATCTCGGATGCTAACGGAAACATCATTTCCCATAAAACCCCCAGAAAATGGCTGTTTGAGCATCTTGAAAATTTAAGAAAAATTCCGATCGGGAAGCATATGGATAAGACCTGCACCCGAGTCGCTCCTACGCCTCCCAAAGCACTTCTCTATTAGAGAAAAGGGGTATGGACGAGCATAAACCCTCTGCCACAGGGTAGATTTTTTCCCGGCCAGATGGTAGGCCGCTCCGCCCCAGAGGAGAGCAATGCCAGCTACTTGCTCTCAAACTCAGCCACATAATGAAGTTGTTCGCCGACGGGTCAAGGGTTGTGCAGATAGTGCTCTTGCTCGATGAGTGCGTTCCATCGTGATTTTTCATGTTCTTGGATCAAACGAACAGCTACCTTGCCCAAGACATCCTTCCCTACAGGGTTTTTAGTGAGTTCCATGCTCCAAGTGGAGCATACAGGGAGGGGTGTTTATCAGAATATTTTGCTAAGTTGTTATCGGGCAGGATCTAACGGTTAGGCCTGCTGGAGGCTACTCACACCTCATCCAGGTCATGAGAAGGCGACAATGACGTCCTCTAAATGTATGCCGCATTATTTTTGGTGAATCGCCAGATCTTCTGGCGATAATTTATGCTCGTAGATTAACCCCATTTTTGCAGAAAAAGATCTAAATATGAGAGCCGTCTCTTTATCTGACGAAGGATTAAAGACGATCTCACCGAACATGTTATTATCATTCTCCTTTCCAAAAGAATGAATCATGCCCGTGGGCCAAGGGTCTTTCGGCAGACGCGGATCTCTAGCGAGAGATCCCGGCGTAAAGTCATAGAAGAAGCGTTCTTTGCCCATCGGTAGCTTATAGATATCGCTACGGTGGACGTCTCCAGAAATCCCGATCACACCGCTAATATCATTTTTATAAATAAATGAAAAAAGTTTTTGGCGTTCGCCGATATAATACCGTCCAGCCCAACCGTCACTTTTCACCCTGCCAAATTGAGTGCCGGACACAAGAACTTTGTAGCGGCTTGTTGAATTTTTAAGCCCGATACAGAGCCAATCAAACTGCTTTTTCCCCAGCATGGTTTTTTCTTTTTTTCGTGCCGGGTATCTTCCGTCAAGCAGAAAGAATTCGATATCTCCGACTACAAATGAACAGTGAATACCTTTGTTACCAGAGAATCCATACGATGGGTTGGGCCAGTATTCTTTGAATGCGGCGAGGGCTTCAT
>JAJRRI010000065.1 GCA_024279685.1 Verrucomicrobiota bacterium | reverse complement strand
ACTGATGGAATCTACGATTCCAAGTTCGACTACCTGGTCAGCAAGAAGGCGTAGCGACCCGTTTGCATATCCCGGGGGAGGTTGGCCGAGACGCAGCGCAATCACCTTCGCCTCCTGCTCACCGTCGAGGGATTTGCGCCGTGGCGGTGATTCGCGCTTCTTTCCACTGAGCGCAATATCGAAACCTTCGGTCACCAGCCGCTGACGAATATTTTCCACGGTCTTTGTCCGGCAGGTATAGGCTTCTGCGATCTTCCTGTCGGTCCAGTTTAGCCCGTCAGCATCCGCCGCGAGCAGCACCTGCGCCCTGCGTACCTTTTCGGAAGAACCTTTGAACTTTTTTACCACGGCCTTGAGCACGTTACGCTCTTCATCGGTAAGACGAACGACATATTTCTTCTCCATGGTCACCTCCACGTTTTGAGGAGTATGAAGGAATACACGCAGAATTTAAACCCTAATATCTAAATATGATGAAGCACTAGTACTCAGTCACGTGGCCTCACTCGGGCGGTCGAGTCCTACCGTTTAAATCACCTTAACTTATTGCTCCGGTTCTATTTTACAGGCTCCACAGTGGATGCAGTAGGGGCCGCCAAGAGGTGTTTCCATGTGGCAATTCTTGCAATTCTCCAGTTGTTTCGTGCCGCAGAACGGGCAGGCCGAGATGTGAGGGGGAAGTTTTTTATTGCAGACGATGCAGTCCCCTTTCATTAGGCGTTTTTGCCGCACTTTTTGAGGATTAAAAACCTTCTTTTGAATGAAATAAACGAGGGCAAGTCCGAGAATAATCGCTCCGAGGATAACGATATAGTGCCAAATCGCAATGAGATGAAGGGCGTGTAGGACCTTGAACAGGTTTTTGAAAAAGTGATTGGGGATAAGGTCCAGTACGACTTCGGTCAGTTTTAAAATAAGGGGAAGCGAGGCAATGACCAGCAAGTGACTGGAGAGTAGGGTTTGGATGCGATTGTCTTTTTTAATGCTACGGGTGCTCCAGGCATAGAAGATAAAGAAGATAGGTAAAATGAAGAGGAGCTGCCAGCCCAGTTCTTTTAGGGGATAGCTTCGTTCAAATTTTCTAAAGTCGTTAACGACGAGCTGACGGTTTTGATTTTCTGCACTTATGATGGTCCACAGTTTGTGAACTCCAGGATGTGCGTTAATCTTCTTTTCAGTTACGGCTATTTTTGCGGTTAATGATTCAATTTGAGCGGCAGCTGATTTGGCCTGACTCGAGATTGAACTTGTGCCGGACGTGGAGTGTTTTTTTTCGGCAAGAGTCTCCAAAAGTCGGGTGTCGTAGAGCTTTTTTGCTTTATCGAAAATGGAAGCCATATCCTTTCGATCCTTGATGGTTCTCTGCCGGTCAACAAACAGGCCGTGTAGCTCTTGATCCTCGGAAATTAGTTTTACTCTTCTGTAAAAATCCCGACAAAGTGGATGCATGTTCTTTGTTTTTTCGAATTCGAAGATGCTGTCGTAGCGGTAGGAGTAGTTGTTTCGATCTGAAAGGACCAACTCCTGTAATTTTTCAATTTGGCTGGAGGGAGTCCATGTTTGTTCAATGAACACCTGCCGGACGGTATACGGCATATATTCACTCGGCGTAGTCAGTTGCTGTGTGTGATCCGTAAGGCCCTGGAAAAGAACAGTTAAAATGAAAATATCTAAGATGATAATCGTTGTCAGCGAGAGCTTATTAAGAGGTTCCGCGTTCCCTAGTGTAGTCAGTCGCTTCCTGAATATTTTAAATTTTCCTTTTTTCATGTTGTCTCCTTATTTTTGTCGTAGTCGATAAAGTCCTCTAATACCTTGAGGAGGTGTTGTTCGGCGGCGACGATTTTCGGTTCATTTTCGGGGTCGGTAGTGAGGCGAATTTCAACTTTTCCTCGAGCAGGATAGAAGCCGAGATCGATGTGGGTTGGCTGGAAGTGGGCTTGCTCGAGAAGGGTAACGATGTCGGATTCGCCGATGCCTTGGGTTTGGATGATGCGGATGAGATTAGGGCGGGCATCAGGGAATTGATGGATGAGCCAGGGAACAATCTCTTCGTTGAGAATGGCGTTGAACTCATGAGGCGGGCCGGGCAGGACGAATAGGAACTTTTTACCGGGCCACTCGATTCGTTGACCGGGAGCGGCTCCGACGGAGTTGGGCAGGACGATAGAATTTTCGAGTACGAGGGCCTGCCGTTCGGCGGCGGGCGTCATTTTTCGGTCACGCATGGCGTAGCGTTCGGTGATGAGGGCAACGGTCGGGAGGTCGAGAATAATGTTCTGGCCAAGGGCTTCGGCGAGCGCATCGCGAGTGATGTCGTCGATTGTGGGGCCGAGTCCTCCACTTATGAAAATGAGATCGGCACGGGATAGAGCCTCCTGAACGGTGCTGCCGATGATTGGGATATCATCGGGGATGGTGGTGTCGCGCACGAGCTGGAGGCCGATGGCGGTGAGTGCCGCGCCCAAATCTTGTCCGTGCGTATTTAGCGTTCGCCCGCTGAGTAGTTCGTTGCCTATTGAAATGAGTTCTGCTTGCTTGTTCATCCGGTGCTCCTCAAAATGCGCGGCTATCTTAGAATTTATGAATGAATCGAATCAATCCTTAAGCGTGGGTGCGGGCGGTCAGCGGCTAGATGTTTTTCTGGCGGTGGCGGTGCCGGAAGTATCGCGTTCGCAGTGGAAGGGTTTGATTCAAGGGGACTTGGTGCAGGTGAATGGTGCGAGGTGCAAACCGAACCGCACGTTAAAGGCGGGCGATGAGGTGTGTTGGTCGATTCCAGCGGGGGCTCCAGCGGAACCGCAACCGGAGAATATTCCGCTAGATATCCTGTTCGAGGACGATGCGGTGTTGGTGTTAAATAAGGCGCCGGGGCGGGTGGTGCATCCGGCGGTGGGGAACGAATCGGGCACGCTGGTGAATGGATTGCTGTTCCAGGCTCCGATTTTTCAGGAGTTGGAGCGGGCGGGGATTGTGCATCGGCTCGACAAAGGAACGAGCGGAGTGATGGTGGTGGCGAAGTCGGACGCGGCCATGGCCGAGTTGCAACGCCAGTTCAAAGCGCGGGAGACGGAGAAGGAGTATCTTGCCCTAGTCTGGGGGCATCCCCCGCCGAGCGGTCGGATCGAAACGTTGATTGGGCGGCATCCGAAGCGCCGGCAGAAGCAGGCGGTGTTGGGTGAGGGCGGTCGTAAGGCTATCTCGAACTTTCGAGTTTTGGAACGTTTTAATGAGGTATCGCTGGTGCAGGTGGCGATCGAAACGGGGCGGACGCATCAGATTCGAGTGCACATGACTCATTTAGGGCATCCGGTGGTGGGTGATACGGTCTATGGCCGCGCCCGAAAGAATCGACTTCCCGTGGTTCCGGAGCGGCAAATGTTGCACGCCGCACGGTTAATGTTTACTCATCCGACGACCGGGAAAAGGCTTTCTTTTGAGGCCCCATTGTTTGATGATATGTGCCATCTTTTAGAACTTTTGCGGGAAGAATAATGGCCGAAACTACATTTCACAGCTTGATTGAAAATTTGGAAAATTATTTGGAGTACCAGCGCGACGAGGGTATCCAGCGACTGGAGGTTGATCGTGCCGTACTGGCGGGTCTGACCCAGGTTTCAGCGGTTGAGTCGGTCGTGGTGGCGGCCGTTCCCGTTCCTAATCATTTTCAGTCGGTAGAGGAGGTCGCGGTGCAGGTTTCGACTTGCCACAATTGCCCACTTGGCATGAGCCGCACGAATACGGTGCCCGGTGAGGGGAACACGAATGCTCCGGATATCCTGTTTGTCGGCGAAGGTCCGAGTGCAGCTGAGGATGCGCAGGGTCGCCCGTTCGTTGGAGAAACAGGACGGCTTTTGACGAAGATGATCGAGGCGATGGGGTATCGTCGCGAAGACGTTTTCATCACTCATATCGTGAGGTGCCGTCTGCCAAATAATCGCGTGCCACGGCCGGAAGAGATGGAAGCCTGTTTGCCGTATTTGCGTCAGCAAATTAGATTAATTCAACCGAAGATCATCGTTGGATTTGGAGCATCGGTCATTAAGGGGCTACTAGGGAAGACGGCAGGGATCACCCGATTACGCGGAACGTGGCAGGCGTATGAAGGGATCAAATTAATGCCGACCTTTCATCCGTCCTATTTGATTCAGGATCCTTCAAAGAAGAAGGAGGTATGGCTAGATTTACAACGGGTCCTCAAGGAACTAGGCAAGGAACTGCCGACAAAAAAATAGGCAAGAATTGAACAGGTCGGCGAAGGTTCGGTCTTTAATCTTTTGTAGTGAATTTCAGGGGGTGCTGGATTAGGATCCTTCTCAATCATGGTAAGTAATTTAAATTCTAAACCCGAAGAGGCTTCTGAAGAGGAAAGTGGCCCTTCCGATTCTGAACTGGTGCTTAAGTCGCAGCAGGGCGACGTGCGTGCATTCGATGAGCTAGTTGAGCGCTATCACGGAAAAATTTACGGCTTGACGTATAATATGACCAGCAACCGCGAGGATGCCGAGGACTTGACTCAGGAGGTTTTTATGAAGGCGTTCGAGGCGTTGCCGCGTTTTCAAGGCAAGTCTTCTTTCTACACGTGGATCTACCGCATCGCCGTCAACAAGACCATCAACTACCGTAAAAAGAGAAATAGAAAGCGGGCTCTAAGCCTCGATCAGTTTGATCAGGATATCAAAACAGACGATGTGTATCACGAGCTCACAACCAAGGGATCACCCTTACGAAACATCAGTTTATCGGAACTTCAGGAAAAATTGAACGAAGCACTACAACACCTGTCTGAAAAACACAGAACCGTTGTGGTCATGCATGATATGCAAGGTATTCCACACGACGATATAGCCAAAGTGGTGGGAGCCTCAGTCGGTACGGTTCGTTCAAGACTCTTCTATGCAAGAAGACAAATGCAGACTGAGCTAACGGAGTTTATGAAATGACGGATAGAAACAACACTCTAGAAACAACGGACGAGAATCCGGCGGATGTGCTTTTACAACAGCTATTGCATCTTAAAGGCTATGAAGTGCCGGACGTCGCCCGAATGATTAAACACAAGCAGAACATCATGCGGCAAGTGCGTGAGGCGAATGGCCAGAGCCGCTGGAGTTTAGGCGGCCTGTTGGAGGTGAATATTCCTTGGTTTTTTGCAGAGCCACGCTACGGCATTGCCGCATTGTTCATTGCCTTTGCCGCGCTTCAATTCTGGGGCGTTAGCTCCCAGAAACAGGCTCATAGCACCACCGGAATCTACACTTCGGAAAGCAAGACCGCCGTGCTTGACCAAAATATAACTTTTTCTGCCCCTTCGATTTCTTACCCCAAGCTCCCCGATAATTTGGAACTCTGTCCAGATCAGGAAGGAGATCGTGGAGTAAAATTCGTCGGCCGTATCGAGCTGAAAAAGTAAATGGATCGACCCTGAAATAAAAAAAGCGCTCCGCATGAGTGGGGCGCTTTTTTTATGATTGAATGTAGACGGAGTTTCCAGCTCCGTTGTTCGCCGCCTGCGGCGAGTAGCGTAAGCAAAAGGGGTATGGGAGGTGTTGTTTTTCGTGCTTTACGGAATCGGGAATTCCGCAGTGAGGGCTAGGACTTCTTCGCGAACTTGCGCGATGACTTTTTCGTCATCGGCGTTGCGTAGAACCCGTTTAATGAAGCTGGCGATTTTTTCCATCTCAACCTCTTTCATGCCGCGCGTAGTGACGGCGGGGGACCCGATGCGAATTCCAGAGGTGACGAACGGGCTCTTTTTATCAAACGGAATGCCGTTTTTATTAACGGTGATCGCTGCTTTATCGAGTGCAATGGCGGCATCCTTTCCGGTGACGCCGGTCTTGGAAAGATCGAGGAGCATGAGGTGGTTGTCGGTTCCGCCGGAGACCAAGCGGATGTCTTCGTCGTCGAGAGCTTGGGCGAGGGCTTGGGCGTTCTTGACGACTTGCTGCTGATAGGTTTTGAAGGCCGGTTGCAAGGCTTCGTGAAAGCAGACGGCCTTGGCGGCAATCGTATGCATTAGAGGGCCGCCCTGAATGCCGGGGAGAATCTGCTTGTCGATGTCGGCCGCAAACTTTTCCTTACAGAGGATCATGCCGCCGCGCGGGCCACGTAGGGTTTTATGGGTTGTGGTTGTGGCAAAGTCGGCGTGGGGTATCGGACTTGGGTGGCAGCCCGTCGCCACGAGGCCGGCGATGTGTGCCATATCGACCATTAGGTAGGCCCCGACGCTGTCGGCGATCTTGCGTAGTTTTTTGAAGTCGATGATGCGTGAGTAGGCGCTGGCACCCGCCACAATCATTTTCGGCGTGTGCTCGGTAGCTAGCTTCTGGAGTTGGACATAGTCGATCTGCTCGCCTTCGGGATCAACACCATAGGGGACAATATTGAAGAAGCGCCCGGAAAAGTTCATCGGGTGGCCGTGGGTCAAGTGTCCGCCTTCGGCGAGGCTCATGGCGAGGATGGTGTCGCCGGGGTTGAGTACGGAAAAGTATACGCCCATGTTCGCGGCGCTTCCGCAGTGCGGCTGCACATTGACGTGCTCGGCCCCGAAGATTTCTTTGGCACGATCGATCGCAAGGCGCTCGGCTTCGTCGACCCATTCGCAGCCGTTGTACCATCGTTTGGCCGGGTAGCCTTCCGCATATTTATTCGTCATGCGCGATCCCTGCACTTCGCGTACGGCTTTGCTTACAATGTTTTCAGAGGCGATGAGTTCGAGGTTTTCCTGCTGCCGTGGATCTTCCTTTTTGAGTAGGGCGTAGATTTCCGGATCGGTGTCGTAGACCGCAATGGTGCCGGCGCTTTCGCAGGCGTAGTCCTTGATCTTTCCGACGCGGCGACCGTGCCGCCCGCCTTCGAATTCCGCCGCGAGCCAAGCATCGAGAATGGTAATAGCCTCGGCGGAGGAGGTGAATTTTTCACTAAAGCACAGGACGTTGGCATTGTTGTGCTGGCGGGTCAGGGAGGCTGCTTCAGGATTCGAGCAGAGCGCGGCACGAACGCGAGGAAATTTGTTGGCGGTGATATTTACGCCGATGCCGGTGGTGCAGACTAGGATGCCTTGATCGACCGTTCCATTGGAGACTTCACTGGCCACGGCGGCGGAAAAATCAGGGTAGTCGACGGCGTCCGTACTATCGGTTCCCATATCCTTAGTAACGATGCTTCTCTCTTCGAGAGCTTTGATAAGGTGGGTTTTTAGGGCGTAGCCGCCATGGTCCGATCCAATTGCAATTTTCATGAAAGTGTCCTTATTATGGGTTTATCGTGTGAATAAAAAGAATCAGATCAGAGAGAGCCTGATCAATTTCATCTCGTATTCTTTTATAAATTTTGAGTGACCCGCCAAACGGATCGGAAATATCGGCGGGCACCTTCGAGGTTCCGAACGATTTAAGCAAGCAAACTTTATTTTCAACCTTTGGGAAGAAATCGAGGATGTAATCACGGTGCTGTGCGGTCATAGGTACGATCAAATCCACCTCTCCAACTAGCTCGGCACTAAGCGGTTGGCTTTTGTGATGATCGAAGTCCACCCCCAACTCGCGTAGGGCTGAAATGGCATTCGTGCTAGCGGGGTCTCCACATCCTGCGAAGGTTCCCGCCGAGGCGGCCTCCCATCCAGAATTTTCTCCAATCCGATGGTAGAATAACTCCTCGGCCATCGGGCTTCGACAGATATTTCCCGTACAAACAAAAAGGATCTTTTTCATGGCTGAATTCCGCTTCTAAAACTAGCTTTACGGTTGCAAAGGGCAGGCCACCCTCTCGGAGGCATTCAATAAGGGTTCGGCCATGTGGGGGCCGGTTAGTCTTTTAATTTGGCTTCGAGTTCTTCGAGGCGCCGGCCTTTAAGGGGGTTGGGTTCGCCGGCGAGCATAGCTTTGATCGCGGCGAGCTCATCGCCGGAGAAGCGCGCGCCGTTGACCATATGACGTTCGAATGAATCGTAGGCAAGCGGGCAGACGGCTTTGACGACTTTGGCCATGGCGCGGCCGTATTCTTGGATTTCCCACTGGGCGTGGCTATCCATGCGGAGGCGGAGGAAGTGGAACATGTTTTTGAGATCCATTTGCCAATACCATTCGGTGTAGGTGGAGAGAGGGAGATTGATGCGGGCGAGCTCGCGGGCGATGTCGTCGTTGATCATCTCCTCGTAGTTTCCGTAGATATTTTCCTGATCCTGCTTCAGCAGTTCAATCACTTTGTCTTGAAGTTCCGCAGGCACATCTTCGGGGTTTCGACCCTGTTTGTTATCGGAGCTTTGGAAGCTAATTTTATCTCGTGGTGGGACATAGAATTCATTTTTCATGACGGAGTACCGCCCCGAAATCTCGTTGAGGCGTGCGGTGCGGTGCCGGATCCACTGGCGGGCGACGAAAATAGGCATTTTGCAGTGGAATTCGAAGACGACATGTTCGAAGGGGGAGGTGTGCTCGTGGCGCAGGAGATAGTCGATGAGTCCGGCATCTTCGCGGAGGGTTTTGGTGCCAGCACCGTAGGAGACTCGGGCGGTCTGCACGATGCGGGCATCGCTTCCCATGTAGTCGATGAGGCGAATGAAGCCGTGATCGAGGACGTCGATTTGTTGGTCGAGAATTGCTTCTGCTTCAGGGACGGTGATGTGAGCCATTTCTATATCTCCTTGGACTAAATTCAAAATGCCAAAGGTATGCCTTTGCCGTGAGGGTTGCAAATCAATGGTTGAAGTATTCAATGGATAGGGGGGAGATCTTTACGGGTATAACCGACTTCAGCGAGCACCTTGTCGGTGGTTTGAAAATGGCATTTGGCCGTATCGAGTAGGATTCCGGGATTATTATAGGCGACCAGTTTCTCCGCTTCGCGGCGCACTTTCTCTGAAGCCCCTTTCGGTACTTCAAAGTTATATTGTTTTCCCATCGTCTTCAAGGCGTAGAGAAATCCGGCGCGTGCAAGGATCGAGGCGGCGGCGACGGCAGGGTCAGACTCGGCTTTGGTACGTTGATCGAGTTTGATTTTGTTCCCTTTATCCATCAGCGCGCGCTCAATTTGGTGCGTAGGGCCAAACTTGTCGGAGAGTGCGCGCGGGCAGTCAGGAACTTTTTCGAGCAGGTTTTCGATGGCGCGCGCATGCCCCCACGCGAGCATTTTATTGACGTTGCGGATTTTGGCGTACATTCGATTATAGGAGCGCGGCCCGATCGTGACCATGGCGCAGCGGTCGCCAAGAATCTTCCGAATTTCACGTGCCATATTCAGTGCTACATGATCGGAGGAGATTTTTTTGCTGTCGCGTACGCCAATCTCGCGTAATTTTTTGACCAATCCTTCGTCGACGTAGGCGGATGCAATTACGAGGGGACCAAAAAAGTCACCTTTGCCGCTTTCGTCGATTCCCATATGGGGCTGGGTGGCTTCAGGGTCATGAAGTTCTTCGTCGCCAAAGGCCGCTTCCTTTAGAATTTCCGGCTCTAGTGTGAAGGTAATCCACTCTTGGGCAGATTTTCCCTGTACGAGTAGTTTTCCGGAGTTGTATAGGTTAATTCGGCAATCCGGAATGGATACCGCAATCTGGGTGTGCGGAACGTTGGTGGGTAGATATTTTGAGTGTTTGAGAAGTGGAAGCAGTTCTTGTTGCTGCTCCTCGGTAAGTTTAAAGGTAAAAGAGTTGGTGTTCATTTGAAAATCCGTGTTTAATGAATGCGATCAATTCATAGCAAAAGTCTTCGATGTCAGAAAGCGGCTTCTACAATATCCTTAGTTGGGACGGTATCTATGCCTTATATGTTAAAACGTATGTTCTTAATTTCACTTCTTTTTTTTGGAGGGTTTGTTCGAGGGGATAAGGGGGGGGGGGGCGAGGTTGCTCTAACGCATGCAGACGCGGCCGTTATTCTCGCAAAATATACCGGTTTTTTTGATCGCTACGTAGATGATAGCGCGGATTTAAATGAGTGCGTGGCGTTCTTGAATGGAATAGGCATTTATTTTGGTTTAATGGAAGTGGTTAATAACTCAGAATTTACCATTGAGGATTGTGCACGGTCTATGGGGCAGATTGAATTGATTTTAAGTGGGGAGGCCACGCTTTATAGAGGGAGGATAAACCTTCCAAAAGGGATTGAATCGTGGAAAGATTTTTGTATTATGAACGAGGTTAAGTATGCCGAAGGCCATCAGGCCATGTTGGATTTGTTAGAACAGGCGTATACACGAGCTAGATAAATTTTTCTTGTATTGTGATTTTTATAGGGGTAGGTTTTGTCATCTTTAATTGAGGAGGGAAGCATGAATAGAAGTAGTTACATTGCATTGATGGTGGTTGCTGGGCTTGGATTTAGCGGTGCGTTGAATTCTGCCTGTGCAGTTGAAGGCTCCGATCAGCTGATTGCCGAAGCCAATAAATCAATTTCTATCGCAGAGGATACGGTGGGAGAGGCTCGAGCGGCTATAGAAGCGGCGAAGCAGATTCTTTCGACGATTCCTGCAGACTCGGACCAGATGGTTGAGGTTACGGAAATGCTCGCTAAAGTTAAGGATAATTGGGCGTTGGCGCTAGAAGCGCTTGATGGAGCGAAGGAAAGCGCTTCCAAAATTCCCACAGCATCCACCGCAGAAATTGCGGGAGACTACAAACTCTTGGCCACGGTAAATGCGGGTGTTGCCTTGTCTGGAGCCGAAGTGGTTAAGACCGGCGTTGCATTTGTAGAAGCGGTAGCCGCCGACAAGGTTGAAGCACTTGATATCATCCGGGTGGCTATGCAGGATTCTCTGGCTGCATCCTCTCAGGTACAATTTAATTATGAACGCGTGAAGAGTCTTATTACTCAAAAGTATTCTAAATAAGGAGCAGGGCTATGAAAAATAATCAGTACAGAACGATCAGTTTAATGGCATGTGTTGCTGTCCTTTTGGTTGGGGCACAAGTCAGTGTTGCAAATTTAGCAGCGGCCAGCGGCCTTCTCGCGGATGTTGCGGTGATGGCATCCCAATCTAGCTCTGCGTTAGCGGCCGCCGCAAATAGTGGTGATGTTGATGCGATTGTCGAGGCACAGGCTCGGGTTGATGCCGTGGATGCTGCGATGACAGAGGCGCAGGAAGCTTATTCGGCAATGGAGCAAGCCTCCAATGCAGGCGATGAGGATGCGGCTGCTTCGGCGGCGGATGACCTGGCTGCGGCGAAGCAAAAGGCAAGTGATGCCTTGAGTGGAATTATCCCGGAAACGAATTCGCAGAGCGATGCACAGGGAAGTCAGGATCAGGCCGATACCGGTGGGCCAGTACGTGAAGGCGAGGCCCCGAATGTTTTTGACCAGCCGTGGGAAACAGATGGGGTTCGCAATGCGAAGCAAGCACTATTCGGTACATTTTGGAATGCATCCTCGCAAGGAGGAGCTAGTTTCGGCGAGCGGGATGCAACTCCACAATAAGAGTTGTTTGCTAGATTTACCCGTAGTTTTTTGAAGGTTATTAGTAGGGGATTATATTATGAATAAAGTTAAATTTTTTGTATCCGCGGCTTTAGTGCTGGGTTCGTCGTCAGCTTTTGCTGGAAAGGATAGCACCTTTAAATTTCAAAACTCGGTGAGGGTTGGATATGATGATAATATTTATCTATCTCGGGATGCAAATCAGCAAGAGAGTGTATTCATTACGGATATTATTAATGTTACGGGGAAGATAAATTTTTCGTCCCGGTCGGACATGATCCTGTATTGGCAACCTGAATTTCGTTATACACTGGATATGGATCCCAAGTTTGTCTCCTACCAAGATTTGTATGCTCGGTTTAGCCATGCGGTGTCGCAACGTACCTTCTTGGAAGTTTCCGATCGATTTCGCTATCAAGCAAAGGATGGTCAGAGCGATCTTGGAAGGACTGAAAATCAAAACTTTTTTGAAAATGACCTACTAGGTGCACTTGATTTTACGTTGAATTCCGTAAGCCGGATCAAGATTGGTGGGGGTTACGAGTTTCGGACTTGGGATGATAGTGATTATGGATCTTGGAACCCGGCGAATCAAACTAGCGGAAACGACTATAATCAAATTAAAGCTAATGGATCCTATATTCGCGAGCTTCGCCCCAACGCTACCTTTGGTAGTTTAGGTGTAAACTATGTGAACCATGAATATGATGGCGCGCGGGGCGGCTTTGATTCGACAACAATGTACGGGGGAGTCGATCATAACTTTAACCCTAAAATGATGGGAACCGCCCAGTTGGGCTACTCTTTTTCCACGGTTGATGGGGCTGTAAGTGATGATACCTCGTCTCCTTTTGTTCGATTGAGCCTGGAGCACAATCAAACGGAACGTACCAGCTTTAATGGAACGCTTGGGTATTCCCTTCGCCAGTCGCAGAATTCGATCTACAACGCTACTGAGGAATTTAGTATGGGGTTGGGGCTGCGGCACGACCTAACGGGTAAGATAAGCTTAACCGCGGCTTTGTCCTACATTATCTCTAACTATGACAGTGCGTATTCTTCGTTAGGAGCACCGGATGCCGACGAGGGATATTTCCGCTTTCCTTTGCGTGCGTCGTATCAAGTTAACCGAAACAATTTTATCGATCTCGGATATGAATTTACTCAAAGGGCATCCAGTTCAGCATCCCTTCAAGAGTATACTCGAAATCGGTTTGATTTTGGCTGGAGGCTGCGTCTTT
>JAJRRI010000064.1 GCA_024279685.1 Verrucomicrobiota bacterium | reverse complement strand
TGAACAGACGTATCATGGATACTTCAACCATTGAGCGAGAAGTTGATACGTGGCAAAAAGTGAGAAACAACAGTGCATCTCCGATGAACTGGCGGTTCAAAACCAGTGACGCCCGCATTAAACTCAAAAAACTATACCCGACAGTAAATTAATGACTGTGTACTAGGTCTTTGCATCGGTCAAAAAAAACGAGTATGCGCATAGCAACACGACGCATACTGTGCCGGGCATGTGGTGCGTGAACACAGGAGCCTATCGCGTTCTGCTCGGATGCCTATGTGCGCCACACCAAGCGGGCCGCTCGGTTCATACTGGCTCTTCGCTCCGAAATGTCGATCAAAGCCACGGCTCGTTTTACGGCTATGCATTGGGGAACTGTTAAGAATATCGAAAAAGCTTGGCTTGAAAAGAAGTACAAAAAGATCCGCCTCGGCGAGGTGGAATATCTTGGAATCGATGAGGTGTATATGGGCAAGGTGATGGGCTATATCACCGTGGTTCGCGACATGGATTCGGGCGCTGTTCTTTTTATTGGACAAGGCAAGGGGGGCGATGCGCTCAAGAAGTTCCGCAAGCGCCTGAAGCGTCGTGCAAAGCAGATCAAGGCGGTCGCTATCGACATGGCGAACTCCTACAGTGCATGGGTCAAGGAGGTGCTACCGGACGCGGACATCGTCTACGACCACTTCCATGTCATCAAGCTCATGAACGAACGCATGAACAACCTACGCAAAAGCACCATGAACAAACTCGAAGACGAGCAGAAGAAAGAACTCAAAGGCAAGCGGTTCTTGTTGCTACGCAATGAAGAGAGCCTTTCAACCAAGGCTGCAGACGATCTAAAAAGGCTCCGGTTCAAGTTCAAGGATCTTGGAACCGCATCGATGATGAAGGAATACCTGCGCAATATCTACAAGCTGGCCGACAGCTATGAACTCGCCCGCACCGCGTTCTTGCTTTGGGCTGAAAAGGCCGAGGCCTCCGGCATCCATTGCCTAAAACAGATGGCCAAGACGATCAGGAGACGGCTCGACGGACTGCTGGCCTACAGGAAACATGTGAAGCTCACCAGCGCCAGCCAAGAAGGGTTTAACAATATGGTTGGGAGTGAATAGCGACTAAGCTTTGGCTGGCTGACGCGTCAAGCCTATGGCTATCACGATGAAAAATATCTTCATCTAAAGATCTATGACCTGCCAAACCTATCGACGAGAAAGAACCTCTAAAAAACGCACATCCGAGAAGAGCCACATTTTTGATTCAGGGGCATTTGGCTGGCAAAAAGCTCATGCCGATTACGATGACAATTCAAACAGAACCTGAAATTACGGCACAAGGATTTTCTCGAAGCATTGTAGTTAAAAATAACGCAGCACGGCCCGTTTCAGCTAAGGCCTCTTTTCAAATGTTGGGGCACATGGTTAGCCCTGGCACTGTCTCCTTTGATGACTTGCAAGGGGGCCAAGCAAAAGTAGAAGCAATCTCTATTTCCCAAACACGTAAATCAAAATATACTACTAATAGACGGTTGCCTTACCGCATTGCCTACAGCTGGCGGGAGAAAAAGAATGAAGGCATAGGTCGTTACTTTGCCTTTTCCCCCATGAAAAAGTCAAAAGTTGATTATAACAACTTACCTTTCAAGGCCGTCTCCGAGCAGGGTGGTTTTGAAGTTTCTTTCTTGCTCTTAATGAAAAGTGATTATTTAAGAATTATTACAAAAGTATAGGATAATTTCCATGTTCAAAAAAGATTTAAAGGTGATCTGAAAAATGGCGGCGACTGTATGATTATTTCTTTCGATACCGCAGAGCAGCAGTTGATACCAGCCCTTGGAAAGGGAGATTTTGAATGTGGTTTTGCTCTTAGTTCTGGAAAAAAAAACTTCCTACCTATGGGATGGGACCTACGGACTTGAAAATGTGACAGAATTTTCAGATGCGATAAATCTCATTAAAAAAGAAGGCGACGCCCTTATCTATGACATAAAAATCCCCCTTAATACCATCTACAAAGGGGGTAACAAACTGCCGGGGATGTCTATCGCATTTGTAAATGTGTCTGCTGAAGGGGAAAAAGAAGTTATCGAGCTGGGTAGCGGAATTTTCCCTAAGAAAGATGCTAGAAAAATAAGCATCTAAGTATGTAGAGTACTGAGCTGTCAGTTGAGAAGCTTCTCTAAGGCAGGGAAGTGAAAGGCAGGGGCACACGTGCGGTGACGCTTTTTGTTAGCAGGACTTTAGCGCTAAGGCTTTTTTGGGATGGAGTTGGGAAAATCGTGATATTCTTTGGTATAATTATTAAGTATGATTTAATCCATCCCGCTAAAACAAGAGAAATAAAATAAATTATAATTTAAAAATAGAATAAATATATACTGTCTTTGCCGAAAAATCACCCCCTGACTCACGCCAAATGGTTGTCATTTCGTGACTACCTGCACAATCTTTATCTGGAGTTTAGAAAAAATTTCACCTTGGGTAGCATTCCTGCTGTCGCGCCTTTTTTCATTAGCGCCGACGCCAATTATCGTCTGTGGATCAATGGACAAATGGCTTCACGTGGGTCAGCACGAGGCTCAACGTTCATGGCCCTTTGATGAAGTAGACATCGCTCCTTATCTTCAGGTTGGTCACAACTGGATTGCGGTAGAGGTGTATAATCCTGGTCGTTCAACTTTTGGCTATATTCATCGGCAGTAAGAGAACCAAAAGCTGAAAGCAAGCGTTGCGAGATCTCCACCACATTCATGCCTTTGGCTCCGGTCCGCAGAATCAATGCGAGCAAAACTGCAGTTGAAACATGTTCAGCCCCAACCCGTTCAAACTCCTCGCGCGGACGAAGCTGAAGAGGCATATCGCACACGCGGAGGCTTTCTGAGCGGATCGTATATTTAAGGGGTTGCACATCTCCATTCATAGAGACATGAATACAAAGTGAATCTTTACTTATAACTTAACAAGTAAAACTCTTACTTTCCTGTACTCCCAAAACCACCCTCTCCCCGGGAGGTCTCCGATAGTTCTTTAACCATTTCATAATAGATCGGAGTGCAGTCGCAGGCGACAATCTGAAAGAGACGTTGCCCTTTTTCTGCGGTGTAGGCGAAATCTTTGATATTGTCGCACATAGCCATCAACTCGCCCCGATAGCCCCCGTCGATTAAGCCAATAGAGTTGGCCAAGCGCAACGGCGTTTCGGAGATGCTTGAGCGTGGCATCAGATAGTAAGCACGCCCATCCTCTGGCTCGCAGGCGATGCCTAACTTAATCGGTTTGGTTTCGCCAGGGTCAATGGTGAGGTCTTCAAGCACGTAGAGATCGAGGCCTGCATCGCCCTCGTGAAAGTGGCCGTGGTTGGAATACATTTCGCGGGCGGAATCGTTAAGCGGTTTGATTTTAAGATGCATGGTATAATCCTGTCTGTAGTTGTTAAAAAATCAAAAGCAGAGTAGCTTCAAAAACTTCAAACGACAAGGAGTAGGTACATGTTGAAATTGGCTATTTTCGGCTCCGGAACAGGATCGAATGCACAGGCGATCATCGATGCGGTAGAGTCTGGCATGCTGGACGTAGAGATTAAGTGTATTCTATCCGATGTAGCGGAGGCCCCCATTTTAGAACGCGCACGGAAACACAACATTCCTGCCCTTTATTTCAACTGTGCCCCGCTCAAAAGCAAGCTCGACGGAGCCGCCGAACAGAAGGTTCTCCAAATTCTGGAAGAGCACGACGTGGACTTTATCGCGCTGGCGGGTTTTATGCGGATCATAAAGGATAATTTTCTCAATACCTATGCGGGCCGCATCGTGAATATCCACCCTTCCCTACTCCCCAGCTTCCCCGGACTCAATAGCGGAAAGCAGGCGTTCGACTATGGCGTAAAGGTTACCGGGTGCACCGTCCACTATGTCGATGCTGGAATTGATACGGGCGCCATCATCAACCAAAAATGCATATCTATTGAAAGCAGCGACACCCTCGAAAGTATGATGGAAAAGCTGCACGCTCAGGAACACATCGCCTACCCCGAAGCCTTACAATGGATTGCCGAAGGTCAGATTCATTACAAGGAGTCGCAAGACGCCGCCGGAACTGTGCGATAGAGCGCCTTGCGGGCATACATCGAAATAGAATTCCGAGCTACGGCGTAGTGCGAAATTCCGTTTCGCACGTTCAAATATTCGGTACGAGCGCTTGTTCCACGCTAGACCATCAGGTGATCCTCTTCCGGTTCGTGTTCGTGAGTCAGTTTTTTACTACTCCACGGATACCGCATGAGAATCACGGCAATGACGCAGGCGGCGAATAGCCAACCCACTCCGAAGATGAGTAGGGCTTGGGTGGAATAATCTCCATAGTTTCCGCTGAACTCGGCGTAGAGCGCAAAGCCGACGATGACGATCAAAAAGGCGGGTGTAATGAAGCGCACCAGCAGGTCCCAAAAGCGAAAAAGTTTCAATCCACCGACCTGATTCACGTGCCGGCGGGCTACGGCCGCTTTGAGCACCCAACCGACGAGCAGGCATTCGGCGATACCCCCGACGATAAGGCCATAATTGTTGATGAAGTGGTCGACGATATCAAGAATCCATAAACCGGCGCGGGTGGTGAAGATCACGCTACCGAAGAATCCCAGTAGACAAACGGTCGTTACGGTTTTTTTGCGGTTGAAATTAAATTTGTCGATTAGAGAACAGCAGAATGCCTCGACGAGCGAGATCGCGGAGGAGAGGCCGGCCATGATAAGCATGAGGAAAAAAAGTAGACCAAAGATGGTGTGTCCGGCCGGAAGTTGGTTGATCGCCTCGGGATAGACCACAAAGGCCAAGCCCGGCCCGCTGGTAATCACCTCTCCAAACGGCACGCCTTTCGAAGCGGCCATGAAGCCGATGGTGCCAAAAACGGCGAAGCCGGTAACGAAAGAGTAGAGACAGTTGAGTACCGACGTGATGAGTGCGTTTCCGACGATGTCGGTTTTCTTGGGGAGGTAACTGGCGTAGGTAATCATGATCCCGAAGCCGAGCGAAAGGGTGAAGAAAATCTGCCCAAACGCCGCTACCCATACTTTACTTCCCCCCGCAGTAAACGGATTGATCTTCTCCCATCGTGCGGTGAGGTAGTGTTCTTTGATTGCGGGCCATGCTCCTTCAAGCTGAAGCGACCAGCCCACGAGGACCAGCGTGAGCACCATCAGCAACGGCATAAAAATCATGCTCGCCTTTTCGATACCGTGATTGATCTCGCGGTAGCAAATGGCCCAGCTAATCAGCCAAGTCAGGGCGGTGCCTGCCAAAATCGGCCAGCGGATGCCTCCCAAATTGAAGGGCGAATCCGACACCTGCAAAAAGGTGTCCATGAAAAAGGTTCCGGTATCGGCTCCCCATGCTTGGTTGAAGGAAAAGACGAAGTAGTTCATGCACCAGCCGATGACGGCGGCATAGAAGAGCGTGATTCCAAAGAAAGCGACCACGGGCATCCACCAGCCAATGGCTTCCCACTTGCGGGAAACCCGAGCGAAGGCCAGCGGCGGAGAGCCTTTTTCGCGATGCCCGAGGGCATATTCAAGAATCATTAACGGAATGCCGGCGAGTACTAAAGCCACGGCATAGGGAACCAGAAAGGCCCCGCCGCCGTTTTCATAGGCCATGTAGCCAAAGCGCCAAATATTGCCGAGTCCAACCGCCGACCCAATGGCGGCCAGCAAAAACCCCGCTTTACTCCCCCAGACACTCCGCTTTGCCATACCCGACTCCGTTATAAGAGGACCTATTTTAGCCGAAAAAAGCACAAAAAATCACAAAGAGGAGCATTCAGCGAACCTTATTTTTGTGTCTTCTTGTGCTTTTTATAGCCAACCAACCGGACTATTAATTCCGGTGGCGGAAGGTGATACGTCCTTTTTCAAGATCATAGGGAGAGATCGCAACCGTAACCTTATCGCCCACGGCGATACGGATGAAGTGCTTGCGCATTTTCCCTGAAATATGAGCTAGGATTTCATGCCCGTTTTCCAATTCAACCCGATACATGGTTGCTGGAAGAACTTTTTTTACTACGCCTTCCGCTTCGATTGATTCTTCTTTAGCCATTTCCTGCTCCCTCTAAAAATTAAGAAGGGAGCATGCTACACGGAAAAAGCGGCTTTGCAACCGTTAACCGAGAGTGGAAATTAGCGGGCAACCATCACGGAATGCTTTGCAATCAGCTGCTCAACAATAGCTGGGTCGGCCAGTGTCGAGATATCGCCAAGCTCCCCGGTTTCCATGCTGGCAATTTTCCGTAAGATCCGGCGCATAATTTTTCCGGAGCGCGTCTTGGGTAAGCCGGGGACAATGAGAATCTGATCGGGAACCGCGATCGGGCCGATATGTGTGCGCACCTCGTTCCTCAATTCACCGATGAGCTCAGCATTTTCTTCAAAGCCTTCTTTGAGGATAACATACGCAAAGATACCCTGCCCTTTAATCTCGTGCGGGAAGCCAACCACTGCTGCTTCGGCGCAACCTGGATGGCTGACCAATGCACTCTCAACCTCAGCCGTCCCCATCCGATGGCCAGAAACATTAATGACATCATCCACACGACCCGTGATCCAATAGTACCCATCTTCATCACGGCGGCACCCATCGCCCGTTAGATAATAACCCGGAAATGGATCAAGATACGTCTGCTCGAAGCGCTGGTGATCCCCTTGAATCGTGCGGGCAATTCCCGGCCACGGACTTTTAATCGCCAGTAGACCAGCCACGCTATTGCCCTCGATTTCCTTCCCCTCGTCATCAAGTAATACCGGTTCAATACCGAAGAACGGGAAGGTCGCCGAGCCCGGCTTGGTTGGCGTTGCACCGGGCAGCGGGGTAATCATGATGCCGCCGGTTTCCGTTTGCCACCATGTATCGACAATATTGCAGCGACCTTCGCCCACCACATCGTGGTACCAGTTCCAACTTTCAGGGTTAATCGGCTCGCCGACGCTTCCGAGCACACGGAGGCTGGAGCGATCATACTTCTTCACGAATTCGTCCCCCATTCGGGCAATGGCTCGGATGGCGGTCGGGGCGGTGTAAAACTGAGTAATTTTCAAGCGTTCAACCATGTCCCAATAGCGGCCCGCATCGGGATAGGTCGGAATCGACTCAAACATGACGGTCGTTGCTCCGTTGGCCAGCGGCCCGTAAACCACATAACTATGGCCCGTGATCCACCCAATATCGGCCACACAGGCGAATACATCATCCTCATGATAGTCGAACACATACTTATGCGTAAGCATCGTATAGAGCAAGTAGCCCGCGCTGGTGTGCGAGATGCCCTTCGGTTTCCCCGTCGAACCGGAAGTATAGAGCAAGAACAACGTATCCTCGCTGCCCATATGTTCAATCGGACAATACGGCCGCTCGTTTTTCATGGCCAGACCGAGGTCGATGTCGCGGGGTTCATAGAAAGGCACCTTAGCCCCTGTATGACGCACCATGAAAACGTGCTTAACCGTCGGGCAAGCCATGACGGCCTCATCGACCGGCCGCTTGAGCGGAATAATTTTCCGGCCACGGCGGCCTTCGTCAGCCGTAATGACGGCCGTACAACGGGCGTCTTGAATTCGATCCCGCAGTGCCTCCGCACTAAAGCCGGCAAAAACAACGTTATGCACCGCGCCAATGCGGGCGCAGGCGAGCATGGCAAAAGCGGCCTCAGGAATCATAGGCATGTAGATCGCCACGCGATCGCCCTTTCGAATTCCGTTATGGCGAAGCACATTGGCCAGCTTACACACCTCGCGGTGAAGTTCGCGATAGGTGATACGGCGAACATCGCCGGGTTCGTTGCCTTCCCACAGGATCGCTACTTTATCACCACATGTGAGGAGGTGTCGATCCACACAGTTGTGGCAAACATTCAGTCGCCCTCCGAGAAACCAAGACACCATGCCATTGGAAAAATCGCAATCGCTAACCTGAGAGAAGGTGTGATACCAATCCACATTTTCTTCCGCCTGCTTCCCCCAAAAAGCATCTGGATTTTCAAGGCTCTGGGCATAGAGTTTCTGGTAGCTTTCAAGGTTAGGAAAGTAGGATCCTTCACTTACGCGGGCGGGAGGTTCGATGGCTTGAATTTTATCTGATGAATCACTCATAGGTATTCCTTCACGTTAAAAACAAAAGAACAGTATAAATATGATTCTATTTAGGGTAAATACATTTCCCCTTTCTTTTAGATCCAATAGAAAACTATACCTGCCGCCACCATCTTGATGACTCTGGGTATGGGGCCTTGATCGTAATGGGAACACGGGTGGTCGGATGAGTTATACGTAGCGAAGCGTGATGCAGCGCAATTCCCTGATTTTCAGAAAGAACCGTAGCTCCATATTTTTCATCGCCTGCAATCGGGAGGCCGATGGAAGCAAGTTGCACTCGAATTTGATGATACCGTCCGGTTTCTAAATCAACTTTAAGTAGGCTCAAGTTTCTGATCTGTTTGAGGGTTTTATAGCGGAGTACCGCGCGCTGTGCGCCCTGATCCTCTCCCTTGCATACCTCCGCGCGATGATGCTCATGCGCGAGCCAATGAGTCAGTTCAGCGGACGAAGTTTTAGGTATTCCTTCGACTAAAGCATGATAGATTTTTTGGCAGTTTCGCTGGCGTATATCCTCGTTCAGCCGACGAAGAGCCTTGCTAGTGCGGGCAAAAAGAACGCATCCGCTGACTGCCTTATCGATCCGATGTACCGCATTCAGGAAAACGTTGCCTTCTTTATTTTTGTCTACTCGCACCCACTCCCGTGCCCAATCTTCCAAATTTCGCAATCCCGTTCCGCTATCCTGTGTCAGCAATCCGGCGGGTTTGTTTACCGCCAACAGATGGTTATCCGAAAAGAGAATGAACGGATTCAATTCCGTCGCTACATATTTAATCTCGCCCATATTTTTCTGTCCCATCGATTATAGGGAGGAAATAGTCGTAGACCTTCCCGCCGCACTCCACACCAACCCACTCCTACGGCGGCGGGAAGGTCTCGTTCCTCAACCCTTCCCTCCCTACAATTATCCATTCATCCAGTGCGCCCAATTTCCGTTCGGCAACTCCATCGTGGCCTTGCTCCCCGTCAGAAGCATTTCGCCGCATTCGATCGTGCCTCCTGGACTGTATTGTCGGAGCAGGTTGCTAAGTACAATCGGGGAAAATCCGGGGGTATGGGAGGTGAGCACTACAAAACTAGGATCAGCGGTTAGGACTTGGTGCACTAGGTCGAGCGTGGTAATCAGGCTTTCTTCAATTTTGTAAAGCTCCCCCTTCTTCCCGCGCCCGAAAGAAGGGGGGTCGAGCAAGACGGCGTCGTATTGGTTTCCACGTTTGACTTCACGCCGCAAAAATTTAATCACATCATCAACGATCCAGCGAATCGGAGCATCCTGTAGTTGGTTTAGCTTCGCATTTTCACGCGCCCACTCGACCATGCCTTTGGAGGCATCGAGATGACAACAGTGCGCTCCAGATTGCGCGGCGGCGAGCGTCGCCCCGCCGGAATAGGCGAAGAGATTGAGAAATTTAAGATCGCGGTTCTTTTTTTTCTTTTCGGTATTCAGCGTGTTACGAATCCATTTCCAGAGTGCACGGGTTTCTGGAAATACACCGATATGGCCAAAGTCCGTAGCCGATAGTTTCATGACTACCCCACCAACTTCGACCTTCCATGCCGATGCAAGGTTGCCCCGCCCCTCCCAGTTATGTCCGCCCACCCGATCGAAACGAGCGGCCGCAGAACCCCATCGATTTGGACTTTGCGGAGCCCATACCGCTTGAGCACACGGGCGTTCGAGCACCACGTCGCCGAAGCGTTCTAGTTTTTTTCCATTGCCGCTATCAAGCAGTTCATATTCGTCGGACACGTATTGACTCCATTCTATTTTTCGGGAGGGGTAACTCGTAATTTTCGAACGAGAAGAATCACGCTTTACGGATTATGGATCAAGCATTAAACAGCACCGCAGGCGGTGCCTTCTTATTCGCCCCTCGCCAAACGGAACCACAGGGCTTCGTTTAAATTTATTTTTTTCACCACGAAGCTATGAAGGGCGAGACCTTTTTTATTTCCACAGATTTCACGGATGACTTGGGTTTATTGCTGCTCTTAAAAACCCAATCTGTGAAATCTGCGTAATCTGTGGATTAGTCTCCCAAGTGGGCTTCAATAAACTCCGCGAATTTGAAGGAACGAAGTAGGGCCGTATGGGCGACGCGGTGGGGTTGGTGAAGTTCATTTTCACGGGAAATCTAACCCCACAACTACACCTTCCGCAGACGGTCTTTAAATGGGTTGCGCGCGGCTGCAGATGCGGGTCGACCGCCGGTGTGCGCAATATTGACCAGAATGCCAATCATTACCCCAGAGATCACGAGGCTCGATCCGCCGTAGCTGATAAAGGGAAGGGCTAGTCCCTTGGTCGGGACGCAACCGGTGACGACTGAAAAATTAATAAGGGCCTGCATGGTAATCATTAAGGTGATCCCAAAGGCTAACAGCCGTCCAAAATCATCTCGCGCGCTCAATGCAATTTTCAGTCCGAATAAAAAAATCAGGACGTACATCACTAATACCAGCATCACGGCGATCAGTCCCAGTTCTTCGCCAATGATGGGGAAAATAAAATCGGTATGGGCTTCGGGCAGATAATGAAATTTTTGCATACTGTTTCCAAAGCCCACTCCGAACAGATCGCCCCCAGCAAAGGCGCGTAGTGAATTGATGAGCTGCCAGGCCTTATCCTGCTCATATTTCTGCGGATCGAGGAAAGCAAGAATCCGGCCCATACGTTCCGGGTTTTGGAAGATAAGAAAGATCACACCCATGAGGCCGCACAAGCCAACGAGGAGCAGCGGCGCAATGGATACCCCGCCAAGGAACATCATAAAGACCGCCACAGACGACATCAGCATCGTGGTGCCAAAATCCGGCGCGACAATAATGGGCACCGCAAAACAGGCCAACATGCCGAAAGGAATAACAATGCCGAGCTTGAGTTCGTCGATCCGCCGTTGATTGCGAGCCAACCACCAAGCAAAGAGCATGATCATGGCAATCTTTGAAATTTCGGAAGGTTGAATGGTGAGCGGGCCGATGCGTAGCCACCGCCAGCTTCCGTTGATCATGGTCCCGATGCCTGGAATGCGTACAAGAATGAGCAACAACACCGAAACCGCTGTAAACGGAATGGCGATTTTTTTATAGAATCGATAGTCGAAGCGGGCGGCCACACAGGCCGTAATAAAGGAAAGCGCCAGCCAAATGAGCTGGCGCTTCCAGAAGTAGGCCGAATCCTCATACTTGGCAGAACTGGCACTCGCTAACATCAGGACGCCAAGCGTCACGAGAATCAATACGATGCCAATAAACAGCGATAGCGTCTTTCGCATCGAACCCCGCGTCCCGTTGTTTTACTCCGCGATCGGAATGCGCAGGCGTTGCCCTTCCTTGACCGCGGCCACGTCGGAAATATTATTAAGGCGCATAATATCGCTTTTGCTTACGCTGTACTGGCGAGAGATATCATCGATCGTTTCGCCCGGATAGACCACGTGGTCAATTACGGCGTCTACCTGCATGCTTCCCGTTTCAATGGGTTCAACCGAAGCCATAGGCGCTGGCGCTGGCTCAGCCATTTCGGGCGTAGGATCGACCGGTACTTTCTCCGCCTTCTTTGGTTTAGATTTTTGCGTATTGGAGGGGATCTTTCCGCCACGCGGAATCGCCAGGGTTTCACCTGCGATAATCCGATCGCCTTGAATTTGGTTCAGCGAACGAAGATCGCTGAGGCTTACACCAGCCGCCACAGCAATCCCAGAGAGGGTGTCGCCTTTCTGAATCACATATTCACCGCCTTTCTTCACGGAGGAATAACTTGAAGAGGAGGTTGACCTCGAGGAAGAACGGCTACTCCCTACCGGAACGCGAAGTTCCTGACCCACATAGAGTACATCCGGATTCGACAGATTGTTCATCGAAATAAGGGTCTTGGTCGTGGTATCAAAATCCGAAGCCAAACGGGAAAGAATATCGCCTTTTTGAACAATATATCGTTCGCTATTCGATACGGGAACCGGTGCAATATAGGGCTCTGGCATGCTGCTGGAAGATTGGCTTTCAATAATCACCGGATCGTAAGCGGAGTCCTGTTCGCTCTGCTGATAGAAGGAATCGACAGCAACAGATGGGGTGCTCTTCGTATTCCCTTTATGTTCGTGTTTCACGATACCTCTGTGTCGTGCTCCGGCACCGCGCCCACTGCCCTGCGACTCTGTCGTCACACATCCTTGCGTCAGGGTAAACGCGGCTATTGCGGCAATATGCATCCCTAAAACTGCTGATCCGACCTTCATAATCAAACTCCTTTTCAACTTTCGCTCTACCCATCCGTGATGGTGTTTTTATAGACTGTTCTCTTGTCGCCGTACCGATTTCTGAAAAAGCGCCATAAAGCCCTCCCCGCGCTCCTCAAAGCTGAGAAACTGATCAAAGCTGGCACATCCCGGGGAAAGCAGTATCGTTTCCCCCGGTTTGGCGGCGCTTTGGGCGGCCTTAAACGCGGTCTCCAGTGTACCCAATTCCACACACGAACAAACCCCATTCCAAGCTTCATACATTGCTCGGGATACTTGGCCAACAAGGTATATGCTCCGGGTTCGTTCCGCCAGTACTTCTTTAAGAAAAGTGAAATCCGACTCCTTCGGCACCCCTCCCGCGATTAAATGGATACGATTACCGCACGCTTCCATCGCCGCAAACAGTGCCGCAAGGTTGGTGGCCTTCGAGTCGTTCACATATTTCACCCCACCGATCTCCCCCAACCGCTGGAGCCGATGCGGCAACGGATTGAAATCGCGCGCGGCCGCCTCGGCCACATCGCGCGGAACCCCGCAAGCCACCGCCACCGCTGCCACGGCTGCCCCGGTACATCCCCCCAGAATCGGGTTTTCAAATAGAGTTCCTCTAAGATCCAAGACCAACTCCGATTCATGAAAAACCCGCCCATCCTTATACCTATAATCTGCATTCGTCGTCCCGAACGTAATCCAGTTTTCCGCTGCCCCGCCCAGATCAGCTTGGAGTTGCGGCAATAGATCCTCTGGAGCCAGACAGGCTTCTGGAGAATTATTAAAAATACGCGCCTTCGTGCGGCGATAGATCTCCATCGTTCCGTGCCGATTTAGATGGTTCGGCAGGACATTCAACAGCACCGCCACCTCCGCACGGAAGTCATGAACCGTCTCCAGCTGAAATGAACTAACCTCTAAGACCAACCAATCCAGGTCTGGATGATCCAGCACAACCTCGCAGGCTGGAATTCCATAGTTACCGCCAATCGCCGCCTTCTGCCCAGCCACCTGGAGCATCTCCGCAATCCATTTCACGGCCGTACTCTTCCCATTCGACCCCGTCACCGCCACTGTTTTCCCTCGATGCCGCGACCCACCCAATTCCAGTTCCGATCGCAGCGGAATTCCCGATTCACGCACCGCGCAAAGCCACGGGTGAGTCAGCGCAAAACCAGGGCTCACAATACAAACATCAAAGTCTGTACGGGCCAAAATATCCAAAAGCTCCGATAACCCGTCGCGCTCTTCCGTCAGCACCGAAACCGTCACGCCCTCCGAACACAGCAACCGTTCCGCCGCTCGACCACTCCGTCCATACCCTAAAACCAAAGCTGTACTATATTTTTTCATAGGCCTTATTGCGTACTACCCGATTACACTTTAACTCATACACTATATTCACCCTAGAGCTACCGTTGCAATACCGTAAGGAACTCGTGCTGGTTTTATTGAGTGTAAAAAATTTAAAACCCATGCGACTTCGGCTTCGCGAATACTTGACGGGGTAATTACGTTTCCCTAACTTCCTGCCTTCTATTAAGCCCCCTTAATAAAAGCGGGCGTTTTTGTTTTCCCGTCGGAAGGACGGGAGACGTTAGTGGTTATCAGAAAAAAGGCGGACAGATGCGGATCCTCCGATAACCGATAGTGGATAACTGTTAACCAAGGAATTTAAAACCATGTCTAGAACAGTACTAATCGGGTCGCAGTGGGGCGACGAAGGAAAAGGTAAGATTATCGATGTACTTACCGCAAACGCAGATTGGGTGGTCCGCTACCAGGGCGGCAATAATGCCGGGCATACCGTGGAAGTCGGCGACCAAAAATATGTACTCCACCTCACCCCATCCGGCATTCTACGCAATACGTGCAAATGTGTAATTGGAAACGGACTCGTGGTCGACCTGATCGGCCTAATGGGCGAGCTGAAAGAACTCGTTGAGCGCGGCATCCGCCTCGATAATCGCCTCTTTATCTCCGACCGCGCACATATGGTTCTCCAGTACCACAAGGAGCTAGACGGCGCGAAGGAAGGTCATCGGGAGACCGGTCAAAAAATCGGCACCACCAAACGCGGCATCGGGCCAGCCTATTGCGACAAAGCCGACCGCACCGGCCTGCGCCTCGGCGACATCCTTGAAAGCGACTTTCTGGATAAGGTCAGAACCCAAGCTGACCTCAAAAATAAAATTCTCATCGGCATGGGTGCCGCTCCGCTCGACCTCGACCAGCTGGCCGAACAGGTCAAAGAAGCCGCCGACTACCTGCGCCCGTTCATCTGCGATACAGTCCCGCTACTGCACAAGGCCGTACAGGACAACGACGAGATTCTTTTTGAAGGCGCGCAGGGCGTCATGCTCGACGTCGATTTTGGAACCTACCCCTTCGTCACCTCGTCCAGTACGGGCGCGGGCGGTGCGCCGTCCGGATCCGGTATTCCGCCGAACGCGATCGATCGCGTAGTCGGTATTGTAAAAGCCTACACCACCCGCGTTGGTGAAGGCCCTTTCCCAACCGAGTTGCTCGACGACATGGGGGCTCACATTGCCAAAGTGGGTAACGAATTCGGAGCAACCACCGGGCGGCCGCGCCGTTGCGGTTGGTTCGATGGTGTGGTGGCTCGCTATGCGACTATGATTGGCGGAATTAACGAGTGGGCTCTGATGAAGCTCGACGTGCTCGACGCCGTTGAAATCATCAAAGTTTGCGTGGCCTACGAATGCGACGGCGAGCGCATTGAAACCGTCCCAGCCAGCATCCGGAAGCTGGCACGTTGCACTCCAATCTACGAGGAATTCAAGGGATGGAACACCCCGACGACTGAATGCACCACGTGGGACGAACTTCCAGAGCAGGCCCAAAAATATATCGAATATCTGGAAAACCTGACCGGCGTGAAGGTCAGCATTCTGTCCGTCGGCCCGAAACGCTCCAGTACTTTACTGCTTAATCGCTAGCCGAGTTAATGGGCGTAGATCTCCAGAGCTTGGAAAAAATCCCCCGGCACGTTGCCCTCATCATGGATGGCAACGGGCGGTGGGCGAAAGAGCGCGGATTGTCGCGGATCGAAGGGCATAAGGAAGGCGCACAATCGGTGCGGGCTGTATTACGCGCCGCCGCCAAGGCCGGAGTGGAATTCATCACGGTTTACGCCTTCAGCACCGAAAACTGGAAACGGCCGGTGCTGGAAGTCGATGGACTGATGAAACTGCTCGTGAGTTCACTCAACGCCTATGAGCAGGAGCTGCACGACAACCAGATCCGGTTACGCGTGATGGGTCAGTTCAGCCGCCTGCCCTTGCTCGTTCGTAAACGTTTACAGAAGACGCTCGATGCCACAGCGCACTATACCCAGCATACGTTCATCATTGCCCTTAGCTACGGCTCTCGTATGGAGATCGCCGATGCCACCCGCCAGATTGCCGAGAAGGTGAAAACGGGCGAGCTAAAGAGCAAAGATATTAATGAACAAACCATCGCCGACCATCTCTACCTGCCCGATGTTCCTGACCCCGAGCTAATGATCCGCACGAGCGGCGAACTACGGCTGAGTAATTTTTTGCTTTGGCAACTCTCCTATTCCGAGTTTCACATCACCGATACCTATTGGCCGGAGTTTCGTGAGGAGCATTTTTTCCAAGCATTGGAAGCGTACAACGCCCGCGATCGCCGGTATGGTGGGATCCAAAAGAGGTAGGAATCTCCCCGAACAGGCTCTCCTTCACGCCAAACGACATGGCACTTGACATGACCACCTAAAATGACCACCCTCTTGGCAGATTGAGGCAGACACCATGAAAACACTCACCATCACAGATTTCAAAGCACATGCCCTTCAGGTTCTTGGACAAGTTGCCGAAACCAAAGAAACCGTTGTCGTCACCAAACACGGGAAACCGCTAGCAGAGGTCATTCCATTTACCCCTCCCGCGGCGCGTCCCGGAAGGCTTGCGAATGCATTGGTATTTGAAAAGGAGATCGTCTCCCCGCTAGGTGAGGATATGTGGGATGCCTGCAAATGAACTACCTTCTCGACACCCACACTTGGATTTGGTGGAACATGCACCCCGAAAAGCTCTCATCAAAGGTTCAGGCATTACTCTCCACCCCTGAGCACTACGAGGGAATTCTTCTCTCCGCCATTTCCCCCTGGGAGTTCAGCAAACTTCTTGAAAAGGAAAAAATCGGAATTTCCTGCAATCCGGAGGAGTGGATCTCCGAAGCACTCACCATGCCGAAGCTACGCCTTGTTCCCCTCACTCCGACCATCGCGTATCGCTCAACATCCCTACCCCAACCCTTCCATAACGATCCCGGAGATCAGATTATTGTGGCCACGGCCAGAGAAGAAAACGCCACGATTCTCACAAAAGACAAATTCATACAGCAATATAAACACGTTCGAACTTTTTGGTAAAAACAGCGGGATCAATCATGGACAAAAAGCGAATCATCATAGCTCTCAGCATTGGGGCGGTACTCATTCCGGCCTTCAGCCTGATTCCCTGTAACGGCTGGTTTGGCTTAATCGGCATGTTGCTGTTTGCAGGAGTCGGGACTTGGGAGTTCTACGGATTGCTGGAAGCGGGTGGCCTTCCTACTTCTAAAAAGTGGGGCATTACCAGTGGATTGATCTTTGTGGCCCCCACTTGGTTCCACATGACCGGATCCGTTTCTAACAACCTGCTCTGGAGCATTCTACTGTTGGTGATTGCCTCCAATTTCTTTCGTATCCTGGCCTACCCGAACCTGCGCAAGGGACTCGAAAGCTGCATGGGAACCCTCCTCGGGGTTGTCTATGTTCCTCTGCTCTGGAGCTTCGTAGTGCGTCTGTTCCTCAGCGGCGATCTATCTCAGCCCGGCTGGGCGGCTTTCTACGTGATCCTCTGCATGAAGATGGCCGACACCGGTGGCTACTTCTTCGGCACACGCTTTGGCAAGCACAAGCTCGCCCCCGTCATTTCTCCTAAAAAAAGCTGGGAAGGCCTCGTGGGCGGAATCGTCTTATGCGTGATCGTCAACCTGATCTGGCTGATGGTTTCTCAAGGCCGCATTAATAGTGCCATTCCACTGACCCTAGGCCATGCACTCGTGCTCGGTTTTCTTTTCCCCATCGTCGGAACCCTCGGCGATCTCGTCGAATCTATGTTTAAGCGCGCGGTCAATGTGAAAGATTCCAACACCATGGTCTACGGCCTTGGCGGCATCCTCGACATGATCGACAGCATTCTCTTCGCCGCGCCGATGTTGTATATCTACATCGAATTTTTCCTCAAATAACCTCCTACAGGATTCTCCTATGATCGAAGTCATCTATATTATTTTCATGATGCTATTCCTTTTTGGAATCACTATTTTTGTCCACGAATGGGGCCACTTCATCGTCGCCAAGAAATGCGGACTGGTGATTGAAACCTTCTCCATCGGAATGGGGCCCGCCCTCTGGAAAAAAGAGATCGGCGGAATCGTCTATAAAATCGGAGCCTTCCCCATCGGCGGCTACGTCTCCCTGCCCCAGCTCGACCCTTCCGGAATGGAAAAAATGCAAGGCAACAATGGGGATGGCGACCGCACCACCATGCCCGATATTTCCCCGTGGAAAAAAATCGCCGTCGCCCTCGCCGGCCCAATTTGTAATATTATTTTTGCGGTCTTGATCGGTCTGATTGTCTGGAAGGCGGACATCCCTAAAAATATCGCTCTAGTAGGAAATGTGGAAACCAACAGTGTCGCCTATGCCAAGGGACTGCAACCCGCCGACCAAATTATCGCAGTCAACGGAAACCCGATCAAATCGTGGTACGATGCACAGGTAGAAACCCTGCTTGGTGGAGGTGAAGACCACATCATCACCCTGACGATTCTTTCCGGCGCCGGAACCCGCGACATCGAAATCCAAGCCAATGACCCCAAGAAAGGCGGCTATTTACTTGAAGGGGTTTCCGAAGCCATTCCCTGCGTACTTGGACAGGTGACCCCCGGTTCCCCTGCCGCCGCCGCTCAAATTGAACCGAACGATATCGTCAAGGTCTTCGGCGGAACCCCAGTGGCTGATTGGATCCACTTTACCGAATTGGTTCAGTTATACCCCGACCAAGCGGTTTCCATGACTGTATTGCGCGAAGAAACGCTCATTGAATTATGGGTTACCCCTAAGTATAACGAAGTCGACCAACGCTCCCGAATCGGCGTTTCTCTCGGCGGAACAAGAGCCTTACCTTGGTCCCTCTCCGGCTCGCCGATCGATCAGATTAAGAGCGATGCTTCCTCCATCTTTCGCCTCCTCAAAGCGCTTACCACCAAAGGCGAAGCCAAGAATGCCGCCGGCGGCCTCGGTGGCCCTGTGGCGATTTTCACCATGATCTGGGTCTCCCTTAAAATGGGAATCATCCCGGCGCTCGGCCTCATCCGCTTCATCAACATCACCCTCGCGGTGATCAATTTATTGCCGCTACCAGTCCTTGATGGCGGGCATATTTGCTTCGCACTCTGGGAAGGCATCACCCGTCGCAAGGTTCATCCAAAGGTGGTTGCCATACTCATCAACACATTTGCCATCTTACTGATTTCAGCGATGCTCTTCCTCTCATGGCGCGATGTCGACCGCAACTGGAACGTCAGCCGTTTCTTTAAGAAGGCCCCTCCGGTGGAAGCCGTAGAATAGAAAATTTTAAATAAGGCCCGCCGAAGAGAATCCTTCTTAAATCGACATTCCTTATTCGATATTCAATATTCGCTTAATGAAGCGTAGCTACAAAAAAAAGAGGCTATTCGATTCCAAACGGATTGGAACGGGGCTGTTTACGTTCTTCGTTGTTTTTGTGGCGTTCAAGATTATGACGCCACCCAGTACGGAGATGGCGTTCATCCAATCGCCGGACGGGAGCAAGAGCGCACGCTTGCGGAAATTTTATTATGTCTCGCAACCTTCCTATAAAGTCTATTACCGCGAGACGGGGAAAAAGATTTGGCTCAATCTGCTTTATTTACAGAGCTACACGAACGTACCGCACCAAACCGCCACCGAATCCATTGAATGGAGTCCGGACTCGGAGCATCTCTACTTTAAGATCAACGGAACCTCTATCTGGTCGCACGCCTTTGAGCAATGAAAGTGCGCAGGCGCGAGGTCATTCTAGAGGAATACAGCCCCCGCCGCAAAAAAATGAAATGCCGACGGGAAAACACGGCCTAAATTTGTACCCAAAGTAAAGTCTAGGACAGAACGGCCTGTTGCATTTCGGCCAGTTCGCTAATCCCTTTTTCGGCAAGAGTTATCATTTGCATCAACTCGTCCTTGCTGAATGGTGCGCCCTCGGCGGTCCCTTGCACTTCAATAATTTTTCCGGAAGAGGTCAATACAAAGTTGGCATCTACCTCGGCGGCGGAGTCTTCAATGTAGCACAAATCAAGAATCGGGACTTGTTTGTGGATACCGACACTGATGGCTGCCAGCCCTTCGATCATCGGATCTTCCTTGAGCAGCCCGTCCTTCATCAAACGGGCAATCGCCAACTTCAGTGCAACATACGCGCCGGTAATGGAAGCGGTGCGCGTTCCTCCGTCCGCTTGGATCACATCGCAATCCAAATAGATTTGACGGCGACCCAATTTTTTCAAATCAATCACAGCACGTAGCGAACGGCCGATGAGCCGCTGGATTTCCATGGTTCGGCCACCGATCTTCCCTTTAGTCGCTTCACGCTGGGTACGATCCTGTGTGGCGCCGGGCAGCATGCTGTATTCCGCCGTCACCCATCCGCCGGGCACCTTTTGGTACCGCATCCAGCCGGGCACATTTTCTTCCACGCTGGCCGTACAGATCACCCGGGTGTTCCCCATTTCAATCAGCACCGACCCTTTCGCCGAAGTAATGAAGTTGGGGGTAAATTTAACCTCGCGCAGCTCATCGGCTTTCCGCCCATCGATCCGCTTGTTCGTATTATCGACCACGGTGTCGAGATCGATTCCACCGCTTAAATTGATTTCTTTTTTCATATCTTTTCCTTTCATGATGAATGAGTCGTAAAACGTGGTCGGGAGAATCACGGCTCACGGCTCACGAATCAAGGATTAAACAGCACCACCCGCGCCTTTCGCTTGCGGTACTCGCCGCAGGCGGTGCCTTCTTATTCGCCGCGCCGCCAAGCGGAACCGCCGGACGAACAGGTAGTCCAGAGCTGGCACGGCGGAAACCACCCCATTACGATTCCCGTTCTGGCCATTTTCTTTCTTGGGCTTGCGGCCTCCCGAAAATGAAACGCTGGTTTTTCGGGAACGAATCAATACGATCCAACAGCCAGTTGGCGGTGTCGTGCCTCTTGATCAGCAAGATCGGGGGTTCATTTTAAAGGTAGGGCGTGCTCTCCGAGCGCGCACGCACGAGCGGCTCGGTGGATGGGCTGTGCGGAATGACGGTGCGGACGGGCGGCGGGGTGGGACACCCCGCCCTACCCAAATAAAAAACCCCGGCTCATTCGCGGGCCGGGTTGGAAAAGGGTAAAAGGTTAAAAGGGCAAAGGGATTACAGCCTAGACTTTTTGCGGATCAACAATCCAAGTCCGCAAGCCACACCGACCATCGCTATACTCGACGGCTCTGGAATTGCGGACCCTACGATGTTGTTCTCAGCCGTTGGGCCATTGCTAAGACGGGTCGAGGAACGCAGGGTGTCCTCATTAAAACTGGCAGAACCACCGCGGAACACCCGACTCGCAGCCATGTTGCCCGTCATATCACACGTGCCGTGTTGCTCCATACCGCCATCCGCAGCTTCCCACATGTAGTTCGGCGAGCCATTTTGGATGATGCTTCATTCATCGGCTTTCACCCCTAAATTGGATTTGACATCGCTCGGTTTGCTGGTAGTTTAGCCTGCTTTTTAGAACGCATAGGAAATTTTGAAATGAAACGTACATACCAACCCTCCAGAATCAAACGTGCCCGCAAGTGCGGATTTCGCAAGCGCATGGCCACCGCCGACGGTCGTGCGATCTTAAAGCGCCGCCGCCAGAAAGGACGTAAGCGCCTTACCGCTGTTTAATTTAGGTACAGCATAATGCCGAAGCCCTCATCTAGGGAGGCGGATCGTCCCATCGACTCAAGCCCGCTTCAAAAGAGCGGGCTTGATCGGCGTCTATCCCCCGCACACCGGCTTAAAAAATCTAATCTCTTTGCCGAGACCTTCAATCAAAATCAGCGCTGGGTCGGACGCTACATGGTACTTTGGCGGCGAAGCGGCGAAGGTTCTGCTTTCCGGCTTGGGGTGATCACGAGTAAAAAAATAAGCCTAAGGGCGAATAAACGTAATCGAGCACGGCGGCGCTTGCGCGAGGCGTACCGCAACCTCCGGCCCTACCTTTCGGGCGATTTTGATGTGCTACTTATTGGCCGGCGAACTATTCTTGAGGCCGACTGGAAAGACCTCCTGCGCGAAATGCTGAAACTGGCAAAACGGGCCGAATTAATTTCCGATGAAAACCTAAAAAAAGCAAAAGAAGCGCATGAAATCGGCTAAGAGAAGCCTATTAGCGAAGGCCGCGATCTTGCTGATACAGGTCTACCAGAAGGCCGTCAGCCCATGGATAGGTCAGCGTTGCCGCTTCCACCCCAGCTGTTCAAACTATTGCATTGAAGCCCTGCAACAACATGGTATGGTTCGCGGTCTTTGGCTCGGACTCAAAAGAATTTGTAAATGTCAGCCCTTCCATTCGGGCGGATACGACCCTGTGCCGAATCAAAAAAACAACAAACGTACCTAGAGAGAAAATAGATGAATAAAAAAGATTTAATCCCCATCATTCTGCTCGTTTTGCTCATTCCCATATGGATGGTCGTCGACCAAAAATTCATTGCGCCAAAGTTCCCAGCTAAAACATCTGCGCCGATTGAACAGCCGACCCACTCCACTCCCGTCACGGGAGGCCCAGCCACCCTATCGGAAAGCGCCCCAGTTGCAGCCACAGCAGCACCCATTGTCGCTAAACCCCAAGCTAGAGAGATTTTGGTCACGCTCGAAAATGAAATGATTCTACTGGAATTCACCTCACTGGGCGGGGGAATTAAATCAGCCACCTTAAAAGATTATCCCAAACAAAAGGGCGGCGATGAGCGTGTTGTACTCGACTTTACCGGAGCGACGGCCCTCGCCTATGAAGGAATTCCAGGGATCCGTGCAAATGAGGCCCTCGCGATCCAAACCACCGACGATGGCTACTCCGTCATTTTCTCCAAGGCCCTAGAAAACGGAACGACCTTTCAGCGCACCATTACCTTGGGCGACGGCTATCTATTGACCCTTAACGACCGTTTCATCAACTCCGGACCCACCCCCTGGAACCTGAATGAAACTCGGATCCTGACGGGGCACATGAAAAACCCGAAAGACATGGTGGTCCAAAAAGGCATCAGCATTCTCGGTGTCGATTCCTATACACCAACGGGCGAAATAAACTATTGGGGAAAGAAACTCCATAAGCTCTATGGAAAATCCGATCCGCTTTCCATTGATGTCGTACCGGTCGATATGACCGGCATTAAAGTAGATTGGATATCGGCAAAAAATAAATTCTTCATCCAGGTTCTCCGCCCGGAAGAAACGATCGCCACGATGGCGATCCTCTCCTCGCGTGAAACCGAAGAAAAGGGCATCGTGCCTAAGGAAGTCGCTGCGGCACTTGTTCTTAAACCCAACGTCATTGATGTGGGAACCACGCACGAAATTAACTACACCTACTTCATCGGCCCCAAAAAATATTCCATCCTGAAGGCCTCCGGCTACGCGATGGAAAAGGTGATGGAGTTCGAAACCACCGGATTCTTTTCCTTCATGAACTGGCTCATGGAGCCCTCCCGTAAATTCCTGCTCATCACGATGAACTTTTTCAACCGAGTCGTTCCCGGAGGCTACGGCATCGCCATCATCCTATTAACCCTGCTCGTCCGCATTCTCTTCTGGCCGCTCACGCATAAAAGCACCGAAAGCATGAAGCGCATGCAGGAGATCCAGCCCGAGGTCAAGGCGCTTCAGGAAAAGTATAAGAAAAGTAATCCGCAGAAGCTCCAACAAGAAACCATGAAGCTCTACAAGGAAAAGAAAGTGAATCCGATGGGCGGCTGCCTACCCATGGTGGTTCAGATCCCGGTCTTCATTGCGCTCTTCACCGTACTCCGCAATGCCATTGAGCTGCGTTATGCGGGCTTCCTTTGGGTGGCCGACTTAAGCACCCCCGAAAATCTCTTTGCGGGTAGCATTCCCTTTGTCGGGTCGCTGAACATCCTGCCCTTGCTGATGTCGCTCTCCATGATCTGGCAGCAAAAATTGACCCCGCAAGCGGCCACCACACCGGAACAGATCCAACAGCAAAAAATGATGATGTTCATGATGCCGATCATGATGCTCTTCTTTTTCTATAAAATGCCGTCGGGCCTCGTGCTCTACTGGACCACCAGTAATCTACTGATGATCGCCCAAACCAGCCTGCGCAATATAAAGAAAAAGAAAGACGCTTAGTGCGCAGGGTGCTTGGCTGGGTGGCAGTATTCTGTCGACCGCCCAGCCCAGAAATACGCAATACGTACGGCGTAATATCTTAATGCTTCTTCCGCAGGTGCGACGGTAAGATGCGGAGCAGGTCGCGGTATTTAGCGACCGTACGACGGGCAATTTTCATCCCCTGCTCTTCCAGCAGAACGACAAGCTTCGCATCCGAATAAGGCTTGTTATTGTCCTCATCACGGATAATTTTAGCGAGAGCATCCTTCACACTTTCATTGGAAATAGCCTCTCCGCTGGCCGTCATGATGCCCGGCTTAAAAAAATATTTCATGCTGAGTAATCCGCGCGGAGTCTGCATATATTTCCCGGTGGTGGCCCGGCTGACGGTGGTTTCGTGAACTTCGAGAATCTCGGCCACGGTCTTCATATTGAGCGGCTTAAGCCGCGATACCCCGTGGTCGAAATAGTCGCGTTGAATTCGGACCACCTCGACGGCAATGCGGTAGATCGTACTCATCCGCTGATCGATGCTCTGGATAAATTGCTTCGATTTTGTAATTTTTTCACGGATGTACGTCTTCACCTCTTTCGAGGTGTTGGGATCCTTAAGCATCTGTAAGTATTTCTGACTGATAAACAACTTGGGATAGGGTTTCTTATTCTGCGTGATGACATATTCGCCATCCTTTTTTTCAATGATGATCTCGGGCGTGATGTATTCAATCCGAGTCTCGCTAACGCTATGCCCCGGTTTAGGATCGAGTTTAGCAGTCGCTTTCGCTAGTTCTTTAACGCGTTCGACGGCCAGCCCCATGCCCCGTGCAATGTCATCATACTTGTGCCGCCCCAATAAATCGAGATGGTCGGCCACCAGCTGATATTCTTGCGAATCTTCTTTCCCAGCACGCTTAAGTTGGAGCAACAGGCATTCGCGTAAATCGCGTGCACCGACGCCGGCCGGATCAAAGTCGTGGACTATGTTAAGAATTTTATCCAACGTCTCGGCCGGAAAATTGGGAAGGGAAAGTAAATCCTCAACATCAAGTTGCAAGTAGCCGTCGTCATCAATATTACCCAGCACAATCTCGGCAATCTTTTTTTCATAGTCGTTCAGGTCAGCCATCGTAAGCTGTTCGAGGAGCTGATCGTGCAGCGAAGTGGCCTCGGAGAGCGAATCCATCATATACTGATATTTTTCATCGGCGTCGCTGCCGCCTGATAGTTGACCTCGATCGCGATAACTATCGAACTCCTCGCCCAACGCGGCCAACTTGTCGAATTCATTATCGAATTCATCGCGGTCGACATCCTTGGTACCCTGCTCGATCTCGATCTGCTCATCGGCTATTTCTTGCGTGGCCTCGAGCGTAGGGTTTTCGGAAAGCTCCTGCTTAATCATCTGCTGAAGATCAAGCAGAGGCATTTGAAGAATTTCCAACGATTGAAAAAGATGCGGTGCAAGCACCTGCTGCATCTTCATTTCTTGACTTAAAGCTAATCCGGGTTGAGCCATGCGAGAAACCTACTGGTTCTTCGGCATTTTTCAAGCCAAGTTTACAGGGAATGGTGATACCCCTATTGAATTTAAAACTAATCCGCTAAAATACATTCCCATCGCGACGGCTTGCCCTATGATGGGAAACTATTTTACAGGAGAGTCGATCGATGGGTTTGCAAGTATGCGTTTTGGCCAGTGGGAGTTCAGGAAATTCGGTCTATGTGGCCTCAGAAAACACAAGACTATTGGTCGATGCCGGCTTAAGCGCCAAACAGATCGCCATACGACTCGAACAGATCGGCGTTGTACCTGAAAGCATTAACGGAGTTTGCGTTTCCCACGAACATGGCGATCATATCGCCGGTATTCGCGTCCTGCAAAAACGGCACGGCACGCCCATCTATGCCAACGCCGGAACCCTTAACGGCATTCGACGCCAACCCAAATCCGATGAAATCGCCATTAAGATTTTTCAAACGGGAGCTCCCTTTCAGATCGGCGACATTACCATCGATCCCTTCTCGGTCCCGCACGATGCCTACGCACCCGTCGGCTTCCGGCTCCAAGCCGCCGGAACATCCGTCGGCGTCGTTACCGACCTCGGCATGGTCACCTCGCTGATCCGTGAAAAGCTAAAAGGTTGCCACGCCATCGTCGTTGAAGCGAACCACGACGAAGATCTCCTGCAGGAAGCCCCTCGCCCCTGGCCGCTCAAGCAGCGCATCCGCAGTCGCCAGGGTCACCTCTCTAATATCGGGGCCGCCCAGCTTATCTCCGAATGTGCAACCAACTCCCTCGAACACGTCTACCTCTCCCACCTCAGCTCCGACTGTAACACGCCCGATACCGCCCTGCGCACCGTCGCCTCCCAACTGCGCCTCGACGGCCTCGACCACATTAGCCTAGAAATCTCTCTCGCCCGAGAAATCTCCAGCATCTGGAAGCGAGGAAAAACTACCGCCGCCTCCCAACCTGCGTAGTGCGTATGTCCGGATTTTCCGCAACGGAGCTGGAAGCGCCGCCTACTTTTTTTCGATCTACTCCCCAAAAGAACTATTCAACGTGAAGAATCTTTTCCGACGAACCTGCGCGGAAGGAAAAAGTATCACCGGCGGAGTGACCCTGTAGCGCCGCCCCAACAGGCGACTCCGGTGTAATCACCGTCACTTCGCGATCCTCCACCATCAGGTCAATCCCACCGCCGCAATAGAGTAAGAAAAAGAGCATAGACGTGCCGCCCATCTCCACGTCCACCAGCGCACCCCCTCCGATGGGACGATCCGTATAATCCGGCGCAACAAATCCGCGCAGATTATGAACATCCGCCGCCAGCGTCTTAAATTGCTCCGCATGACCGCGGGCCAAATAAGAAGACTCCAATCCGCAGGTATCCCACTTCGTCTCCGCCTTCGCCTCACTATCCGTCGCTCCGGCCGAGGCCTGCTCGTTCGCTGCCAGCAGACGCCGAAGTTCCTCTTCTAGCTCCGCCAACAGTACCTTTAAAATCGTCGCTTTATTCATAATACCCCCCGTCTATCTTCTCATCCTCTAGCCATTCAAGTCTGGCCGCACAAAGTGGAAGGTGCCTTCCCCGCGAAATCATAAAAGACAGGGATCAACCGCCAAGTTGGCCTCGGAAGATCAGGTTCATCCGAATCAAATTTCGGATGGGAAGAAACCGTTAATCTCGAATGCCCCGGAGTTTTTTCCGTGCTCTAAACATTCAAGGATGGTCTGGCTTGAAAGATGAAAAGGAGCAGGTTTATTTTTTCACAAATAGAGACTCGGCCTTCTTAGCTTGAGCTCTCTTCGTTGGCTTTAAGAATACGTTCGACGACGGAGGCGCACATGGCTTTATCCTCTTTGAGGGCGCGGACGGCGGAGTCGCGGCCTTGGCCAAGTTGAGTGCCGTCCATCGAGAGCCAGGACCCTTTTTTATCGATGATACCCGCGTCGATGGCCGCATCGATAACGGAGCCGGTGTAAGAGATTCCTTCGGCGTAGAGAATGTCGAACTCAGCTTGGCGAAACGGTGCGGCGACCTTGTTTTTTACCACCTTGACGCGAGTGCGGTTGCCGTAGACGACGCCGGCGGAATCTTTGAGTTGGCCGATGCGGCGGATGTCGAGGCGGACGGAGGAGTAGAATTTGAGGGCTCGTCCGCCAGGGGTGGTTTCGGGGCTACCAAACATAACGCCTACTTTTTCGCGGATTTGGTTGGTGAAGATGCAAGTGGTCTTCGAGTGATTGATGGCGGCGGTGAGTTTCCGTAAGGCCTGTGACATGAGGCGCGCTTGCAGGCCGACGTGCGATTGGCCCATTTCGCCTTCAAGTTCGGCTCGGGGAGCAAGCGCGGCGACGGAGTCGACGACAACGACGGCGAGTGAGTTGCTTTTCACGAGAGCTTCACAAATATTCAAGGCTTCTTCGCCGGAGTCAGGTTGGGAGACCAGTAGGTTGTCGATATCCACGCCGATTTTTTTGGCGTAGGCCGGGTCAAGCGCATGCTCGGTATCGATGAAGGCGGCGGCTCCGCCGGCTTTCTGGGCGTTGGCAATGACGTGGGAGACGAGTGTGGTTTTTCCAGAGGATTCTGGGCCATATATTTCGATGACGCGACCGCGGGGTAGGCCGCCAATGCCGAGTGCTAGGTCAAGGGTAAGGGCGCCGGTGGAGATGAACTCAATCTTTTTATTGGCTGCGGCTTCGCCGAGTTTGACGATGGCTCCTTCACCATACTGTTTCTGAATTTGTGCGACAACGGTGCTCAAGGCGGATGATTTATCTACGGGGGCATTTTTTTTTGCGGCCATGGGTATGGTCTCCTTCGACAAGTGATACGGGGTGGGTGAATAAAAGAAGGATTCTATCCAACCCCTAGGTAAAGTCAACGCCACCTGCTTTCAAGTTACCGGAAAAGTTTTATCTATTCTTAGCTTAACTTGAACCACACCCTGTCCGGGTTCTTTCATGTTTCTTGCTTAAGCGACCCAAAAGCACGAGGGAAGGTTTTGGTTTTATGTGCGGATTTGCAATGAGAATACGTAAGCGTCCGAAGTCTCGGTTAACGTAACACCTCTTCTATAATTTCAACGGAATGGATCAGGCGATGACAGCCGGGCCAGCACGATGCTCGGCAAAGAGTTGGCCCTTTGGCGCACCCGCCCGATTGAAAAAGACGCATACTTGATGTTCCTTTCCACCAAGTACGCCGTCTGTAGCTCGAAATTCTGTTTCGAGTTTTGCGCACGCACCGTTCTTCCTATTCTAAACGCGAAACAGAATTTCGCGTTACGCCGTGGCCTCTGCGCCCGCACGTTTAGCAAAAAACCGATCAACCTGAATCACGAACACAATAAAAAGGGGGGTATGTTTGTCTTTATTAAACGCGCGTATATTGGGAGTATATTGCTCCATTCTATGAAAGAAAAATTTACATCCAAAATCGGCATGACGCTGATCGAAGTGCTCATTGCGCTCATCATACTCAGCGTCGGTGTATCATCGATGATGGTCGCGATGTCGCGCTGTCTCGCAGTGGTGCGCACCGCCCGTAACCTCAATGTTGCCCGAAGCTTGCTGCGACAAGTCGACATCGAAAACCCCATCGAACGTAAAAACATCGAAGAGATCATGGAGACCGGCAATTTTGAAGATACAGAAGCCTACACTTGGAGCCGCGAGATCTTCATGGTTGATGAAGAGGAGCGCCCGGGGCTTTTCATCGTGACGACTCGCGTCAAATGGTCGGAGCGCGGCAAAGAATCCTTCGAGGAAATCATCGCCTATAAATACGCCCCTGATGCCGATAGCGTGACCCGTAATTTTTAAACCCGCAAATTTAATTCCTATAACATTGAACTCTCAAACTCCAATCTCAAAACGTCAAACCGCCCGCGGGTTCACCCTGCTGGAGCTGATGGTGGCGATGACGATCCTCACCATTGCCATGGCGATTTCGTTCCAAGCCTTTAGCGGAACCATCCGCGCCTGGAAACGCGGCACGGAGGTCATCGAAGGCATCAAGCACGGCGACTTTGCCATGAGCCAGCTAGCCACCGCACTCAACTCCACAATTTACTTTTTCAACACGCGCAAGAACTATGCCTTCAAACTTGAGAAAGATACCTTCTCTGGCCTCCCGGCCGATACCATCAGTTTTGTGACCGCAAGCAGTGCCTTTATGAAGGAAGGATCACCCCTCCAGCACGGCCCTCACCGTCTCAAGCTCTACATCGCCGACGACGACCGCGGAAACCCCGCCCTTTTTTCCACCGCCTTCCCGGCCATCGCAAATGAGGAAGATGCCGAACGTGAGTATGATGAAGAACCTCATCTGGTCTCGCGCTCCGTTCAAGGTTTGGAAATTTTGCTCTACGATGACGAGCTGGAGGACTGGACCACCGATGACTGGGAGGAGGAAAATTCCATTCCCGAGCGAGTGATGATTGTGATCTACGTCGCTTCTGAAAATGAGCGCGAGGAGCCGCTTATTTTCACGCGGGTACTCGAAATTCCCGTCGCCCAATCTCTCAGCGAAAAACTACCCGGGCCGAGTAAGATAAAAAAATGAGCAAAACCATAAAATCAAAAGAAGGCGCAGCACTACTGGTGGCGTTATGGGTATTAATTATTCTGTCGCTCATCGTCGGTTCGTTCGCCTTCGAGATTCAGTTAGAATCCATGCTGGTTTCGCACCAGCGCACAAAGTTTCGCGCAGAAATAGCCGCCTATTCAGGCATTGAGTATGCCCGCGCTATTCTTGACCAGCAAGCGAATGCCAAAGAACTTGAAATCGAGGATATGGCCGAAGATCCAGATGGCTTTATGCAAGCGGCTCTCTTTATCAAACGAGGTCTCCCGAGCACCTCCCAGATCGAATTAGGCGACAGTCGCTTTTTTGTAACGCTTGAATCCGCCGAGGCGGGCCGTAACATTAATTTGCTCATCCGTCAGGAATGGCTCGAAATTCTCGAAATGGCCAACATACCTTCCACGGAATGGGATACGATGATTGACTGCCTCGAAGACTGGATCGATGAAGGCGACCTTCACCAACTCAACGGCGCGGAGTCCGATGATCCATTCTACCAAAACCGTGGTTATCCGGTGAAAAATGGCCCACTCGATAGTATTGAAGAGCTGTTACTGGTCAAGGGATGGAGCGAGGATGTCCTCTTCGGCAAGGAAGAGGATGAAGATGGCGATGCTATCTTCGGAATCGCCAACCTGCTGACCGTCTGGGGAGATGGAAAAGTGAACCTCAATACGGCCAGCATCGATGTTCTCTTGAGCTTTGCCGAATACGAAGACTGGGAACTCTCTAGCGTCCTCGAGGCCCGCGATGGCGCAGATGGCGAGTCGGGAACTCTCGATGACGGGATCAAAGATTTAGCCCAAGTCGGAGCCGATCCCAGCAAATTTAAATTGCAAAGTGATTTTGTAAAGGTAACGTCTGTGGGCGAAATGTTCGGCAATCAGTATCAAGTGGAATGTATATTCTATCTTGGTGGGAGAAACGTAGTTTCTGTTTATTGGAAAGAGGGCCCGATTCAAAATCATGAAAATGCGCGATCAAATTGTTACGTCGATCTGCCGCACCAGCGACGGCATGGAATGGACCAGCTGGAACATCAAACCCGATGGCCCCGAAACGCTCCAACAAGACTCCGCTTTTGTAGAGTTTTCCGGCGATACCCCCGAAGAATTGCTCGCATCCATCGAACTACCGGAGGTTGTAACCGAGCACCTAAAGGGCGATATCACCGTGCCCTTGCGCACCGCCGAGCTACTGATACGAGTGATGGAACTCCCCGCCGTGGCAGAAAACGAGATCGCTGATATGGTCGGGTTTCAGATCGATAAAATATCGCCCTTCCCCATCGATCAACTTACTATTTCACACGAAATTCTCCGGCAGACTGAAGAGAATTCGTTGGTGCTGATGGTGGCCGCCAAGCGTAGCCATATCGATGCCATTGGCGACATGTTCCAGAAAAAAGGAGTCCGTATTCACAGCATCGACGCACGCGTGCTCGGCTGGATGCATCTATTGCAGGACGGGGATCACCTCGCCACCGAAGGGTGTGAAATCGTTATTATCGACGACAGTATCGACTTTTCACTCGTGGTTCTTGAGTCTGGATTTCCAATTGCCTTCCGGATGCTCGACGCACAAACGGACGATATGAATGTAGTCGATGAATTGGCCTACGAAATCGGCTACACCCTCACCACACTGAATATCGAACGCGATCTTCCCCCGCCTTCCTCCATTCAGTTTTGGAGCCACGGCGACCTCTCCTCCAGCATGTGCACAAAACTCTCGGAAAAAGGAGGACTGCCTGTTCATTCTAACCGATTGACCACCCTGCCCCCGCTCTCAGAAGGCATTGTACGCCGCACCCTCGCAGAAGGGAACCACATCGAACTAATCCCTCAAGAATGGGTTGAGTTCGAGCAGCGCAAGCAGCTCCGAAAAAAATTCACCCAAATCTCCTCCGCAATTGCTGTCATCTGGCTTGCCGTATTACTGATCTTCTACACCATTTATAAAGTGCGCGATGTTCGCCTTAATAGAGCCCAGGCACGCGTGAGCGCCATTGAAGCGGAAGGCATTCAATCCCTTAAAAATAGAGAAAAACTCAAAGATCTCAAGGTCTATACCAATCGCTCTGACTCCGCACTAGAGTGCCTTCGGGAAGTCACGAAAATGCTACCCAGCGGAAATATTGAGTTTGTTTCGTACAACTATAAAAAGGGAAAAGGCGTTACACTGCGAGGAACCGCCAGCAGCGACGATACCATCTACGATTTTTTTGAAGCTCTCACTGAATCTAAACTCTTCGACAAGCTCAAGGATCAGTCGGTAAATACAAAGATCACCAAAGGGGTACGGCGCGCCGTCTTTTCGGTCACCCTCGAATTCCCCATCGAGGAGGAGGCTCAATGAAAATTACACAACGGGAAATGATTCTAGGCGTTGCCACACTGACCGCTGTGCTGGCGGGCTTCACTTGGTATATCGTCGATAGCAAAGTCGATGGATGGAAATCCAAAGCCAATGAAATCGAAAAATCTGAACAGCAGGCCCGTCACTACCGGACCGCCATTAGGATGCAGGAAAACTGGCTAGATGAACTCAATGAACTGCAAGGGGGACTGCGCGTTTTCGATAGCCAAAAACACTCGGTCTCGCCAGAACTAATGAAGACCATCAAAGCAATCTCAAGCAAACACGGGCTGGATATTACTCGTAGCCAACCCTATGGTGAAAAATCTACCGATGATCTTTTCGAACTCGGCATTAACTGCACGTGGCAAGGCCGGATCGAGACCATGGTTAGCTTCCTTACCGACCTTCAACAACAGGGTGTTCGCTACGACGTCCGACAACTCAATATTACCCCCGTCGGGAAAAATACCGGTGAGCTCAAGGGCAACATGGTCATCCACTGCGCCTATACCCGCAAGCCAACGGCCGCTAAGAAAACGAAATAAAAATCAAGACCATAACAACCGGTGCCTACGAGGAAATCTGCTACAGGATCTAGAATGCCAAAATCAATCCATGGTATTCGACCCCGGCTTTAATACCGACCAGATCGAACACCCCCTCGAAGTATACAATGCCTACATCATGCACACATGAGGCCTGCCCGTATCACTTTTAAATTTTAGTTTAGGTGAGACATCATCGACTCCTAGCAGCCTGTCGGAGTTAAAACGGAGGGGCTTCGCTTGATTATAAAAGAAGATTCAAGATCATGTCTGATCATTCGAGCAGCGCAAGAAAAGGCCTCGGAAAATAGCCAAAAATGCGCCCATAGTGCGCGGGCGTGCT
>JAJRRI010000063.1 GCA_024279685.1 Verrucomicrobiota bacterium | reverse complement strand
TGGATGGAGCCCAAAACATACTCGACATCCGAACCTCCGTCATCGGCGACACCTACGACGGGTACTGGCAGTGCCGGCATCGCAAGGCAAAACTCGATAGGGCGGCATGAAACGCCCTAGCCACGTTTTTCATCTGCACCCCACAAGGTCTACCACCGTACTGATTTTATGGGGTAAAAAAATATTTCGTGTAAACTCATTCTTCAGAACTTCCTTTTTTTCAGTTCGAAAAACTCACGCTGGAGATCGTATTTATCGTACGTTTTCTTACGAGGTATCCTGAATATTTCCCACCCCGAATCATCCAATACCACACCCTCGCCCGTCCAATAATCTTCGTACAAACCCACGGAATAATGCACAATTCCATGTTCGTCGATCCAGCCCCGAAACCCTTTGCGTACTTCCGGATCAAAACCTTTAAAATCGATGGGAAAGCTCCCGGCAGGCTGGAGTAGCCGCTCCGTTAGCGAGGGCAAACTGACGGGGAAGTATTGCCGCTGAATCGATACCAAGCGCTCCCCAAGCATCTGTTCGCTATCAACGATGGGGGTTCCCGGTGTGGCCTCTTCCGTAGTTTTCGCTATCACGGAACATCCCACAACAAGAACTATTCCGACTATGCCAACCTTTGACTTCGTAACTTTCCCCTTTGTTATGCGCCTACAAAAAGAGGCGCGAACTCCAACGGTCCCAACCCAGGGCGACCAAGCCCCACTCAGGAACCAGCTGAAGCCGAGCCCGAGTGGGCGCGCTCTTCTGCCAGTTGTCCCTGAGTTTAAAAATTGGTCGTTTTGGGTTAGGAACCACTGCGTAAAAACGCAAATTAATATCCAAATTTAAGAACGTACAGGTATTCTTATAATTTAACTCCGTCAAATGGATTTTTAATTTTATCAACACTTTTTGATTCAGAACCAAGATCAAACGTCCGGCGCACCATGGGTGCGCTATCCACCGAAGCTTCGATACCAATCTCCGCCTGTGCCACTCGGCCATCAAAACGGTTAGAAAGCATATCCAACATCCGTTCATAGACCACGTCATACCGTTCCCGGGGTGTATCCATCCCCGTCACTAGATCGAACGAAATGAAAAAAGGTTCGTGTTCTCCTTCCGCCCGTACATCATGAAAATCGACCAAATCAACATCGGTTTCGACATAGTGCGTTAACGCTTGATGAAATTCCTCAAAAAATGGGTGGGAGCGGTCCACCGGATCCACATGCGCTACAGCCCGCCATTGCATACTGGTCTCCACCGCCTCTTCCGCCACTTCGGCAATATCATGCGCCGCAATTACCGTTAAATTGGCATCTACCTCCACATGAAACGAAACCATCTTCACATCACCATACTGATGCACCATGATCTCATGAACCCCCAGGACTCCTTCAACCGCCTCCACCACCCGCTGAATCGCGGCTACCTCTTCAGCATCGGGCTTCGTGCCCAGCAGAATATCAATCGCCTCGCGCGCAAATTTGACCCCCGTAAAAAGAATGAACATTGCCACCCCAACCGCCGTCCAGCCATCAACCGCCGTCCAGCCCATGCGAGAACCCACCAGCGCTACTACGACGAGCAAAGAACTAAGCACATCGAAGGAATGGTTCCAGGCATCAGCCTCCAGCACGTGCGATTTGGACAGTTTCGCCAGACGACACGCAAACACGGCCATCCAAATCTTCAGCACCACCGTCACCCCGATTGCCACCAGTAACCAAATCGGTGCATGAACCGGTTGTGGATTCAGCAATCGGACGACGCCCGACTTCGCCACCTCGAAACCCACCACCAGCAGCGCGATCGATAACACCAGCGTCGCCACCGCCTCGATGCGGCCATGCCCGAAGGGGTGCTCCTCATCGCTTGGTTTACGCGACCATTGAAAGCCCAGCGCCACGACCAGACTGCTCCCCATATCCATCAAATTATTCATGGCATCAGCCAGTAACGATACGCTACCCGAAACCAGCCCGAGCCAACCCTTCACCCCGCAGAGTATCAAACTCAGCACCGCGCTTACCCAACCCTCCAGCATCCCGATTCGCGTCCGATTCTCCGGGCTATCCGGCTCCGAATTCGGATCGAGAACCCGCCGCAGCAGGAATCCCATAACCAGGCAGGGCATCTTGTATTTCTTTTCTTTCATGGTTCTAAAGTGAGCGCGATTAGACCGATTTAAAAACTTAAAAAAAAAAAAAGCGCTCCCACACAATCCGAGAGCGCTTTTGAATATAGCCATTCACATTTTAAAAAGCTACTTAACCTGCTCATCCTTGTGCCAGAAGAGCACCACCGGCGTCGCCACAAAGATCGACGAGTAAGTTCCTACCAAGATCCCGATAAAGAGCGCCAGCGCAAAGTCCTTAACCGCGCCCCCCCCGAAAATCAGCAGCATCACCACCGTTAGCAACGTAGTGAACGAGGTCATCACGGTACGACTGAGCGTCTGGTTAATGGAAAGGTTGGCGATTTCCTTGTAGGACTTTCCTTTTACCACATGGAGATCCTCGCGAATACGGTCGAACACCACAATCGTATCGTTCACCGAATACCCCACGATCGTCAGCAGTGCCGCAATAATCGGCATACTCAACTCGTAACCCAATGCGCAGTAGATGCCGATCGTAATTAGGACGTCGTGTGCCAGCGCGGTAATCGCACCCATCGCGTAGGCAAATTCGAAGCGGATCGAAATATAGATAATGATTCCAATCAGAGCCCAGATAATCGCCTTGATCCCCTTGCTCTTGAGCTCGGCACCAATCTGCGATCCGACACTATCGTTCTTCACATCTTGATAATTTCCATCCAGCGCCTTAACCGCATTGAGAGCCGGTTCCGACTCCTCGCCGGAGGTCCCTACCTTGACTTCCAGGAATTCCTTGCCGTGCAAGTCTGCCTGATAGGCGATATTGGCTGTTCCGAATCCGGCCTGTGCCAAGGCACCGCGCACCGTTTCAATGTCTTGCTTCTGATCAAATTCAACGGTAATCACCGAGCCACCCGTAAAGTCCACGCCAAGGTTGGCATCGCCTTTTTGTATGAACAAACCCCATGTTCCGAGGATAACAAGAAGCGAAATTACGGCCGCAACCTTGCGCTTGCCCATAAAGTCAAACGAGGCGTTCGCCAGTCCGGGGATGGAGGCCATCTTGAGCGTCTTGATGATCTTGTAGTCAGCCAGCGTATTAAAAAACAAGCGGGTCATCACCAGTACGATGAACATGCTCACTAAAATACCAGCGCACAATGTAACCGCAAAACCGCGAATCGGACCGGAGCCTTGCCAGAACAGAATAACCGCCGTCAACAGCGTGGTCACATTGGCATCCAAAATCGTACTAAACGCTTTGTTGTAGCCCGCGTTGATCGCACCGGAAATCGACTTTCCGACCTTCCATTCTTCGCGCATACGTTCAAAAATAAGGACGTTGGCATCCACCGCCATACCGATCGTTAGCACAATACCGGCAATGCCGTAGAGTGTAAGGGTAGGCAGACCCACCGTGTCGCCCTCAAGTGAACCAGAAACCACGCCGAGGAAGCCCGCGGAAACCATCATGCCAACAGGAAGAAGCAACAGTACGAAGACCAACGAAAGGTTGGCGATAAGTCCAGGCAACATGTAGTAGAGCGCCATAAACAGCAATATGCCAACCCCTCCGTAAATAATAGCCTGAATGCCGCTATTGATCGAATCTTTACCCAGGGTCGGAGCGACGGTTCGCTCCTCGACAATCTTCACCCGACCCGGCAGAGAACCGGCACGGAGAACGTTCACCAGCTGGCGGGCTTCTACAACCGAGAAACTACCCGAAATTTCGGCCCGTCCGCTATAGATCGGTTCATTGATTCGCGGAGAAGAATATAGTTTATCGTCGAGAATAATGGCCAGCAGGCGGTACGAACCGTCTTCCTTCGGGCCATATTGTTCCGTTACCTTGCCAAAGGCCTTTTTACCTTCACCATCCAACTCCAACGAAATCTTCGGAACGGAGGTCATTTCGTCGTAGGTCACAAAAGCGTCGGCAACGGTATCGCCGCCGAGTTGTTTACGACGTTCGACATACGTGGGGCGGAACACGCGCGAGCCATCCTTTAATTTCTCCTCCATCAGCATGAAGTCGGCGCGCTTGTTCCCAAAATTCTTCAAGGTCTCATAGAATTCTCGATCCAACTCGGCATCCAAAACCGCTACGTCGCGGATTAAAAGCTCACCGTTCCCAACCATTTTGAACCCATATGGAATCTTGCCTTCCATCATCAATTCACGCGTCCAGAGATTGCTCTCCTTATGCACTAATTTGAAGGTCAACACCGCATCGCTCGATATTTGCTCCTTAGCTTCCGCACGAGTCTCCGCATCCGCACCCGGTATACGTACTACAATACGGTTATCGCCTTCCGGATAGATTTCCGGCTCCGAGGTACCCAGCACATCGATTCGGTTTCGGATGACCTCTACCGCAATCTCCTGCACTTCTTTGATCTTCTTTTCGAGCTCCGAACGATCGATCGTTTCGACCGAATCGGCGTCACCAGATTCTACCATTTTTTTGGAAATATCCTCGGAATCCACCTCGATTACGAAACTCGATCCGCCCTTGAGGTCGAGACCCAGCTTAATTTTTTGATCAAGCGGAGTAACGAGCGCAATCGACCAGATGACGAGGAACGCGAGGGTCAACCATTTCCAAAGTTTATGCTTATCCATTGTGTAGACCTTCCTATCGAGCCGGTTCAATTTCAGTCGGGGTTTCGTCTTTATCCAACACTTGCGAGATCGCGGCTTTCACCACTTCAATTTTTGTTTTCTCGGCAATTTGAATAATCAACGAAGTTTCATTGACGCTGTTAACACTTCCGAGAATGCCACTGGTAAGCAGCACGCGGTCGCCCGTCTTAACGTTGGCGATCATCGCCTTGCGCGCCTCATCGCGACGACGCTGGGGGCGGATCATCATGAAATACATCACAGCAAACAACAGCGCCATCATGATCGGGAATTGCAAGGGCGATCCCTTTGGGCCGGCGGCCGGGGCGGCCTGGGCAATCGTGAAAAGTAGTGAATTCATCTAATTATTCTCCTTAACGTTTAACGTATGTTCTTCCAAGACAACGCGATAGCCGGCGTGGAACGCCGTTCGGAACGCATCGAACGTTCCCTCCTCTATCGCCTTCCTCATATCCTTCAAAAATTTCAGATAACAATGCAAGTTGTGCATCGTTATCAACCGCAACCCCAAAATCTCGCCCACATTAATCAGATGCCGCACATAGGCGCGCGTAAAATTCGCGCACGCATAACACGTACATCCCTCTTCCAAGGGGCGCGGATCCTCTTTATAGAGAGCCGCTTTCACCGGGTAGCGACCGCGCCGCGTTGAAACTGTTCCGTTGCGCGCCTGCCGCGTTGGCATCACGCAATCGAACATATCCACACCCCGCGCGACCGACTCCACCATCTGGGCCATTTCACCGACTCCCATCAAGTAGCGCGCCTTCCCCTTCGGAAGATGATCGACCGTGTCGTCCACCCCCCGCAAGATCAGCTCGTCGGGTTCGCCCACGCTCACCCCACCGATCGCATAGCCATCAAAATCCATTTCGACCAAGGCCGTTGCGCATTCCTCACGCAAATCGGCATGAACACCGCCCTGCACAATTCCAAAGACCAATTGGCCTTCCGCGCGAGGCGTTTCTCTGCAAATAGCCGCCCAATCTAGGGTTCTGCGTACCGCTTGGCAAGCGTATTCCTTCTCACACGGATAGGGAGGGCATTCGTCGAAAACCATCGCGATATCCGACCCTAGCTTCCGCTGGATTTCCATCGATTCGCGCGGCCCAATGAAAAGCTTCCGGCCATCGGAGTGCGATTGGAACGAAACCCCCTCCGACGTAATTTTATTCATACTTCCAAGGCTGAAAACCTGATAGCCGCCGCTATCCGTCAGAATCGCCCGATCCCACCCCATGAAGGCGTGCAGCCCGCCCATCTTTTCGATCAGATCGGGGCCCGGCCGGTCGTTGAGATGATAGGTATTGCCGAGCAAAACCTCCGTGCCCAGCGAGTGCATCTCCTCCGGCGACATGGTCTTTACCGTCGCCTGTGTGCCCACCGGCATGAAAACCGGCGTCTCCACCGTGCCATGCGCCGTATGCAACCGTCCCCGCCGTGCCTTGCACGAAGGATCGGTTCCAAGCAGTTCAAATGTTCCACGATTAGAATTCAAATCAAGTCTCACGTTTTAAGTCGTTTCCCCTCAAGCCTACAGCCTCAGGCCTAAAGCCTCTTTTATTTAACATCTTCATAGAATTTTGCAAAACTCGTCTGCATGTAAGGCATCAACCAAAGATAACCAATCCCCAGGGTGAAAAAAGTCGCCAATAGCCCCCACCCAAAGAAACGCCAGTTCAAACAGAAAAATTTCCACTTATTGCCGGTCATCATCTGCTTGCTCTGCCGAATCGCTTCCAATGCACCCACCTCTTCATCATCGTCAGCAACGATGAAATAAACCATCGCGTAGCGGAAAGTGATGTAAATCATCAAGGCTATATAAGCTAATACCAACAACACCCCTACTGTTATTGGATGACTTAATAATACACTCAATACTCCGTAAAATAAGTTCAGTAGCACAACCAGCAAAGCAGGAACTATTAAAATAAGTAAGGTCCTCAAAAGAATAAATAACGAACTCAAAAAATACGCCCCAAACGCCGTCCAAAACCGCTTAAACCCCGTAAAGAGACACTCCAATCGTGCCTCGCCTTCCTGCGCAATCACGAGATAGTAGCTACAAACCCCAACCATCAACGCGCCCGATAGAAAAAGTTGAATCACCTGTGAAACGATCGACATGGCGCTATTCGCCAATTCCGGATTGGTTCCGTTGGCCGAGACAGCCATCGTCACGAACAGAGTCGCGGCCATGCTGAAAAGTCCCAAGCTAAAGGAAAATGCGCAGTACAATACCCATCCCAGTACGCCCATGCCCCAATTGCCCGACAGCGCCATGCGCGCATCCGCCATCAGCTTCTTGTTCGACGATTCGCCAATAGCATCGCTTAACCCCGGAGTTTTCAGCGTTCCTCCGTCGTTCAATACATCACTCAAATTCGCCATGACTTCACCCCTTCAGTTAGCAAAGCGCGCATCTTGCCTAAATCCCGAACCCAAACCAAGCCGGAAGAACGGGCACATTGGAAGAGGAATATGCAGCACAAAAACTCGAGGCACCTGAACAACAATTTAGAATTCAGAAACCTGAAGTTGCTACGCGATGGAAGACCTTTTGCGTTCTAAACTTCACCGAGATCCATATCGACCCAGCGATTCATAAATTCAATTAACTCGCTTCGTTTAGGAGACCGGGCGGAGCGAACATAGAATCCCGAAGTGCAAACGCCGGATGCTAAGGCTTGTTGCGGGCTTAGGCCGCTTAACAAGCCATTGCAGAACCCCGCGTTAAAATTATCCCCTGCCCCTGTGGTTAATTTTGGTCGTGAAGCATACGGGCCACTCAACCATGCCGAACCGCCCTCGAAGGCCACTGCGGCTCCCTTAAGGGGATGAATCACTACAAGGTGAAGGCCTAATTTTTCGCGAATAGCTCGCGCCCGTTTTTCCAAATCATCCGAGATGAATATGTCTAAGACTTCGGAGACCTGCACAGACTCTTCTTCATTTAAACCGAGCACGACATCAGCGCTCGCCTGCATCGTCGTAAATAAATGAAGTACGGTGAGTAGATCACTCGCGGTGCGCTTGCGTGGATCGGCCAGATCAATAAAAACAAGTTTTCGTTCATCGAGTTCAGCTAATAAAGAAGTAAGTCCGTGAAAAATCGTATTTAGAAAGGGAAGCATCGTCCAGTTTACGCAGGCAACTAGCTCCACCTGGGCGAGTCTTTGTTTGAATGCATCACGTCCGACTTTCGCTATGATCGCATCCCAGGTCACATGATTTAGCGTTTCCATTTTACCCATCATAACCTTTCCATCGAAAAATTCGAGGGCGTGCGTATGAGCAGGGTCGGCGATTGAAACGACGTGACGACACTGTGTGGCAAAATCTGAAAATACCGGATGGATCTCATTCGCACCTATCGCACCCACATAATCAACGTTAAAGCCCTGTGCCACCAAGGTGTTCGCCAAAATCGGCCCGTTTCCACCAAGTTTGGTTTGAATGGATAACAGTTCAATATTGCAACTTTTTCCCGCAGAATCGCTAATCCGTTGCGCGAAAATTCCCATCTGCTCCAAACGAGTAAACGACGTTGCACTTTGGCGCTCCGAAACCAAGTGTATGATTTCATCCACAAACCCGTCAAACCCAACTAAAATGCCTTGCGAGGGATTTGCTTCCTTGAGTTGATTTGCCGCCGCTGTAATGAGCGCTTTATCTGTCATAATATGCCTTTCTGCTTATGTGTATTGATTAGAATTTCATCCCGCTTACCTCTCACGAACACCCGATTCCATCGTAGAAGGAGGGCGGGTAGGAGGATAAAATTGGGTTAGACTAAGCCCCTCGATATGCTCCAACTTACTTATGGAGATTGTATGGAATGCCGAGTGGTGTTTCCACGATTTTCTTTTTGTTTATTTCCAGCGACTGGACGCGATGCAATCGGCGGGGGCGATCGAACGGTGGATGTCTTACGAAAAGATCTAAAAATAGCCTGAGTTCAGAAAGGAGGCGGCTCCCCTACGATACCTGACATAGTTACAAAACTTCCAGGGGTATATTCTCTTTTTCGCCCTCGCCCTCATTCTTCTGCATTTGCATAAAGGTGGATTTTTCTACATCTTCTTGCTTTAGCTGATGGGTTTGAACGGGAAGCCATAGCGATGTGGCGGGGATGTAGGTGATGATCATCAGCGCGGCGATCATGGCCCCGAAAAATGGGAGCATGGTTTTGGTTACCTGGGCGATGGTGGTTTTCCCCACGCCGCAGCCGATGAACAGGCAGGTACCGACGGGTGGGGTGCAGAGGCCGATGCAGAGGTTGGCGATCATCATGATGCCAAAGTGAACTTCGTGCATCCCCAGGTTGACGACGACCGGCAGAAAGATAGGTGTGAAGATCAGCACAGCCGGAGTCATGTCCATGAAGGTGCCGACACATAGCAGAAGTAGGTTGATCGTTAGCAAAATGACCAGCGGGTTGTCGGAGAGCCCGAGCAGCGCCGCGCTGACGGTCTGCGGAATGTTAGCCATGGTCATGATCCAGCTCATGCCGGAGCTGGCGCCGATCAGCAGCATGACTATCGCGGTCGTAATGCCGGTATCGAGTAGGATGCGCGGAAGCTCCTTAAGTTTGATTTCGCGATAGAGTACCACCGAGAGCAGGAAGGCATAAACCACCGCGATCGCGGCGGCCTCCGTGGCGGTGAAGATGCCTCCGAGAATTCCGCCAATCACCACTAGGATCAGCAGCAGGGTGAGGTAGGCTCGGCGAAACGTGGTGAAAAAGAGGATGCTCAAGATCGAAACCAGCCCGAAGGCCAGCAGACCGGTGCCGACACCGCCCACCGCTTTCGGTAGCCATGCATTCTTGAACGCCACAATCAAAAGAATGATGAAGCCGAGCATGGCCGTGGCGGTAATGGGCTTCCACTTCGGCATTTCGATCGCGTCACCCCGGTAGCCGGAGTAGATGGAAATAATGCCGGCGATGATCATGATGAATAGGCCCATGATGATGCCCGGCAGTAAGCCCGCCATGAACATGGCGGCGATCGAAACTGAACCAGCGGCCACTGAATAGACAATCATGATGTTGCTTGGCGGAATCAGTAGACCGGTAGTCGCGGCGGTGGTGGTGACGGCCACATTGAATTCGCGCCCATAGCCCTTGCGGTTCATCTCGGGAATCATGAAACCGCCGACCGATGAAACGGCGGCGGCCGCCGATCCAGAAATGGAGCCGAACAACAGGCAGGTGAGTGTGTTGACATAGCCCAGCCCACCCGGTAGGCGACCGACCAGCGTGGCCGCAAAACCAATCAACCGCCGAGCCAGCCCACCGCGGCCCATCAGGTGGCCAGAAAGAATAAAAAATGGAATCGCCAGCAACGCAAAGCTGTGGACGCCGTTGGCCATTTTGGAGGCAAGCATGATGGAGGGATCTGAGCCTTCCGCAAGGATGGCGGCAAAGCCCGCCAGAGTAATCGCCACCGCAATCGGAACGTTCATCACGAGCAAAAGGATGAACACCAAGACAAGAATTAACGCAACCACACCCATTAGTCGATCTCCTCGGCCGCATCGGCTTCATGCAGGTTCGTGGCCGGGGTTGTGATGGTTTCCAGCAGGTTTTCGAGGGAAAAGAGCACCATAAATATTCCAGCGATTGGAAGGGCCAAGTAAACATAGCCCATTTTCCAGCCGAGTGCGGGCGTCATTTGCTCCATCATCAGAGCATTTCCCACCACGCGACCCCCGCCATACAGAAAGATTGCGACGGCAAAAAAGAGAACGATCCCATGAGCGGTCAGTGCCATCATCTTGCGCGCATCGGGGTGGAGCTTTTCGACAAAATAGTCGACGCCAAGGTGCCCCTTGGTTCCGAAGGCCAGCGCCCCGCCGAGTAACGACACCCAGACCAGCAAAAAGCGTGCAAGTTCCTCGGTCCACTTGGCCTGTTCGCCCATCACATAACGGGTGAACACCCCCCAGATCACATCGAAAACCAGCAGGGTCACAGCGAGGATTAGCCCCCATTCCAGCAGGCGCACCAAAGCATTTTTTATTTTGGCAAAAACGACCCGCATGTCATTTTACCTCCGCAATCCGTTTCAGCAGTGCCTTCACTTCCGGGTCTTCAACCTTTTGGAGCATGGACACCACCTGGTTGGCGAAGGTGGCCACATCGACCTCGTAAATCGTTACGCCTTCCGCACGCGCCTGAGCCATGGCTTCGATGGTTTTTTCTTCCAGAGCTTGCGCTGGAAAGTCGACGATTCATCGGCTGCCTGCTGTACCCACGCTTGCATCTGTGGGTCGAGTTTATTCCAGACCTTAGAACTCATTAACAGCAGGTCGGGTACGCGAGTGTGGGCATCGAGCGAAAAATGCTTGCAGACTTCGTAATGCTTGTTGGAGGTAAAGCTCGGCAGGTTATTTTCAGCTCCATCCACCGTGCCTTGCGCTAAGGCAGAATAGAGTTCGCCCCAAGCGATTGGGGTTGGCGAGGCGCCCATGGCTTTCACCATGTCGATGGCGGTCTTGCTGTTCTGCACCCGTATCTTCAGCCCCTTTAAATCAGCCGGGGTACGGATTGGGGTTTCTTTGGTATAGAAATTTCGGCTACCGGAATCGTAATAGCAAAGCCCGCGCAGGAATTTGGATTCCCCCTGCTGGAGGAGCTGCTTGCCGAGATCCCCGTCCAGGACGTTCCAGAAGTGATCGGCATCGCGGAAAATATAGGGGAGCCCAAAAACGACCATGGTCGGAATAAAGTTTTCCATGGCAGCGGAATAAGTTTTCGTCATGGCCAGCGAACCATTTTGCAGCTGCTCGATGCACTGGATTTCCGGCCCTAGAACTGAACCGGGATAGATATCCATCGTTACGGCACCTCCGGAAATCTCCTCCAGCCGTTCCTTCATAAATTCCATCGCCACATGGACGGGATGGGCGGTATCGAGACCATGCCCAAGCTTTAGCACCATTTCCCGCTGCCCGCCATCCCCCTGCTTTTCTCCACGGAGCAACAGTGAAAACCCAAAGGTCGCCACCAGCAAGCCGAGCAATAGCCCACTGATGAAAAATGAACTCGATTTCTTCATATTTCTATTCCGTTTTATTTATCCAAATAGAGGAATAATATGCCGTTTCAATAGGTTATTGGCTACATTTTCGCCCACTCGGGAACTTTCATTTTCCAGCATCTGCAAATATTCCTCGCCCAATTACGCGGCCAATTTATAGGCCACGTGGATCAATTGCCGGAAGCTGGCGTTGTATTCTGAACTTTCCTGATCGTGGCGGAGTGCGTTGGCATACTGTTCACCGCTCCAGCCATTTACGGTTTCGGTCGGCGGTAGCTCTGCCAAATCGATATCGATGACTGTGGCATAAGGTGCCGCTAGTTCATCATAGCGTGCCCGTGCAGTGGTATAGATTTTCTTGGCAATAACCAACCCCTCACCGCCGGACTCGGCCAATCCAATCACCTCTTCCAACCACGTGGTTCCTGCCGTCTTGATGTGCAACCCGACCCCATGTTTCTTGATGATACGGTTCATCGATGAGTAGATCGAAAACTTGTCGCTTCCGGAATGCACGCTTAGGCGTAAGCTTTGCTTGAGTCCGAATTTTTCGGCGGCAAAGCGCAGCACCATTACATCCTGCTCAAATTCTGTTTCAAACTGAGCCACATCGCCGACATAATCGACACCTTTATGGAAACGCCCGCTAAATTTTGGAGCAATCGTATCCACCGGAATACCTTCGCGGGCCGCCATCGCCAAAATAAACAGTAACTCCGTCGGGGTCTGCGGCTCATCCGTTTCATCCATCGAAACTTCTACGATAAAGGCCTCTTTCTTCTGCTCCGCTATGTGGCGGTAGATGCGTCCAGCCTCTTGTATTGCAAATAAATATTTTTCGGCAATGGCGCGAATCGGGGTTGTCGAGACCTGTAACGGCTCGGGGATGCCCGGTAAATTAATTTCGCCGGAAAAATCCGTCATCGCTTCAACAAACTTATCCGTATCTTCTATTGGAGCGGACTCCCTGATAAAATCAGCGACATCCAGTGTGAAAAAGTCGGATGAATCCATGAACCCTTCCACGGTTTTCAATGAAATATGATCGGCGTCCACAAAATAGGGTTTCGTCCAACCCAGCGCCAATGTTGCGGCATCGGCCTCTGCGCGAACCGCAGTAGGTGTCGTTTGAACGGTCGTATGTTCACGATGTGATTTATTCCAAACTGGATAAACTTCGATCCCTAATTTGGCCGCCTCGACAAATGCTGAAAGTTGCGCCTTTCCTTGGGAGCCAAACCGATCTCCGCATCCTAGTGTATATATTTTATTTTTCATCTGTACTAAAACCGCAACCGTATTAATCTACTAATTCTCAATAAAATTGTGGAATTTCTCCTTAATTTAGTTTGTTAAAATTTCCATAAACTATGCTGCATTGATCTACGGGTAAAAAAAATAGCCCTTCAATTACAATCCTGACTCTAGAGTATTTGGGTAGAATAGATGAGAGGGCAAATTGAGAAATGAGGAGCCTTCCTATACAAGAACGAAATCTACCGTAATGTCAATTTGCGTGG
>JAJRRI010000062.1 GCA_024279685.1 Verrucomicrobiota bacterium | reverse complement strand
TACTGGCGGGGTACCACCAAATGGATACCCATTTTCGCACCGCGCCGTTCGCTGAAAATATGCCCGTCATCCTGGCGCTGCTTGGAATTTGGTACAACAATTTCTTCGGTGCAGAATCGCAAGCCATTCTGCCGTACGACCAATATATGAGCCGCTTCGCCGCCTACTTCCAGCAGGGCGATATGGAGAGCAACGGGAAAAGTACGACCCGCTCCGGCGAAAAAGTAGACTGGTCCACCGGCCCAGTGATCTGGGGTGAACCCGGCACCAATGGCCAGCACGCCTTCTACCAGCTCATTCACCAAGGCACCAAACTCATCCCGTGCGATTTCATCGCCTTCTGCAAATCGCAGACCCCCATAGGCGATCACCACGTCAAACTCATGGCTAATTTCTTTGCGCACACCGAAGCGCTGGCCTTCGGTAAGACAGCCGAATCGCTCAGCGCCGAAGGGGTACCTGCCGAGCTCATCCCGCACAAAACCTTCGAAGGTAACCGTCCGACCAATAGCATTATGGCTGAAAAACTGACCCCCTCGGTGCTCGGCCAATTAATTGCGCTCTACGAACATAAAATCTTCGTGCAGGGCGTTATCTGGGATATTTACTCCTTCGACCAGTGGGGTGTTCAGCTCGGCAAAGTGTTGGCGGCTGGAATTCTCCCTGAGCTCGAAGGCAACGGCCCGCTCGCGCACGATGCCTCCACCAACGCCCTCATCGAATACTTCCGTGCCCACAAATAGCGGTTAATTTTCCACTCCTGAAAGCGGACTCCCTTCTACATTAAATTTAAGGTGGGATAGTATTCAACCGAATTAAAGTGGTAGCGCATAAAGCGACCGACAAGGTCAACAATCTGATTTTTTTGTTGTGCCGTGAGTTGGGTTTTTACGGCTCCGGTGGGTTGGTCAGCTTGTTGCCAGCTTCGGAGGATGGCGAGGATATCGGGCGGGCTGCTGAGGGTGGCTAATTTCTTTTCTTTGGAACAGCTGGTGCAAACCGTCCCGCCGGAAGCGACCGAAAAGGCCAGGCTTTCTGCTGCACCGCATAGCGTGCAGTTTGCGAGTTGAGGCGCATGCCCATGGTGGGCGCAGAAGCGCAACTCCGCCCAGCCGAGGAACGAGAACGAGTGCCCATATTCTTCTGCGAGATCCAGCAACTCCTCAAATAATTCGAACAGTTCTGGACAGGGCGCTTCTTCGGGGGTGGTTTTGTTAAAAAGTGCGGTGATGCATGAGGCCGATTGCATGGCGCGCCAATTCCTTCGGAAAGCCGGGCGTGGGTGGAGTAGGGCGCATTCTTTACCCGTATGCAGGGTGCCGGTGCGTTGGGTAAAGTAGAGCAATTCGCTCGTGCTAAAAAGTGCGTATTCGCCGCGGAAGGGGCTATGGGGTCGCAGTGCGCCTTTCAATAGGGTGGAGACTTTTCCTTGATGTCGGGTCAGCCAGTGCACAATACGCGATGTGCTGGAGTAGGGATAACAGGCAAGTGGAATGGCGGTGGTTTTAAGGATCACGGGTTTAAGTTAGATGGGCCGCGCCGATCATTAATAAGGTGATGCCGTAATAGATCAGGAGCGCGAAAATATCGTTCGAGGCCGTGACAAAGGGCCCGGATGCAACGGCGGGATCGATCTTCGCGCGGTTGAGCAGTACAGGCACGATCGCCCCGAACACGGCGGCGAAGGTCATGGCACTGAAGAGTGAAATTCCGACGGTGAGCGCTAGGTAGGAGGGATCGATTACCGAGGAGCCGTCCTTGGTGATCACGAAGCCGGCCCATAGCCCGATGGTCGTTCCGCAGATAAGTCCCATCGTGGCGCCGGCGATAATTTCGTGGGTAATAATTTTCATAATCCGGCGGCTGTGGCTCGCGCCGAGCGCGATCCCTCGGATAATCAACGTGGAGGATTGAATGCCGGTATTCCCGCCCATAGCCATGATGATGGGAACAAAAAAGCTCAACGCCACAATTTCAGCAATGGACAGATGGTTCATGAAATTTTTGAGAATTAGGCTACTGATAAAGCCGGTTCCCAGGGTGATTAAGAGCCACGGCAGGCGAGCTTTGCAGGCTTGGAGCGGGGAGGTATCCTCCAGCTCAGAGTCGCTCGATCCCGCCAATTTGAAGATATCTTCTGAGGCTTCTTCTTCCATGACATCCATGATGTCATCTGCGGTTACACGACCCACCAACCGGTTGTTCGCATCGAGCACGGGCAACGAACTAAGGTCATATTTCGAGGCGATTTTTGCGACCTCCTCCTGGTCGGCATCGGTGTTAACCGAGATGGTATCTTGGTCGGCCAACACGTCTAGGGTCATGTTTTGATTGGTCTTTTTAAGGAGTTCCCAGAGTTGGATCCAGCCGGTCAAATGCTTGTCCTGATCGATGACGTAGAGGTTGTAGAGGGGTTCTTCCAGATCGAGTTCTGCAATGTAGTTGATGGCTTCGGCGGCGGTCATTGTGGCCTGCACCGCAACAAAGTCGGAGGTCATAATCCCTCCGGCGGTCTCCTCGTCGTATTGCAGGAGTTCACGAACCTCTTCCGATTCTTCCTGTTCCATCAGCCCGAGAATTTCTTCGCTACGTTCCTCGATTTCGCCCAGTACGTCGGCCGCATCATCCGGTGCCATTTCTTCAACGATATCGGAAATCTCTTCGTCGGTCAGTTCGCCGAGAATATCGGCCTCGGCTTGATCATCGAGCTCCGCAAGTACGTCGGGCTTAATGTGATCTGGGAGTAGTTCAAAAAGATTATTGTGTGCGCTGGCCAGGGCGTGGTTGATGATTTCCGCAATGTCGGCGGGGTGTAGACTCTCAAAAAGATTGGGGATTTGATCCCAAAGCTCGCCCTTGATGCAGAAGTTAATCTGCTCCTTGATGCGTCTGTTGTCCGACATGATTATACGTTCCTGTAAAAGCCGTGAAAACCATAGACGTTGCATTCTGCAAGGCCAAGTTTTTTAGTAGTCGGGATAGTGCGGTGGATAGGTTTTTCCGGGGGTGCGTCGCCAATGTTTATAGGACCAGAGCCAGTATTCTGGGTGGGCTCGAATTTCCTTTGAGATGCCGTCTTGGATCTGTTGAGTTAGTTCCTTAACAATGGGGGCCATATCGCATTTTTTATCGAATGGAGGAGGTATAATATGTTGTGTAACGCGGATCTGATAGCGACCTTTGGATTGGGGGAGACAGATTCCAATCATAATTTCTGTTCCGGTGCGGTAGGCCAATGCTGCGGGTGCGGAAGAGACGGGCATGGGTAGCCCTAAAAAATCGACGACAATTCCCCCTTCGTTTTCAGGGGTGTTTTGGTCCAGTACGAAGGCCGCCTTGCCGTTCTTTCGAAATCGTGTAATCAATGTGCGTAACGCGCCCTTCTGCGGGAGGATCGTTTGGCCCGTCCGCTCGCGCTGTTCGATCAGGATTCGGTCAACGGCCTTGTTCTTCACCGGCGCAGCAATGCTCGCCATATCCACCCCGAGTAGGGCGGTCGCTTGCCCCATAATTTCCCAGTTTCCCAAATGTGCAGTGATGCACGCCACGGGTTGATCTGAAAAAAAAGAGTCTGCGCTGGACCCCGATTCGAACTCTACGTATTTGAGGATCCGCTTTTCTGGGTTTCGTGAAAACCAGAAGACATCCAACATCGTTTGGCAGAAGGTGCTTAATGAAGAGGTTAGAATGAAACGTTTTTCAGCCGGTGTTTTGGTGTTGCCAAAAACCGCATCAATATTTTTTAGACCGATCTGTTTTTCCCGAAGCGGAAACCACCATGCAAGGTGCCCCGCCAGCTTTGACAGGCCGATCACCGTGCCACGAGGGAGGCGTGGAATGACTGCCTTGAGCAACAACACCCCCGCAATCTCGAAGGGTTGGCGTATTCGTCTTCGAATGTTTTTCAATCTAGCCACGTCGTTCTCCAAAAGTTCCGTAAACTTTATCGACAACCGTCGTTAAGACCAATAATTTTCTGACTTGGTACAATAAAAAAAAGGAACAGTCCATGAAGAAAAGAATACTTATGCTTTCCCTGCTCGCCGGCCTCTTCACCGGATGTGCAACGAATCAGATAGAAATCGCCGCACCCGTTGAGGCTGTAGAGTCGGTTGTGCCGGTCAAAGAAATTGAACCCGTCGAGATGGTTGATCCGGTTAAAGTCGTTGAGCCCGTCGAGGTAGTTGAGCCGATTGAAGTTGTTGAGGCTATAAAGCCGATCAAATCAGCTGAACCCGTTGAAGTCGTTGAAGTTGTTGAACCCAAACCAGAAAGGACTACCGTTATGATCTTAATGAAAACCTCCAAAGGTGATATCACCCTCGAACTTGATAAAGAAAAGGCTCCTAAAACCGTCGCGAACTTTATGAAATATGTTGAGGCGGATCACTATACTGGAACGATCTTTCACCGCGTGATTGGTAACTTTATGATCCAAGGCGGTGGTTTTGATGAAGGCATGAGCCAAAAGACCGCGCCACATACCGTCGAGAATGAGGCCGACAACGGGCTCCCTAATGACCTTGGCACCATCGCCATGGCGCGCACGAGCGACCCGCACAGCGGCGGAGCGCAGTTTTTCATCAATGTTAAGGATAACGACTTCTTGAACCATAGCGCCAAAACTCCACAAGGGTGGGGCTACTGTGTCTTCGGAAAAGTTGTGGATGGCATGGACGTGGTCGAAGCCATCAAATCCGTTCCGACCGCGGCACAGGATGTGCCGAAAGAAACCGTCACCATTCTTGAAGTACGTGTAATTGACTAGATGTTGAGGCGTGAAAAATATTCCCGATAGTCTGATCGAAGCGATTCATGCTTCGGGGTTTAAGGCTGCGCTCGTAGTTACTGGCGGCGGCAGCGGGGCGGTTCACGCTCTGTTGTCGCGCGCTGGAGCCTCCCGCTTTGTGCTCGAAGCCCAGATTCCCTACAGCCCCGAAGCTCTCACCGACTATTTAGGCGAAGCCCCAGCCCAATCCTGTTCAGAAGAATCGGCACAGCAGCTTGCTACCCGTGCCCTTTCCCGAGCCTCAAGCCTCACCCCTCAAAGTTCCCGCCTTGTAATCGGGATCGCTTGTACCGCCGCTCTGCACACCACCCGTGTGCGTAAAGGAAGCGACCGAGCGTTTATCGGTCTTCGGTCCGCAGAAAAAGAAGCCTGTCACACGCTGAATCTCTCTCAGGGAAGCCGGACGGAACAGGAAAGGATTGTGAGCGAGACATTGCTGAACCTGATTGCCGAATTTATTGGGATTGAAAACTGATGCAAGCCGCCTTGGAGCAGTTGGTTTCCGGCAGGTTGCCGCACCTCCTCGTAGGGCGCGACGAGCTACCCGCCCGCGCCATTCTCTTGCCGGGATCATTCAATCCACTGCACTGCGGTCATAAGTTCTTGCTCCGGGCGGCCGAAAAAATAACCGGTCGGGAAGGGGTATTTGAACTTTCGATTTCTAACGTCGATAAGCCGTCACTCACTCTCCCAGAGGTTGAGCACCGCCTGCTTCCGCTTCAAAGCTTCCGTCCGGTGATGCTCACCTGTTCTTCCACCTTTGCTGAAAAAGCTGAGCTATTTCCCGGAGCTTGGTTTGTTCTCGGCTACGACACGGCCACGCGTTTACTCGATCGGGCCTATTCGGCCGACATCCCTGCCATGCTCGCACGTTTTCAAACCTTGGGAACCCGCTTCGTTGTCGGGGGACGGATACAAGGGCCTGACTTCCTAACGTTGGAAAACTTGCCTGTCCCCACTGGATTCTCCGATCTATTCATCCCTATCTCCGAAAGCACCTTCCGCGAAGACATCAGCTCGACCGAACTGCGTACTCGGTAGGGCGCGCTCGCCGAGCGCGCCACCGGAGGAACGGCCCGTCGCCCCGCCTTGTCCGCCGCACCGTTCTGCCGTTCGGACAGCCCGGCGGTCTGTCCCTACCGTGTGGAATCGCTCGGCGGGTTTAATCTTGCCGCGCCAAAAAGCGGCCGCCATGTTGGGAGGTGTGCTTTCCGTTTTTTAGGGTCTGGCGCCCGTTGATGATGAGGTGCCGAATGCCGTCGGAAAGTTGGTGCGGATCGGCGTAGGTCGTGTTTTCTTGGAGGGTGTTGGGGTCGAAGATGGCAATGTCGGCGGCGTAGCCCTCTTTGAGTTGGCCACGCTTTTGGAGGCCGAACTGTTCAGCGGGAAGGGCGGTCATTTTATAGATCGCTTCGGCGAGCGGAACGGTGCGGCCATCCAGCGCGGCGCGTAGAAATTTAGTATGGCTCCCGTAAGCTCGCGGGTGGGGATGATCGTGGCTGAGCGGCCCCCAGGGTGCGCGCATCGATCCGTCGGAGCCGAGCGAGACGTAGGGTTCGGCCAAGACCCGCCACATATTTTCTTCCGACATACTAAAGAAAATTCCGCCAGTTTTCAGGTCGTCGGCGTCGATGAGGTGGAGCAGGGCATCGACGCAGTGCAGGCCGAGCTTTTCGGCGACTTCGGTGAGATATTTTCCTTTGAACGCCTCAAATTGAGTGGAACCGACCATGACATTGTCCCAGTGGTCGTTCGGTTTATTGATGAGTTCGCGTCGAATTCGTGCGCCGATTTCGGGGTCGCGCAAGCGGGCGAGGATCGCGTCGCGCCCGCCATAGGTGGCCCATTGCGGAAGTACGATGTCGAGGTCGGTACATCCGGCGGTGTAGGGATAGCGGTCGGAGCCGAGCGCGATGCGCCCCATGGCGGAGTGGATTTTTTCGAAGGCGGGATCGATCTTATTCCAGTTGGATTCGCCGGAGGCTTTAAGGTGCGAGATTTGTAGGCGTGTGCCGGAGCGTTCGGCAATGTCGATTGCTTCGTCGATCGAATCAAGGAGGTCGTTGGATTCGGAGCGCATGTGGGTGGTATATAGTCCGCCGTGCCGCGCAACGGTTTTGGCCAGTTCAATGATTTCCTCGCGCGGTACGGCAGAGCCGGGTGGATAGGCGAGGCCGGTGCTCAGGCCAATCGCCCCTTCGTCGAGCGCCTGTTCCAACGTTTGGAGCATGGTTTTCATTTCGGCGGGCGTGGCGGCGCGCGGTTCGTAGCCACAGATCCCGGCGTGCAGGGTATTGTGACCCACGAGCAGGGCGATGTTAATGGCGGGCTGGGCTTCGGCGAAGCGCTCGCGGTATTCAGCGACGGTGCTCCAGGGTTTGGCGTAGTTTTTGTCGAGCCAGTCGGAGGGCATTTTATAGGTGCCGTTAAGTGGAGCGGCCGAGGCGCCGCAGTTGCCGCAGATTTCGGTAGTGATGCCTTGATAGATCTTGGAGGCGGCAGAGGGTTCGAGTAGTACATAGGTATCGGAATGGGAATGGGCATCGATAAATCCAGGGCAGACGATGCAGCCGGTGGCATCGATGGTGGTTGTGGCGCTGGCGGCGGAGAGATCGTCGAGGGTTACGATGGTGTCGCCAACGATACCTATGTCAAACTGAGACTCGGTTTTTGAGGCGCCATCGAAGATCCGTCCGTGGATGATTTTTAGGTCAAAATTCATCTGTAAATTGTAGCGTTAGGAGGTCGGATAAGGAGCAAAAAAAGAGGGTGTTTTTTTTGGGAACAAAAATGGGTTAAATATGATATATAAAACAAATATGTATTATATACGAGTCCTCTGTCGGGGGTAGGTTGTATTTTAATTATTTCTTAAAGCTATTGTTTTAAGATGTTTATATTAATTATTGAGGTGTTGTTTTTCGATTTGGCATACCTGTTGCATTAGGGGGTTCCGAATAGCGGAATGGGATTTCGAAAGTGGAAGTGCCGGCGATGGGAAAGTCTTTGCGATGGAACTTACGGAGTGAATCCGTATCCGAAGAGGGTTTTTGAACGGAACTCGGCATCCAATTAACCTAAATGAAGTAGTTCACAAAAAAGGAGAGATAGAATGAAGAACATGATTACAAAAGCAGTAGTAGCAGGAACGGTTGCCGCCGTGGCGGGAAGCGTTATCGCGGAAGGTGAAGTTAGCACAAACACTGTTTTTAAAAGCAACGTTCCCGCCACCACAGGCAGCGTGACTGCAGACTTTGCGTCCGCATATGTTTTTCGTGGGGTAACGTTGAATGATGGAGCCGTATTCCAGCCGGGTATGGAAGTCTCTGGCTTCGGGCTTGAAGAAAAATATGGTTCGATCACTGTTGGCGTATGGGGCAACTATGCCTTTAGCAGCTACGCACCCGCCGGAGTTTCTGGATCTACTTCCCAAGAAACGGACTGGTATGGTTCCTACGGCCTGCCGACTCTCGTTGAAGGTTTAGACCTGTTCATTGGGTATACTGAATATACCTACGGCGGAAGCTCTGATAAAGAAGTGAATCTTGGTGCTGGATATGAAGTGGCTGGGATTGGTCTGGGTCTAACTTGGTATCAAGGTGTGGGCGGATTGATCGGATCACAAACCTACATCGAAGCGACCATGGGGTATGCTTTGGATATTTCTGACACCCTCAGCGCTTCGTTGGACGCATCAGCGGCCTTTATCGATGCGGCAAAAACTGGATTCAATGACTATTCCATCGGTGGAAGCATAAGCTATGTTTTGACTGAAGCATGGAGTGTGGGCGCATCGCTTGCCTATATTGGGCAAGGTGAAGGCAACGTGCTCGGCGATTCAACGGCAGGAGGTGCTGGATACGATGTTAGCGTGCTTGGCGTGCTAAGCGTCGGCGCTTCCTTCTAAGCAAGATCCACCGTTTATTTGAAAAGCACTCTCCGCCTCGGCGGAGGGTGTTTTTTGTGTGGCTACTTGTTCCGTAACTTCTTGGCGAAGGCCAGGCCGACGGCGCCTTCGATGAAGAGTAGGATACCAATGAGCCCGTAAGGAAACTCGGCCATGGCAAGCGCCACGATTGCGAGGACGAGCAATACGCCCCCGTTCATGTTCAGTCGCTTGATATACGGTTTGGTATCCGTGGCTTTCCAGCCTTTAGCCAGCAGCGCCTTTTGGCTGAGATAGTGAGCCAGCAACACAACGCCTAGGCCGATGAGCATAAAGGTAGGATTCATGGCTCCACCGTTTCGGCATGGCCGAGGTCTTTAGTCGGAGCAATAATATCACGAACCCGGCGTTTCAGATCTTTCAGTTCCGGTAACCCCCGCTCCGTCTTGCGATCCCACACGGTCTGCCCATTGGCGGAAATCCGCCAAATCCCCGGCGCCAAACTCGGCCGCAGTGCTGCCTCGTCCAGATCGCCTTCGAAGGTTTGCAATAACTCCTGCGCAATCCATGCCGAGCGCATCATAAATTTGCACTTGGAGCAGTATTCAATAACGAGTCTATTTTCCTGTTTCATT
>JAJRRI010000061.1 GCA_024279685.1 Verrucomicrobiota bacterium | reverse complement strand
CCATTCCGATTGTATTACGTTGTTTCATGTCCGGTCTCCTTTTGCACCTTGAGTGCGGTTTTGTTTGTTGAGCGTGATTTTATCACAGCTCGTATGGAGGCCGGACACCTCTCTCAATTGCCTTCTCATCCTATCTACCTGTTTGGTTTTTAGTCTTGCAAGGTAGAGGGGGGTACGTAAATTTAGTGCATCAATGGGGTTTAAATGTGAGTCGAGGAATGGGAGCTGTGTGTAAGTTTTCTTGGCTGGAAAACATTTCTGATATTCCTCTCCACTGTTTTAAACCGGCGCGTCATACAATTGGGCGGTGCTTTTGAGAAAGATTCTATGGATAAGGATAGAAAAATACGCGCCGAGGCTCGCCACGACCAAATTGAGCTCAGCTTTCTAAAAAGAATATCGGCTCGTTTGCCGGAAGATTTGGATGTTTTACAGGCGTTGGCTGAACTTTATACAAAGACCGGTCAGTATGGCAAAGGGCTGACTATTGATCGCCAACTTGGGCGTTTATTGCCAAATGACGATCTAGTTTGGTATAATCTAGGGTGTTCGTTCGCGCTTACCCATCGGCTGGATGAAGCCTTCGAGGCGTTGACAAAATCTATTGATCTGGGGTATGGCGATTATGACTGGATGAAGTCCGACCCAGACCTTGCAAATTTAAGCGCGGATCCTCGGTTCGAGTCATTACTCAATTGGTTATATACGGTATGCAATGAAGATGGGTTTTAGCCGGCACTCTAATTTGTCATGAGTTCGTAAAAGAGAAGAAAAAGATGGATTTATAAATCAAGGTGTTTTAGTTTGGTTTCAAAGAATGTGGGTTGTTTATATGCAGAGTGACCGTGTGAAGGGAAAGCGGCATGAACTTAACTGCGTTTTGCATTCTGTCGATGCTTCGGCATCGATGTGCTAGATGTGAGGTTTTATATTTTGAGCAGTGGGAATTTGCTAAGGATTTTTATATGGCTTATGTAGGAAGAACGACGATTTGGCAGGGATATCTCCGAGCTGGCTTGTGCGCTTTATTTTTAAATTCTGCGGCTATGGCCAGTGATGATATGAGTCCGGCTGCGTTATTGAAAGAATCGATGCAGCTACTGCAGGCCGGGAAGGATGAGGAGGCTATCTCATCTATGTATCTATATCTCGATACGGTAAGTGAATCAGAGGCTCCGCGGGTAGTCACAATTGCTCAGGACATTCGTTTCAAGCTGATTAAGATACTCGTTACCACTTCGCCCCCGCGCCTCGAAGAGGCCGCCGAAGTTCTTCAGACGTATATTGATTTGCCCATGGGTACATATCCGCGTGTGGCGATGAAAATGCTTGCAACCTGCTACTTTGATTTAGAGGACTTTGAAAAGTGTATAACCGCTATTAATCGCGCACTAGACTACAATGAAAACCCGATCATAATTGCAACAGCCTCTGTAACTAAAGGGGTAGCGGAAGTATCTAAAAAAACAGAACCGGATCCAGAATACACCGCAGAAGAATTGGTTCTGTTGCATGTGACGCTTGGCGAAGCTTATTTAGGACTCGAAAAATGGGCCGAAGCGATCGATCCTTTCACGTATGTAATTGAAAATACGCCAAACTCACAACGTAAAGGGTATGCCATCATGCAGGTGGTGAACTCATTGATTAATATTCCTGATTTCGACCGGATTACGGATTGGATACCTCAACCCTACCGAACTACGGCGCGCTATGATATTCGAGTGAACCTGGCCTTAATGAATGCTGCTGTTGCACTTTACGAGGCGGAGGAATATGACAGTGCCTTACCACTCTACCGTATGATCCTACCGCGCGATGAGCTTATTGAGTTTCAGCAAGATAAATTACGCAGCATGAGACTAGAGGCAGGGCTCACGCCGGATGAGGACGCCGAGGCTACGGCAGGGGAAATGCTCCTCTTTGGGATTGAAGAAGAAGAGCCTGATACGGAAGAAGTGGTTGCCGCTCCCTTGGAGAGGAAGCCTAAAGAACTGATCGAATTGGAGCAGCTAATTACTGCACTGGAAAAACTTCCTCCCTATGAAAATGATATCGACTATCGTATGGGCTTAATCTACAAAGCAGTTGACCGTTATTGGGAGTCGCTGGAATTTTTTGGAAAGGTCTACGAGATGGATCCCAAAAGTGATTTGGGGGAACGTTCCATCTATGAATTGGTGAGCGTTCTACTTGAAAATCTTGATGAGGTAGATGAAGCCGAAAAACGGGGGCATACCTATTTGGGAGGGCATCATGAGGGTAGAACACCCCGCGAAATTGCCTATATGCTTACCGGCTACTACCAAAAAAATCAGACCATAGAGTCGATAAAGGGTTTGGCACCTTACATCGACGCATTTGTGCGTAGCGACGACAAAGCGATTGCACAATACGACGCAGAACTCTATTTCATGCAAGGGGTTGCTGACCTGATGCTCCTTAACTACGAGGCATCCGAAAAAGGGTTTCAACGCGTTCTTGATGAGTGTCCCGGTTCCCACCAAGAGGGTAATGCTCTCTACTGGAATGGTATGTCGAAACTTTTTCTACAAAAGTATGCTGATGCCGAGCTGGTATTTGAACAGTATATTAAAAAGTTCCCCGAAGGCGATTGGTTGGACGAGGCCTACTTCCAAGGTGGGGTTTGTTTCTTCGGAATGGAAAAATACGACAAAGCGCGTGACCGCTTTAGCCTAGTCATTAAAAACTACCCCGATTCTCCTATTTTCTCGGGTGCATGTAGTATGCGGGGCGATCTATACGGAGCGGAAGGCCATCTTGATAAAGCACTGGCCGACTATACAATGGCCATGGAATCGGCTCAAAAAGCCAAACCGGCAGGATATGCCGTTTTCCAAATGTGCGATATATACGAGCAGGACGAGACGATTGATGGCCGCTATGACAAGATCATTGGGGTCGTTGAAGACTACCTCGAACGGTGGAAGGATGAGGCTGATATTTCCAAGGCACTCTTCTGGATTGGAAAGACGAAACTTCAGCAAGGGCTCGTGGATGAAGCCGTGAAGACCTATATCGATGCTATTGTGGAATATGGAACGGATGTACGGCAAGATGGGGTGGATATGATGATTGCTGAGCTCATCAAAATCTCCAGCATCTGGCTTTCTACAGAGAACCAAACTCAACTCATAGCCGATCTCCAGCATGCCTTGAATATGAGCGACGATTTAACCCTACAATTACGCTTACGGGTGACCATAGCTAAACTGAATAACACTCGGATTGAAGTAGGAGAGCAATTGCTCAAAGAGCTTCCGAATCTAAAGAACGCATCTCCGCCCGTGTTGGCTGTTCTATGTGATGCCTCGTTCGAAGTAGAAGACTATTCCCGCTCAAAAGAGCTGCTAGACATCTTTATTACTCAGTTTGAAGACTCCGATTATATGCGTGCAGCGTACAAGCTCCGAGGGTTTGGTCAATATTCTGAAGAGGACTACGAAGGTGCACTCGAAACGATTGAGGAAGCTCAGGAGTTGTACGGACACGACCGCGACGTGGTTTGGGCGCAGTTGTTGAAGGCTCAGGTATTGCTTGATCTAGGCAAGGTTGAGGAAGCACGAGAGGCCAATAAATACATCCTTAATATCCCCGGCTGGCGCGGCGAGCCTGTGGCTCAGGCTACCTATCAAATGGGGCAGGTTTCCGAGAAAGAGGGCGATTTTGCTACAGCCTTCGGGTTCTATCAGCGCGCCTACTTCCAATATAAAGGTCATGCGGGAGGGTACTGGGCCGCGGAAGGGTATCTTGCTAGCGCTCGCTGTCTGAAAAAAATGGCCCGCGAAAATGATCAGCGAAATACCTATCGGGCTATGCTCTTTGATCCTTACGTAAACGATTTGCCGCAGGCTGAAGAAGCCCGCGATGTGCTGGGTGCTAGCGAAGTCGCCGAAATCGAAGCCTATATAGCTACCGGAGGATCGACCAACATCATCATCGAGGTTAACGTTGAAAAACTGGGGGTAACCGCCCGTGACGCCGAGACGGAAATAGTCGATTCGGAGGGGGAATAATGAAGCGTATTTTTATAAGTGTAATGGCCTTTTCAGTCTTGAGTGTAATGGCGCAGGAGAAGGCTGTTCAGTCAGGGACACCGGCCAAACTTGAGGCGATTAATGGAAAACAAATATCGGTTTTTCTGCAAAGTCAGAAAGAAGGAGAATTAACTTTTCAGCCGCGTAAATCGACTCGGAATGTGAGTGTAGGGATCGAAAAAGTCAGCAAACTGACCTTTTTTATTAAATATGATGCGGCAGCCGTAGAGGCAAGTTTTAACGAAGGAGACTATCCTGCTGTAGTCAAGACGCTCGAACCCCTCCTAGAGCCTCTTTGGGACTACATGGTGATAGAAAATAATCTGCGCCATGTTTTTCGTATCCTGATGGATTCCAATCGTAAGCTTGGAGAATATACTAAAGTGCGCAAGGCAGCCGCTATCTTTTTGGCCAGTGGGGATGAGGAACTTATACAACGAGCTCAGGTGAATCTAGCTTTATCTGCTTTAGCAGAAAATGACCGAAAAACGGCGGATAAAATTCGAAAAGAAGTATCTTCCGAGGCCGCAAGACTTTACCTTCAAGCTTGCATCGAACGGGCAGATAATCAGCCCAAGAAAGCGATTCGAACCGTGGCTAAAATTATTACTAATCATGCCAACGATATTGTTTGGCTTGCTCCGAGCGAATTACTCTGCGCGTATCTCTATCTGGATATGATGGGTAGTGATTCTATAATTACTACCAACTCGGCGTTGCACACAGCTCGACAGGTGAAAAGCATTTATAGTGGAACGCATGTTGCTGCCGATGCCACAACGTTGTGGGCCAGTCTGGGCGGGGAAGCCATCGAAGCGGCCAAAGCCGCAGAAAAACTTGAACGAATCGCCCAGGAAAAAAAGAAAAAGGAAAAAAGAAAAGCGGAGAAAAAGGCTCAGATGGAAGAAAAAGCGAAAGCTCTAGCTGAAACATTGACTCAAACGAATATGACTGACACTGTAGAAATGTAATCTGAACAAACTAACGGAGGAAGATAGAATGAAAAAGGGACTCTTTATAACGGCACTTCTACTTGTGGCAGGCGTAGCATTCGCACAAGGCGAGGGAATTGAAGCGGCAGCGGCGGCAGAAAAGACTAGCCTTGTTTCGTTAATCAAAACTGGGGGTTGGGCGATGTGGCCGCTGGGCATGTTTTCGTTCACCATGACGGTTCTTGTGATCCAAAACATTGTCTCCCTTCGAGCTAAGACGTTGTTGCATACCGATCAGATGCCCGAGTTGATTGAACTGATGCTTGAAAAGAAGGTTAAGACGGCATTGATCTATTGCCGTAAGAATCCTTCTATGTTTGCCTATGCTTTCGGTGCCGGACTCGAACGTTGCCTGGATGGAGAAGAGGACATTAATTTTTTAAAGGTACAGGAATCCGTCGAAGAAGCCTCTATCGAACAAATGTCTAAGCTAATGACACCGATCGATCTGCTCTCCATTATTGGGTCGAGTTCTCCGATGGTCGGTCTGCTAGGTACGGTCTCGGGCATGATCAAAGCGTTCCACACGATGGGCGCACAGGGCATGGGAAAACCAGAACTTTTGGCCGCCAACATTGGTGAGGCTCTAATTACTACAGCGACCGGACTCATTATTGCTATTCCTGCGATGTTCTTCTTCTTCATGTTCAAAAAAGGTTTCCAGAAGACCTTAGCGACACTGGGTCGTAATATTGGATTCCTATTCGATGCCCTTGAAACAGGTAAAAGGCCTGTTAGTTTCATAGATCTCGAGACTCTGGAGAAAATGGAAGGCGAGTAGATTTTTTTGCGAGCATGGAAAAGAGGATAGAAAATGAAACTCGGAGCTAAACACGCCGAAGAAGAGATCGAAGTCGATATGTCTCCGATGATCGATATGGTCTTCCTGCTACTGATTTTCTTCATTGTGGCATCGGTCGTTATTGATGAAAAAGTGCCGGTGGAGATTCCCCCAGCGGCCTATGCCAAGGTGCCAGAGGATACCACAGGGCGACTTGTGGTCTCGGTGAATAAAGATGACGGCATGTTTGTCGGTCCCATGCCGGTAACCATCGAAGAACTTAAAGAGCGTCTAGAAATCGAACTTGAAGCCGATCCGAATCTACGTATCCTTATTCGTTCAGGCGGTGAAGTGAAATATAAGACCAACGAAAAGATCATGACCGCGTGCGCAGAGGTCGGAGCCAACGATCTGATTTATTCTGCATACGAGGAGTAGGAGAAACCTGTGAATTTGCAAGGACAAGTTGAAGACATAAAAGCTGAGCTGCAGATTGCACCACTCATTGATGTGGTATTCCTGCTGTTGATCTATTTCATGGTCACCGCTTCGCTCATTAAGAAGGAAGGTGATATCTCCTTCATGTTACCCGCCAACGTTGCACCCAGCGAAATGATTGATATACCCGTCGAAGTGCTGATCGAAATCGGGGCCGACGGCACGGTACAGGTGGAAGGCATGCGCTTTTCGCGCGATGACCGAAATCTGTCGGAGTTGGTTCTGCAGATACAAGGTTTGCGGGCGATCGCCAAGTCGCAAGACTCACCCTTTTTCGTAAATATACTTCCAAACCAAGATTCTAAACATAGCCGGATCATTGATGTGATGGATGCATGTGCCGCTGCTAAGGTAAAAAACCTGAGTTTCAGCAAAGCGCAGTAGTATTGTATTACCCACTGCTAACGAAATGTCAGCCAGGAAGCCTCGGGATTTTTTTTTGGTCTATTAAAAAATGCTGTAGAGCTCAATCCCCCATGATTCAGGTTAACTCGACAGCTAGGGTTGAGAACACCTGCACTTAAATTGTCGAACCTCTAAATAAGCAGATACCCCTAGTGCTTCATCATATTTAGATATTAGGGTTTAAGTTCTGCGCGTATTCCTTCATACTCCTCAAAACGTGGAGGTGACCATGGAGAAGAAATATGTCGTTCGTCTTACCGATGAAGAGCGTAACGTGCTCAAGGCCGTGGTAAAAAAGTTCAAGGGTTCTTCCGAAAAGGTACGCAGGGCGCAGGTGCTGCTCGCGGCGGATGCTGACGGGTTAAACTGGACCGACAGGAAGATCGCAGAAGCCTATACCTGCCGGACAAAGACCGTGGAAAATATTCGTCAGCGCCTGGTGACCGAAGGTTTCGATATTGCGCTCAGTGGAAAGAAGCGCGAATCACCGCCGCGGCGCAAATCCCTCGACGGTGAGCAGGAGGCGAAGGTGATTGCGCTGCGTCTCGGCCAACCTCCCCCGGGATATGCAAACGGGTCGCTACGCCTTCTTGCTGACCAGGTAGTCGAACTTGGAATCGTAGATTCCATCAGT
>JAJRRI010000060.1 GCA_024279685.1 Verrucomicrobiota bacterium | reverse complement strand
TTCCAGCACTTTAGCTTTTGCCGCCCACCCGCAGTTTCAAAGGGCAATGCAAGGGGGGGGGCAAATTGCCCCCCCCCTTTAAAAAGAAGTCCGATTTCCGGATCACGACGGCGCATATCCTTTAAATAACCAGAAGGATCCGCCGAATCCGTAAGAACCGCCACCACATCCACAATCACAAACCACCACGCCTCGTCATGCCAAACACGACGAACCTGCTGCTCCTCAAACAAAACTAAATTATTCATTTATGTTCCTCGATCGATCCGCATTCAAAGAAGGTAGAATGAGCGTCCCGCTCGTTTCAGCAAGCGAGACGCTTGCTCTACGTTGCCCCACCAAAAGCTTTATGAAATATATCCCCCAACGTATCGGGATAACCCCAGCCAATGTCGGACGTTGAATCTACAATATCCTCCAACTCTTTAACATGGGACGCGATCGGTTCCCCCTGTTGCTCCATGAGCAGCAGATGGTCGACCGCCTTCTGGAAAGCCCCCTCCACCGATTCATAGTAACCTTCGTCTATATCGCCATATTCCAAGGTAAACTGGTTGGCCTCATAGGCATAGGTAATCAGCAATTTGGCCAGCCCGTCATGGTTCCCCGATGCAATGCGATAATTACTAATCACTCTATCAGCCGTCACCCAATCAATCACTTCGTCATATATCAGATCTGCACTAAGCGCTTTTTTTAGCTTGCGAAGATACGGTTGAAGAGCAACAGGCGATTGATCGAACCGACCCCCTAGAAACAACCCCGCCTCCTCGCTGACCTTGTACAAATCCGCCAAAAGTTCGATTAATTCAGATTTTGAATACGCCTCAAGCGAGCCTTTCATTTTCTCCCACTCAGCACACTTCATGGGTTCATTCCTTATCTACAGCATTCCTTAAGGACTCAAGCTTCTTGATTAGCTCTATCGGAGAGGTTACTCCCCACGCCCCGTAATGATTTGAGTATAAATTAATACATTTCTGCTTAAACACTTTAGGGATTAGCCCACCTTCGGCGGCACCGTTAAACCAATGAAATTTATATTTATTTTCGATGCTCACGACCTCCCCTCCACGATAGCGATTTCTTCTTCGGTGAGGTCGTAAAGTTGGTAGACGAGCTGGTCGATTTCGGTTTCGAGGGCGGTAACGTCGGCGGCGGGGCTTTCCTTTTTCAGTGCCAATATCTGCTCCACCCGAGTTTCGACTTCCGTTTGCTGATCTAGGGTGACAGATGGAATAGGCAATTTCTTCAAATATTCACCTTTTATTTTTGGAAATGTTTTTCGATTGTCTTGAAATAACTCCTGCCAGATTAATTTAATAACCTTCGAATTTATCACTGCTAAAAGAGTAAGTGATGAGAATTTTGAAGAACTAGGGTAAATCATAAACGCAGTGTTTAGGACGGCATTCCCAACGCTATCTATTCCCGCTTTGGGATAAGCTCCTATTTGTGGAATCACCACTTTATTTTTGGCTTTGTGAATATTTTCATTCCAACAACCCCCACGCTTTGCCTCTCTATTGAAATAGCATTTTAGCCCAGAGTACGTTATGTGCCACCGTTTTATATCTCTTCCTGTAATGCACGGGTAATGGAATCTAGAAAACTGTTCGTCTGGTGTATCGTGTCCTTTTACAACGTCCAGCGGAAATTCCTTTCTATTGCGTAATTGCATCCCGAAATTAACTGATGCAATCGACCCTAGATTTAAAAACCCGTCAGATAATTTCTTTGCTAACACATGCTCTACACTGCCAATATTGAAATTAAATAAGCATGTATCTTCATCATTCAAATCGCATTGCTGAACACCCCCCAATCGATGCATTAATAGAATCCCGTTTTGAACTTCTGCTTTCGCAAACTCAATGGTTCCAGAACCGGCAGGTTTCGCCGCAATAATAATGATGTTATTTACAGATGCATCAAAGGCCTCGTCGAAATACAACAAACTCCGAATAGAATATGTATTCAACATATGCTTTCTAAGGTTTTTTGCGTAGTTGTTCGTAGTGAAATTAGAAGGAGTTATGTAAGCGAGTCCGCCACTCGGCTTAAGTAAGTTAGAAGCACGTTCAATAAACAAATGATACAAATCTATTTTATATACTGCTACCTTATAGGTGGCTTTAAAATGACTGATCAATTCCTCATCTTTATTCATATCTTGCAGTAAAACATACGGCGGATTGCCGATGACGATGTCGAAGCCGGGGAGGTCAAACATCCATTCGGGGTCGAAAAAGGGGGAGGATGCGTGTTGGTCGTAGGGATCCCAGTCGGCGAGCTGGCGGGCGGAGGCGTTGCTCCAGCCGTTGGCTTCGAGTTCGCTGGCGATCTGTTCGCGCAGTGCTTTGTCGCGCTGACGGTGCTTCCGTTTGGTGGAGGGCGTTTTGGCGTTGAATAGGTTGTGGCGGACTTTCTTGAGTTCCTTTTCCAGTGCCTGAACTGCGGGGTTTTCGAATAGCTCGCCTTGGTCGGCAGGTTTTTCAATTTTAATCAGGGTATTGGCGGTGGCGAATTTTATTTCGAGGTTGGGGAGCGGGCGGATGCCGAAGTTGTCGGGGAGATTTGAACCGCGAATGGACGCTAATGAACGCGAATTAGATTCTGAAGGGCTTTGCGAACTTAAATCTGAACCACAGATGGACGCAGATGAACACGGATTGTGTTGCGCTACTTTCTGATCGACGATGAGGGAGATGAAGAAGCGGAGTTTGCTGACCTGCGTGGCGATGGATTGGATATCGACGCCGTAGATGCAGTTTTCAATGAGGTAGAGTTTGCGTCCGTAGCCCAGCTCGTTATTGGAGAAGGCCTCGGTAATGTCCTGCTTCTGGGATTCTAGCTCGGTGATGGTGTTGTCGCGGATGGATGCATCGTCGATCTGCTCTGCGGCGGCGATGGTGGCATCGACCTTTTCGATCTGGCGGTCGCGCCAAAGCGCGTTATCGGGATCGAGCTTACCGAGGATGAATTCGAGTTTATGAAGAATGCCCATGGGGAAGGCACCGGAGCCGCAGGCGGGATCGAGGATTTTGCAAGAGTCGATGGCGGCAATGAGCGCGTGTTTTTCGTCGTCCAAAAATGGATGATCTTTTTCGGTGTAGGCAAAGAGAATTTCGAGGCCCTCCTTCGCATCTTCTTCAGACATAAGGGGATTACTTTTACCACCCGCTTCGCTAGAGGACACAGAGGTCACGAAGGTCTTTTCTCTGTGTTCCTCGGTGTCCTCTGTGGTGGAATTACACGGGGTGGTTAAGGATTTTTGGAGATAGGCTTTGAGGGATTCGTCGACCATGTAGTCGACGATGGTGCGAGGGGTGTAGAAGGAGCCGGTCTGTTTTCGGGCGGTGGTTTTTGTTTCGGGGTTGTAGGAAGCGAGCAGGTTTTCGAAGACCTTGCCGAGTAGCTCGGGATCGAGGGCGATCTCCTGCTCAATGGGTGTGTTTTCGACGATGGTGAATTTGTAGCTGTTGAGAATGGAGATGATACCGCGCACGGTTTCCTTTTTGCGCTTTTTGTCGCCATAGATATCCGAAAGGTCAATAACGCGCTCTTCGCCGAAGAAGAGGCAGTCGGGCACGGTGAGTGCGTTGTCCTTGCGGTCGGAAAAGCCGTCTTCGTAGAGGATCACATCCCCGCCCTGCCGCCCTTTGAGGGTGGGATGCGGCTTGTCGAGGCATTCAAAAAGTCCGCCGTTCATGAAGGGAACACTATCTTCCAAGGTTTGGATGAATTTTTCCGGAGATTGGAAACTAGATTCGTAGCGCATGAGGGTGGTGGTGTTTCGATGTTGCTTGTCGGTCCGGAATTGGCGTTTCCCGTGCGTTTGGTTGAGGGTGGCAAAGAAGAGGTTTTGCAAAATGGCTTTGTAGTAGTGCGTCTCTTTTGAGTCGGCATCGAAGGTGTTGAGCAGTTCCTTTTCCAGCGCCTCCTTTTCAAAGAGCGCATCGGGAACGAGTCCCTTTTCTTTGATAAACCAGACGAACAAAAGCCGAGTCAGCAGGCGAATCAGGTTTTGGCATCGTGTTCGCGCAGGGCGGCTTTGTCTTTAAACAGATCCTCTTTATCCATCTGCTCACGAGAATACTCCAACTGGTCGTACGGGAAGCGAACCTGCTGCATGGCCCAGAAATACCAGTTGGAGAGTTCGCGATAGAATTTCTTATTGAGTAGTTCGACGTTGAAGACCTCTTCCCATGCGGCGTGAAGCGCATCGAAGGAGTGAATGCCGCCCTTCCCGGCCAGCTCCGGAAGGGCGAAGCTGGAGAGAATATCGAGATGCCCGCGATGCGGGGTTTCGAGAGAGATGTCCTGGATGAGGGTGACTTTGCCCAGCACATCTTTTCGGCATCGCGTTTGTTGCGTCGGCGGTTGATGACGGCGATGGTGAGTTTGTCGTCGTAGACAAACAGCACCATCACGGGCATGGGGAAGAGCCGGTTGATCTGGCGAGCAATCTGCGCGAGTTTACCTCGGGCATAGTCGTTCCCACTGAGTTTTACGGCGAAGAAGAGATAGGAGGTCATGAGCGATTGACTTACCGCATGATCCTGAAAGAGATCAACCTGTCCGCTGAGTTCCTGATCGGTGAGCTGAAAGAGGAGCTGGATTTGTTTCCAATCCTTGGAAAGCGCCTTTTCTTCGTTAAAGCGGGTGGTGTCCGGATGCTGGTTGAACTGCTCCAAAAATGCGACGGGTGAGCCGTCGAACTCCATGGTTTTTGGCGACTGGTAGCCGAGCGTTTCCAAAAGCGCCAACGCGGCGGGACGGAGTTCCAAGGTCTGGAAATTCCGCAACTGGCTTTCAAGTGTGGTTCTAAGGTCGGTCATAATGTGGTTTTCATTCTAAAACAGGCTTTCAATTCTGGGGGATAATAGGCATATTATAACCATGACAACACTGGTTAAACATAATCCCTATCTGCGCAATCCCGAAATCCGCCATCGCATGGTTTCGGACAGTGTGCGTGAGTCGTCGATTTTTGAGGGTGCTAAGTGTTTTCATTCTTCTAGCTCCAACAAACGCGCTTCAATACAGCCACAGAAAAACCCGGTTAAAGGCGCATAATCCTGCGTGTATCCGGTGATGACCGCATCCAGATAGCTCTTCTTCCGCCTGACGGATCCTTTGCCTGCAAAATTATATAGCGGCATTGGATAGCCCGCTTGCAAAAACATAAGGTCGGCCAACCAACGTGCCAGTCGCCCGTTCCCTTCGCGAAAGGGATGCACCAGCAAAAACTCGGCATGAACCGATGCCACCTTTTCTGCAACAACATCAAGCGGTGCAGGCAAGCACGGAGTCAGCTTTCTAAAAAATTCATCTTCAAGCCCGGCCATGTTTTGGGGAACCCGAAACGCGGGGGGCCAGCGAAAGGTCCCTTTTTGCATTTCAACGGTGCGGTAGCGCCCGGCCCATCCATAGATTTTACCCAGCCAATCCTGATGCATTTGACAGATTAGTTCGGCGGTGAATCCCGTTTCATCGGTGATGATTTCAAAGTAGCGTTCCTCGGCAACAAGCAGTGCATCCACCTCCAAACGATCCATTTCAGTCTTCAATCGAATCCCCTTCAGGTTCCGCAAGACCCGTTTCTGGGAGCCTGGCTGCCATTCGCCCTCAATCCCGGTGTCCCGATATCTGGAAGGGTTTCGACTCATTTGATCACCAACCACGTGATCAGCTCAAAATCATCGGTGTCCTTCACCTGATTCTTCTTGTCGGGAATGGTGAAGTCCCGGCTGGACTGGAGTCCTGCGGCAACCCGCTGTTTGAACGCGCCAGTGACGGCCTTCACCGTCTTGCCCAACAGATTGTTGTAGAAATCCATATCCTCGCCGTCTTGGGTTTCCCGGTCGAACAGATCGCAAAGCGCCTTGTATGGTGCCTCTTTTCCCCGGCATAGGTTCTGAAAAATCGACAGCGTCTGTTTGGCGTAGGTGAAACTGAACCGGATTTCCCCGTCGTCCCGGATATAAACCAAATAATATGGATTCAGCGGATTCACGCTGGATTGCTTCTGATCCTTGGGAGGATTCCTATGCCGAAGACAGAAGATCACGCCCGGAGTAACGATAGCTTTCATTTCTTCGCTGAATTCATCACCGGTAGGTGGTGGCACAATGCCGTACAGTCCGAGCGGAGCCTCTTCCAAATCCTTGCGATTGGTTTCCAAATGATTGAGTAATTCAATGCGGAAATCATCCAGGGTGAATTCGCTGAGCGAGACGTTGTCGTCCATCTCTTCGAGATCAAGCACTTCATCTTTCAGGCGGAGTAACTGCTTTTCCCGATAGGTCAGCTCCTCGGTCAGGAGATCCTTGATCTGCTCGGAATTGAGTAGGTCGTCCTCCCCTGTGGCCGCCAGATCCACCAAGGCCATCCGGGCTTCCACCCGTTCTTTCAGGTTAATGTATTTATTGAGGTCGGCGGTTGGCCAAAAGTTGACGAGCTGGATTTGAGTGTTGATGCTGCCCAAGCGGTCGATACGGCCAAATCGCTGGATGATCCGAACCGGATTCCAATGAATGTCGTAGTTGACCAGATAGTCACAGTCCTGAAGATTTTGCCCTTCAGAGATACAGTCGGTGGCAATTAGGATGTCGATCCCCCCTTCTTGCGGCATGCTCTTTCGCATTTTGTCCCGCCCTTTTGAACGGGGGGAAAAATTGGTAAGAATCACATTGAAGTCGGTGGCCTGCTTCAATCCCTTTGGCTTGAAGGTGGTTTTGTTTTTCCCGGTACCAACCACAAGGCCGATGTGCAGTCCGTATTCGTCATGAACCCACTCTTTAAGGCATTCATAAAGGTAGTGGGCGGTATCCGCGAAGGCGGTGAACACCAGCACCTTCTTATTGTCGTCATTCAGCGGTGTTTCGAGTTTATCGGCGATCAGATCCTTCAACATTTTCAGCTTTGCGTCGCGATCAGGCGTAACCGAAACCGCCGTGTTGTAAATATTGTTTAGCTGGCGCTTGTCGGCTTCAAGGTCAGTAAGCCACTCGTCGGTCTTCAGGTGCTCCAACCGATACTGGAGCTTCTTGCCCACCATCAGTTTTTCTTCCAACTCGACACGGTCTTCTTCATCCATGTTTTCAAACATGTTGGTCTGCCCGTAGTCTTCGAGGTATTGCTCGCGGTTCTGGTCAAAGTGCTTAATCTTGTCGATAAGGTTTTCGATATTCCGAATCGTTCGATCCATGGAAAGCTCAAATGCTTCGATGGAACTCTCAAGACGCTTGAGATAATTGACCTTCATCATGCCAATCAAAGCCGTTTCACGTTTCGACTGGCTGTCGAACAGGTTTTTTTGTTCGCCATCTTTGAGGTAATGATCCTTATACTCGTCGTGCAAATATTTGGATGGATTAAAAATGGATAGCTGATACTGGGAAATGTCTTCGTTCAAATCATCGTAGGTCGGAAAGCGCTTCAGCAAATCGATATCAGGATGCTTGGTGATGGGAGGCAAGCGTTCTGGAAAACGACCAATGGCCTCTATGTCGTAATAGTTTTCGATATGCTTGCGGGAACGGGCAATCGTGAGTCCATCCATTAATTTGAAGAACGCAGAATCCAACGTCTCCAACAGAGAGACCACCTTGCGGTTGGGATTCTTCTTGTGATCCGCCCACTTTGTGAAATGCGCCTGCGAACTCCTCATGACCTGTGAAATGCTATGCACGTCCAAGGACTCCTGATAGGCATAGTCATCGCCTTGGGTAATCAGAAGCATCTGGTTTCGCAAATCCTTTAAATTCGTGTTAAGCGGAGTCGCGGAAAGAAGCAGCACCTTTGTATCCACGCCCGACTGGAGAATATCTTCCATTAAATGCTGGTAGCGGCTTTTCCGAATCTCGCCATCATCACCCTTCTTTGCAGGCGTGTTGTTTCTAAAATTATGGGACTCATCAATCACAATGAGGTCATAGTTTCCCCAATTGTGCGTAGCCAAGTTTACGTCGCCGGAATATCCAGACTCGCGACTTAAATCCGTGTGGGACAAAACCGTATAGGCGAAGCGATCTTCTACGAGTGGGTTACGCTCATCGTTTTCCCGGAAGATTGTCCAGTTTTCCCGAAGTTTCTTGGGGCAAAGTACCAATACCCGGCTATTCAACAGCTCGAAATATTTAATTACCGCCAAGGCTTCAAAGGTTTTACCCAAGCCAACGCTATCCGCAATGATGCACCCATTATGGGTTAGGATTTTGTTAATTGCGCCTTTAACGCCATCCTTCTGGAAGTCGTAGAGCATCTTCCACACCTGCTTATCAAAGAAGCCGGTCTTTTCATCCAGCATCCCACCCTTTTCCGTATCGGAAAGGAATTGCTCGAATACATGATATAGCGTTTTGAAATAGATAAACTCAGGAGAGTGGTTTTCGTATAGCTGTTCCAAATACTGGAGCACATCGGCCTTCACGTCTGTTACGACATCCTCATCTTCCCAAACCTCATCAAACCAGTTCAACAGATCCTGACGATCCCGGTCGCTATCCACCTCCAAATTGAGCTCAATATTATTTCTGGCACCATTGCCTAATCCCAAACCGCTGACCGTGAAATTGGAACTGCCGAGCAGGGCTTTCTGCACCCCGGCATTGTCGATGTGGTACATCTTGCCGTGGAGAAATCCCGGATGTATGACCGAACGAATCTCGACCTTTTTTTTAAGCCATTCCGAACAATCACGAGCCGTTTTCTTCTGTTCCAACCGATTTTTTAGTTGAAGCCGGGAATCCTCAATATCGAAAGCTTTCTTGTCCGTTTTCTCAGGATCCAACGATTGGATAAACTTTGGTTCGCCAAAAAGAAAGCGAAGGTGCTCGATAGAGCCCAACTCTTCTTTTAGCGCGTGGTGGGCATAGATTGTGAAATAGGCAGAAACAAAGGAGAGTTTAGATCCTGTTTGGATCTTATCCTTCAAAAATTCGCCGACATTTCCCCGGCTATGATTATCCCGTATTCCCGACATGCTAGTTCCTGACATAAAATCCTCAACCCGTTCCAATTGAAGTGAAGCGCCTCCAAACATGAATAAGTTATATCCGTTTTTTGCCCCTCCTTCTAGCCATTGCACAGGAAATCATCACATTCGTGGTGATAGGCTGGTGGCAATAAACAGAAAGTGAAGGGCGCTGCCGCCAGCCCTTGGAAAAACAGTAAAAAAGCAATTGCCATATGGCGTGGAGCTTGGAAGATAGGGCGTTCAATTTTTCCACCCGTTGGAACGAGGATGAATTATGAATTTGCAGGACTTGAACGAGTTAAAGGCTAAGGCGCTGGGCGAAGCGG
>JAJRRI010000059.1 GCA_024279685.1 Verrucomicrobiota bacterium | reverse complement strand
GGGAATGTGACTCCCTGTTACCATAATGGACGGGCATCCATTTTCGAGTCCATAGAGCGCCACTGCGGGTGAGGGAACAAATCCGCAATTGACCGGCGGGTAGCCCATGTCGGAAGCGGCCTTCGCTACTGCGGCCATGATTCTCGGCGAACTTGGCCGGAGGTCTCCAGCAATCATTACCGACTCTCCATTTTTCTTCAATTCGCCCGACCCTTCTAGATATTGAAGAAAGCCCTTAGTATAGGCATAGCAGACCGAGTCAGTCATTTCTATCGCCAGCCCACGCGCCCCGCTTGTGCCAAACTTCACACCGCTCTGTTGCATCAAATCGTTAATCTTAATGTTCATATCCAGTCCTTTCTTAAATTGATCTACGCATCCCTATTTTCGAGTCGAGTGGGGTGGTCCAAATTAATTTGGCGGTAGTAGCAATTGCGTGGCTCGCCCGTATTATTTTTCGTGTGGCAAATTCCGCCGCGGTTTGGACGCACGGTGAATAATAACGAGTTTTGCTCGCAGTTGACGTAGGCTTCGATCAACTCAAATGTTTCACCAGAGGTTAGCCCCTTCACCCACAACTCCTGACGCGATGAGCTCCACAGTACAAGCATCTTGCGCTTGATTGATTCCTCGAAAGCGATCTGGTTAATATACGCCACAAGGATGACTTCTTTCGTATCAGCATGTTGTACGGCCACGGGAATGATTCCCTTTGTACCTTCAACCGCCTTCTCCAGCTTATTCCAGTCCAGTGCCAGCTCCAGTCCTTCCTCTAATTCATTGCTCACAATCGTACCTCAATCTGTTTTAATTTCATATATTCCTTCACCTCACGAATCGTGAACTCTCCAAAGTGAAAAATGGAAGCGGCGAGCACGGCATCGGCCTTTCCAACCGTGACCGCTTCTGCTAAATGGTCCAGTGTACCTGCCCCACCGGAGGCGATCACGGGAACACCCACCGCCTCGGAAACCGCGCGTGTTAATTCCAGATCGTAGCCGTTCTTGGTACCGTCGGCATCCATGCTGGTTAGTAAAATTTCCCCGGCCCCCCGTTGGGTTCCTTCAATCGCCCATTCAATGGCATCGAGTTCCGTCGGATTACGACCGCCGTGCGTAAACACACCCCACGTTCCGTCTCCATTGCGCCGGGCGTCAATCGCCAGCACCGTGCATTGAGAGCCAAATGAACCCGAACATTCGTTAAGGATCTCGGGATTGGCAATCGCCGCGGTATTAAACGAAACCTTATCGGCTCCGGCCTTGAGCATATTGCGTACGTCCGCCGGGGTGCGAATACCGCCTCCAACCGTCAGCGGCATGAAGACCTGCTCGGCACAGCGGCGGACAATATCCACCATCGTTTCGCGGCCATCGCTCGAAGCGGTAATATCAAGAAACGTCAGTTCGTCCGCGCCCTGCGCCTCGTAGGCCTTTGCACATTCGACGGGATCGCCGGCGTCGCGCAGATTCACAAAATTTACGCCCTTCACAACGCGTCCGCCCGTTACATCCAAGCAGGGGATAATTCGTTTAGCCAACATAGAAAATTCCTAGGTTTAAAAGGCCGAAACGGTAGATCAGAGACTCAAAAAATACAATCGGTTTTTTAAAACGATTATCGATTTAACGGCCAATCATCGGTGCGGAATGGTGATGCAGGAAAGCCTTCTTTATTCGCGAGGTTACACCCCACCGGGTTATTCGCCCATGCATATCGAACGGCCTCTGGATCAGCAATTTCTTCGGAAGAAACCACCACCGTGTCGCCTATAATTTTAGCTTCAGCAAAAACAAACTTTTGATCTGCGCCAGCGATAGCAAAAGTTTTGAGCCCCTTGCCGTCCTGTGCCGCGAGGCCGGAACCGATGGACCCAAAGGTTAAGACAATCGCTCCCTTCTCTTTTTTCATCGATTGATAAAGCGGCCCTTCGGCCACTCCATCTTGGCCGTAGGTTTTTACCAATGCTTGCTGTGCCAACCGAAACCCGATCGCCTGCTTATTCTTTGGATGAATGTCAGTGGCATCGCCAACATCAATTCCGACCACGATTCCCGTATTAGGAACCTTCTCCGCGAATTGCATAAAACTTTCGCGGATCACAACCCACCCTTCATTCTGGACCGGTTGATTTTGCGGGGCTTTAAAGTTAACCAATTGAACCGCGTAAAATGGGAAGATAGAATTCCAATCTTCGCGCCACTGCACCACCATATTTTCCATTAAGTCGCGGTAAAAAACCGCCTCTTTCAACGAGTGCGCATTCGCTTCACCCTGATACCAAATGGCTCCGCGCATGCCGTAGGGAATCAGCGGATGGATCATCGCCTGATAAAGGTTGGCCGGGTAATTTTGTGATTGGTGCGGATCTATTTGTTTCTTCGGACGACGCGGCGCTTTCGTTCCAGCCTCCTTGGCCGCCTTTGCTTTTGGCGTCCACTCCTTCATCTGCTTGACATACCGTTCTTCACTTACGGTGACATCAAAAATGGCGGCCTCGGCATCCATCTTCGCCTTACGGGCCATTGCAACTGGGAATTTTTCCAGCGAGGCCATCGGACTCCACGACTCAATTCGCGTGCCACCCCACGTCGAATTAATCAGCCCAATCGGAACCTCGAGTTCTTCATACAGTTCACGGCCGAAGAAATAAGCCACGGCAGAAAAAGCGGCCACATTTTCAGGCGTGCAAATTCTCCAACTTCCCGAGCAATCCTTCTCCAGTTCCTGGCTGACCTTTAGAGCCACCTTAAACATACGGATCTCCGGATAATTGGCTTCAGCTTGTTCTTTCTCAAAGTCCATTGCCTTAGAAACCGGCCAAGCCATATTCGACTGCCCAGAGCAGAGCCATACTTCGCCTACCAGTACATCGCTCACCACCGCCGTTTCCTTTCCTGAAACCACATTCAATGAACGCGATTCTGCGGAGGCCTTCATTCTCTCAAGCCGTACCATAAATTTACCCGCTGAATCGGTCGTCGTTGAAAGAGTCTGTCCACCAAATGAAACCGTGACTTCCGCACCTGGATCGGCCCAACCCCACACGGGAACCCGCTGATCTCGTTGCAAAACCATTCCATCAGAAAATAATGCGGGGAGTTTTAATTCCGCATACGTCGAAGCCACCAAACCCATCGCCAACACACCTATCCAAAACCGTCTCATTTTTCTTCTCCTAATTTAATATTCACTATAGCTTCTCGGTAGACCGACTTAACCGACACACCTTCTTCTTGGGCCAATCTCCGGCAATCTTCGATTTCTGGAGAGGCCGTAATCAAATTCCCTTTACGCCGCCCCATTTTCATCCGAACGGCACCCAATCTTGTTTTCACGGTCTGAAAGTCACGCTCCAGCACCGTACGCTTAGATCGATACTCGCGAATGCCAAACGTGGTGGATTCCTGAAAAATAAGATCGAGCATCTTTTCTCGATCCGCAGGAATGCACAGTACGGTTAACAAAACACCCGGCCGTTGTTTTTTCATAAAGACCGGCGTGGTGAATACGTCGAGCGTCCCCGCTTCGAGCAACTGATCAAACAAACAACCGACCAATTCGGGGGTGGTATCGTCGAGGTTACATTCCAACACAAGGCATTCATCCGCAGTCTGGTCTTCCGCCATTTCATAAAGCGAAGCGCGGAGCAGGTTCGGGCGATTACGTAATTTCCGATGCCCAAAACTATAGGCCGTTTTAACCGCACGGCTTCCAGCAACAGGAACATCCCCGCTTCGCCAAGTTGAAATCAGCGCCGCTCCCGTCGGGGTCACGAGTTCAAACGGCTCATCGGCATCCTCAACAGGAAACCCTTTCAATAGACGGAGCGTGGCCGGTGCGGGATTTGGATAGGTTCCATGGGCGCACTCAATGGTCCCATGTCCTTGCGGCAGACTGCGGATAGAGACGCCTTCCACCCCTAATTTATGCAGCGCAAGACAGCACCCGACGATATCAATGATCGAATCCATGGCCCCCACTTCGTGGAAATGAATTTTCTCAATATCGATGCCATGGATCGCCGCTTCCGCTTCACCTATACGCTGAAAAACTTCTGTAGCCTGAGTTTTTACCGCCGCAGGAAGACCGCTCTCCGCAATCAATTTAAGAATGGTGTTCAAGTGGCGACCGTGGTGATGACCGTGTCCGTGGTCATGATGTTTGTGCAATACCACCTTTGCGCGCACCCCACTCATGCCCTGCTCCACCACCTTCTCGGCCACAATTTCGAATGGATCAATCTCCATCGATTTGAGTTCTTCATTCAGCTCGTCGACCGATACACCCAATCCAATAAGTGCGCCGAGAATCATATCGCCACTTGCCCCGCCAATACTTTCAAAATGTAGTGTTTTCATAACGACCGGAGAATGACAGGTTTTTGTTTTTGCGCCAAGTCGTAAAAGGATGGAGTACGTATGGCGGGTGCAGATGAAATCTGCGGAGCCAGGGGTCAATTTCCGCCTTTGCCCAGTTGACTTCCCTTTTTTTATCCCTTATATTGTCTAGTAACTAGACATGAATACGGAGGCGACATGGAGCATCAAGAAAAAAGGCGGCAAATCCTCGATCAGATGGCGCAGATCGAATGCATGGAAAAAGGACGGCTGAGCGAGGAGTATCGCGAGAAGCACAAGGATGGGGAAAGGGTGAGGCTCGGACCGTACTACAAACACCAGTGCTGGGAAAACGGACACAATGCGAGCCGGAGGATCCCTGCGGCGGAGGTGGAACGGCTCCGCAATGGGGTCGATGGCTATCACCGGTTCAGGGAGCTCGCCGACGAGTTCGTCGAGGTGACCGTCTCCATGTCGCAGGAGTCCGCCGCCGACGAGGGTAAAAAAGAGCCCAGATGATCTCTTCGGAGATCATGGCAGAAACCGAAGCCTTTGTGTCCTTGGCGCAACGGCAGTTTGAGCAAGGCGGGGGCTGGAACATGGCGGCTCTCGAACTCGGT
>JAJRRI010000058.1 GCA_024279685.1 Verrucomicrobiota bacterium | reverse complement strand
CGATGGCTAGGGTCAGAATGCTGCCGGGCCGATCCGCTCCCCTTTCAGGGAGGCACTGCTCAAAGGTACTCTGACACGGTTGCACTCCGGTGCAAAAACGATGTCTCGTCAAACCAGTCTGCAGCGAGTGGATCAAAAGAGCCCGGAATGTCACCCCCTGTTTCCAGTCGTTGAAATCCACTCCAAGCCCACGCCAGAAGCGACAAAAATCTACGCCTGCAAAAAACCGCTCTTTAGCGGAGCCCCTCCCGCCATGCCAAAAATAAACTTCAAAAAAAACCTCTTGACGAAAGCTGGTACTCTGACCCCTTTTTCTGGATGAAAGGCTTCCGCATCGGTGAAATCCCAATCGTCTTTGAAGACCGCCAAGAAGGCACCTCGAAGATGAGCGGAAACATTGTCTATGAAGCCCTCTGGATCGTTTGGGAGCTCGCCATTCGCAACGGTTTCCGCCGCAAACCAAAAAAGTAATCTGTACAAGAAAACCCCGACCAGGAACAAAGTGGTAAAAAAAAGAAGATACCGCTCTTTATGTTTGAGTTCCTTGCCATTACACGTTGTTTCATTACCATCCATCCCTTGTATGGACAGGCTCCAACCTATGCAAATAAAATCCATAAGCAGACCGTTGCCTTTATTTTAAAAAACCCAGCTCAAATCCACTACCACTCCTTCCTCACTTTCTGCTGTTGCTGAATTTTATCCAAGGCAAGCCAGCACCAAGTCGAAAAACTAATCAGGCTGATCAGAGACAAAACCAGAACGGGACTCATGTATCTTGTGTTGGTAACTGGAGAAAAAATGCAGACTCCGATTGCGGTACAGCATGAACTTAAACTGGTGCTTACAGCAAAAAGAAGTAGCTCATCCCTGAATGATGGAGCTATGACCCAAATACCGCTGCTTGCCATCAGGATAAGAAACCCGATTCCTACCCCGACGATGTGATTGAGTACGATCTTATATTCAAAAAGAAAACTATAGATGCTTTTCCGCAAAGGGCTGAATACAATGCACCGCTCGTTCTCAGGAAAACCTGATGCGATTTTGATATGCCGTAGGCTAACCGAAGCTCGCTGAATCTGGTCAGGATCAAATATCCACATAGGGGTTTGGATCCACATTTCCTTTATGAATCCCGAAACGTGTTTCAGGTAGTTCACCGGATAGGTGCGAATCCCTTTCAGCCACAAAGCCTCAAGCCCATCTAGCTCTCCCCTGATAAAGGGTCTGTTGCTATCGAAGGGTCTCCAACCCACGTTGAACGGATCAGCAAAAGTTGGATATTTTTCGTACATTTCCTCCACATCGCTAAAGTCCTTGTTCTCCTCGTACCATTCCTGTGGAATGAACGAAGAATCGTTTGCCGGAACCACCATGCCAACAATCGGGTGCAGGAATATGTGGTTCGCCGTATCTTTGGATATATTTTTGGAAAGCAAGTAGGGATGTGCCCTTACGATGAATACGAGAATACAGGCACAAGCGACCATCAGGGAGATAAACCGGAAGACGTATGCTACACCATTACCCATATTTTTATTTTTCAGGTAGAGGTATATGAACAAGATAAACAAGGGATAAACAGATAGGATCGCATTGTGTCGCCACAAAAGGGAAAAGAGAAAAACAAGGCCTGTTGCAGCCTTGGCTGCATAGTCGATTCGGGCATGAGCTATGGGAACCAAAATCTGAAAAAACACCATCGAGCACCCGAGCCACAGCAGCATCGAAAAACCAAAGTTGTTAAGCTGCGTAAAATTCTGGAAAAATATATTTCCGAGGATCGTCACGGAAAACAAAACGTACACGATGACCTTCCTCGTTCTGATATAAAGCGCTAACGCAAATAACAAGGTTCCGGTTTGGAAGCAAAAAAGATTCAATGCGAACAGATAGAAGGAATGCTCTCCAAAGAGGAAATACAGACTCTGGAGAGACCTTGCAATGAATACGGGATGCCAGTGGTTGGTCGTCACCGACAGGGAGTCGTAGATATCACGGCACTGAAAATAGCCAGGGAAGCCCAGCCAAAAAGAAAATGAGAACAGCAACATCGATGTCGAAATTGAAATTGCTATGAACCATTTGTCTTTTTTTGTCATGTCCATTCCTCGGCTGGCCACTCAATCAATGAATCGATATTTTAATAAAGTCCATATTGCATCAAGCCCGTCGTACCAACGTATTTTCTTCCCCTCCTCAACCAGCCTACCTTTATAATGTATTGGAACCTCTGTAATTCTAAAACCTTCCTTCAAGACCTTGGCAGTAACCTCAGAACAAAATCCAAATCGATTCGATTTCAAATCGATGCCTTTCAATACCTCTGCTTTGAACAATTTATACGCTGTCGCTTCATCGGTCAGCCGGGAGCCATACAAAATATTGGTTACCCCCCGAAGTAAAATATTTATGAGCCAGTTTTTATACGCCATTCCATCCGGCCTTTTAGTTCTCTCCAAAAACCGCGAACCATAAACCACAGAAGCTCCCTCTTCGATCATTGGTTTCAGCAATGCAGGATAGTCGTTTGGATCGTATTCCAAATCGGCATCCTGAATGAGTAGAATACCTCCCGTTGCAAAAGATATCCCTGTTCTTATCGCCGCACCCTTTCCAAAATTATGGCCGGATTCATGAACGATCATAGCGTTTATCTTTTTGTATTTTGCGAGCTTTTCGATTGATCCGTCTTTAGAACCATCGTCTACGAGAATGATTTCCATATCGGAAATAACATCGGGCAACTCCACGGCGTTAATTCGAGCCACAATTTCATCGATATAATCGATTTCATTGTAGATAGGAATGATGATTGAAAGTTTCATGATCCGATCCCATCAAACCGAGATTACTTCAACCTGACCGCGCACTCCTTTTCAAATGCCCGCGCACACATAAACCAATATCCTGAACTCAAACAGGCTAAAAACAACAACACTGCAGAAGCACGGAACATGAGATCAAAATACTCACTCATTATACCTGCGAGTTCCTTCTCAGTACTTATTTGCAAAAGTAAAATTTCCTTTAGTTCAGAAAGATTGTCTGAAGAATGGATTCCTTGCTCATATACATCATATTTGTGAGCGGGCAGATATATATCGTCGATGTTCTTATGGGAAAAAAGATGATAAGAATAGTACGACATAGATATTAAAAGAGTAGTGCTGATCAAAGTACTAAGCCATAAATTTTTTCTGGAAGCTTTCATATTACACCTCAAAGTTAGGTTATATTTCATCGTATATAAAAATTAAAATCCATAAGGGGCACTATTTATACGCTCTTTTAACATTTCCAACGCGAGTTCCTCTGTATCATTAAGTGCATCTTTAACTCCGTCTATCGCGTCGTTTATTTCGGCTTGGGATACATCGTCTCCATTCGCAAGCGCATCAATCATATCACGCCGAGCATCCCCGGCCTCTCGACCACTATCTAGCCCTTCCGCTCCCTTCGCCATGACACTAACAAGTGCCACAACCGCAGAAACTACTGACACTATTGCAATTATAGTTGCTATTGCAATTGTCCCCTTCGGATCCACATTGTTAACGGGGTTGTTTTTAAAGGCTACATACTGATTAAGCCCACCTGCGATGCCGATGGGGTCTTTGGAGAGCCACCGACCAGTTTCGGGATTGTACCACCGCGCACGGAAATAATAGAGACCCGTCGTAGAATCGTATTCCCTTCCTTGGAAGAGGTAGCGGTTCCCGAACGCGGACTCGGTGAGTTCCGCGCTGGCGGCATCGAGAATCTTGATGTTTCCATAGGCATCGTATTCATACGATTCGACAACAGCACCTATTTCATCGACCAAGGCAATGACTGTGTTTTGGTAATCCTTGATGGCATAGTAGGTGTTGCTCGTCGTGTGGTCGGTAAAGCAGAGCAGATTATCGATACCTGTGCCCCACACATACGACCGGATAATACTTCCGCTCCCATCCAAATCAGCGACGACTTGGTTTCCATCATAAACGAAATAATTGGTTGTACTTCCTTCGATTCGGCTAATCCGTCGATCCAAAACGTCGTAGGCATAGGAAACCGAAAAAGTCGCAGAAACAGCGGAAGTCAATCGATACCGTTCGTCCCAATCCAATGCGAGACCGTTGAAGTTCGTCAAACAACCTGCGGCATTATACGCGAAGCTTTGTGTTTCATTTGTGCTTCCTGCGGTTTCAACCCAATAGTCCTTTATGGCGTAGCCCATATTTCCGGCGCGGTCGCGGATGGCGATATGAATGCTGTTAGTTTGCCCGGCGAGGGCGGGAAGTTCGGCAAAGAACGTGGCGCCGTTAACGGAGGGAACCGTACTGGTTCCAGCGATGTGGTTGGTCACCCATAATTCGCCCCAGCGCGGATCGGTACCAATGAGTTCGTCGGTGGTTCCTTTGACGAAGAGCAAGTTGGTGGCCGAAGTACTGGTTGAGGCTAGGCGGTTGCCAACACCAAGTGTGTAGGTAGTGGCAATACCCTCTTCGGTTTTCGACAGGCGGTTGCCCGCCAAGTCATAGTTGTAAACCGTAGAATACGCGGAACTCGTAGAACCTAATCTTGATTCATGGACGAGCCTATCCAGTGAATCGTACACATAGCTGGAGCGAACGAAGCCGGAAGTGTCGTCTACGATTTTCTTCTCCTTAATCATTCCGACTGCATCATACTCATATTCGAGGGATCGGATTAAAGAGCCGTCCGATTTCCGGTATACAATGTTTGTTGCCTGATCCATTAAGTCATATTCATAGGAACAGGTGATTCCCGAAACGATGTTTGAAACCGAAACAATCTGGCCGTTGTCCGTGTTGTATCCATATACAAAACCCTGTGTCTCTATGCCCCCAAAGGAGGAAATTTTCGAGAGTCGCTCCGCCGCATCGTACTGGTACGCGGACAACACGGAGACCGTTCCTCCAATGGAAACAACCGAGTTGGTGAGGTTTCCGACCGGGTCATGGTGGTATTGAATCACGGAAAACACCGAAGACGCGAAATTCGCCACATTCGTCAAGCGGTTGAGACGGTCATAGCCATTCGTGATGGAGGAGAAGCCATCGGAGATGGTTTTGGTTTCATTATCGGGATAGTAAGTGTAGTCCACTGAGGCAAGGGTCGAGCCACCTGCCGCACGGTAGAGGGCGGACTCCTTGCGCCCAACATTGTCGTAGGTATTGGTGATGGAGGTGCCGTCGAAGCGTACCGTCTGTGCGACGAAATCGCCTACGCTGTAGTCCATCGTCATGACCTGATTTTCAATGTTGATCATGGAGGTGACACGGTCCTGAATATCAAGCTGGTACCTTTCGACATACCTTCCGCGTGGCTCGTTGATGTGCAGGAGGTTGAGTTGTTCATCTAGATCGTAGCCGGTACGTACGGGCGTATTGGTGCCGCCTTCGCTGAGATAGCGCGGTACGGAAGTGAGCTTTTTGGTCGGTGCATAGGTGTTCTCGGTGGCGCGTTCGGCGCGGTCGGTGCTTTTGACGAGATAGCCGAGGGCATTGAAGACATTTGAGGAAACCAGCCCGTCGGCGAAGGTGATTTGCACCACACGTCCCTTGGCATCAGTGTCGTACTGCGTGATGCGCCCGGTGGATGCGCCGCTTTCGGAGAGGATCTCCGTGCTTTCCACAAAACCGAGGGCATCGTAGGTGTTGGTTGAGATCGGACCGAGTCCTGCTGAAATAGAGATTTGATTGCCCATGGCATCGTATCTGAAGGTTGTGATGTGCTCATTGGCGTTGGTGGTGGACGAGAGCAACCCATTGGTGGTGTAGGCATGGTGCGTGTCGTGGCTCTGCGTAGTGGAATAAAAGGCTTTTTTAATCAGGGGCAAGCCATTCGTATAGAGGGTTTCCGTGCGAGCACCCTCGGCATCCACAAAGGCGGAAGGAAGCTGCCAGACGGGGTCGTATTCCGTCGAGAGTTGGTGCACGGGATTGGTCGTACCATAGGAAACCGCATGATTTGTCACATTGTGTACGTCGTCATAAAGCTTCCAATCGGAATAGGTGGCCATTCCCGTTGCATTATCAAACAGCGTCTCTTCGGTGGTGTCCACCCCATTCGCAGCGTAGTCGTAGCGGATGCCTAGAGAGGTGGTTTGCGCAAGAGTCAGCGCCGGGCCGTATTTCGTTCCAAGTGTCCCGTCGGCATTGCGGGAATAGCGATAGATTTGGTTGGTTCCTCGCAGGTCGTAGCTTACGTCGGTGGTGGTGGCATTAACATAGTCCACATCATGCCCGTAGTAGCCGTCCACTTCCAAACGGGTTCCCCGGCTGGTTCCAGATTCGTAGGCGTAGTCGTATTCAAAACTCACCCCGTTAATTTTATTGGTCAACACCCCGTTCGCATATCGATAGGAGGATGTATAGCTGTTCGCCTCGACCTGCTCGACCACTTGGGTAAATTGCCCATCACCGTTGTAGCCGAACGCCAACGAAACCCCGCCTTGCACTTCAATGGATGAAATCCGCCATTCGCCAAGTGCCCCGTCCCAGCTATTGCTAAAAATCAATTGCCGACCGTTTGCCTGCGCGACCGTTTCAAGGCAGTCGTTGGTTCCATACGAACAGTCCACCCGATTCCCCCAGGCATCGTGGATCGCAGACAGCTTGCCCGTGGTATCAAAGGTATGGATCCTGCCGCCCGGCATCCCCACATCGAACCCTGTTCCATTGTCCTCTAGAGTCCAGTTGTTCGATGCCGGCGACTGGTAGGTTCCGCTGAGGGTTTCCATGAAGACATACTTGTTGCCATCGCCGGTGTAAAGGACGGCGCGGTCGGTCTGAATATCTAGACTCCATTCATAGTCGTGTAACCAACCTTGACCGAGACGACCCGGCGGCGCATTGGCTACGCTTTGATATTTCAGATTAAGCTCCAGCGGAATGCCCGCAGCGGGAATAAATAGCCTCTCCTCGGTGAAATAGTTATTGCCCGTCTTGGTGTCGATTGGATCATCCGTTGCCTGCTTGAGGTCCGCTTCCTTGTCCAGGTTCCCGCCATCAGGATCGCAATATTCGCACTGTCCACTTTCGCCCGAGGGATACCCGCATCCGCAACCTTGTGCCAGTACCATAACCGGTATCGCTATATTGAGCATCATGGCCATACACACTGTAAGACTGATGCCTTTTAATCCATTTTTCCTTCTAAAATATTTCATGTTTTTCATATTTCATATCCTTTTAGAAATTCATGGTGAATGATTCAGTTATTTAAAAATGACACAGTCGGCGGGAAAATATCATTATCGTTCGGATTTGTAGGAGGGAATCCAAGCACTTCGGCGGCATCGGTTAGCCCGTCGAAATCGCTGTCGGGATTCATTGGGTCGGTTCCCCATACTTTCTCTTCCATATCATTGAGACCTTCAAAATCTGAGTCGTAGAGAGATGGATCTGAGGAAAAGACCACGTTGGTCGCGCCCGGCGTGATCACATAGGCCATTTCTTCCCCGCTGGATAATCCATCGCCGTCGGGATCGTCCATTGCATCGTAAAGGGCGATAGAGCCCCAAAATCGAATTTCGAACCAATCCTGGAGCCCGTCGGAATCGCTGTCGTGAAAATCAAAATAATTGGTTAGCGTAAGAGTATCCAAGCGCTCGCGCAGGTCGGAGTAGCCGTCTCCATCAAAATCGTCATCGGCATTATTGACGTAGTAGAACATCTGGTTGGTCGCCGTCTCCGACCAGAAAACAGGAATCGAGTCGGCGTTGAGGTTGTTTAGAACCAAGACCCAGCCCGGTGAGTAGACCAAATTCTTCCGTGAAAAAATCTCAATATGCCGGACCGAAGTTCCAGAGGTGTCGATCCATAGTTCAACGGTTCCATTGGTTTGCGGAATCACATCGACCGGAAGGGGAATTTCACCGCTCATCATCATCGAAACTCCCCCGCCCGAAGTCATTGCCATCATTTCAGGAACCGTCGTCTTCTGAGACTCTATTTGAAGATGCGTATCCCAAAATACTGATGGAATGAGATCTACGGTGGTTGAAATTTTCCCTGGGAGAAAGATGCTCCGCGCATACTTATCCGTTAAAATATCTTTCCTTCCGAGATCGAAAAATTCACGTTGCAGATCGTATTTGTCGTACGTTTTCTTGCGGGGGATCCTGAACATTTCCCGCCCCGAATCATCAAGTACCACAATCTCGCCCGTCCAATAATCCTCGTACAGGCCAACGGCATAATGCACAATCCCATTTTCGTCAATCCAGCCTCGGAATTCTTTGCGTGTTTTTGGATCGAAGCCTTTAAAATCGACGGGAAAGCTTCCGGCGGGCTGGAGCAGCCGCTCCGTCAGCGAGGGCAAACTAACTGGAAAGTATTGTCGCTGAATCGATATCAAACGCTCCCCAAGCATTTTTTCGCTGGCAATAATGTTGGCTGGTTCGTCCGGTGGTAGCTCAGTGACGGTCTTCGCCATCGCGGAACCTCCCAGAACAACAAACCCTAATGCAACCATCCTGACTTTAAATTTCCTAGGCATTCGATTCCCCTTTTGCATTACTTGTTTCTGCAACATCACAGGAAATATCCTTATTTGGCTTGGCTTCCCCTGCAAGACCTTCCAGAGCGGTACTCAATCGACAAACCGCTTCTCTTTCATCCTGTAAACCATTCCGTGCCAAAACATGCGCTCTTTTAAAAACAAATTGTTGAGTGCGATCTCCGGCCTCATTAATTTTCGATGAATTTTTGTCATCTTTTATCATTTTGGAAAAGTAACAAAATTAGACAAGTAGTCAACTGTTGTGTTTGACAAAAAATATTCATGTTGCCATTTTGGCAACAACTGGACGAAAAAAAATGAATCGATTCCGACGACAACGAGCAATTGAAAACCTCACCGAACTGGGCAATCTGCACGGAATGTCCTTCCGCGATATTGCCACCAAAGCCAATATCGCTTCGTCCACCCTCAGCAAGCTCCAAAGTGGCCGACGGCCGTCCGAACGGATACTACGACAACTCTGCTCGATTTGGAGTGAAAACGAAAACATGGAGTTGCTCATCGAGCATTTGCGCGATGAAATCGAAAGATCCGGGTACAGTCCTGTGGATATTGATATCCTGCCATCGGGTCAGCCACCGGTATCAGAAGTGGAGCTCGATACCTCCCTCAAGAATCTGCGAGAGCTCGCCTTCAAGTCACCCGAGGTCAAGCAAATGCTTTTAGATCTTGATACCATCACACAGGCCGTTGATGTAAAGCGCCTAAAAAACACTTCGCAAGCCAAAAAAATGAACCCTGCTAGAGTCCAATAGAGGTTTTTTTTATTCTAACTTCAGTTCCGTTTATTTCGTGTTGAATGCGGGATACCGTTTTGGTGGTGTAGATTTCTCTGGAGCGGAGGATAGCCGGTCTATTTGCCCCGCCGCCAATTGACACGGCTTGCGCAACTCCCTATATTCACGCTCTTTTACGGGAGAAACTTCAGCTCATGAGCAATGGATTAATCGATTTGGAAACATTGCGCCACTCTTCGGCGCATGTGATGGCTGCGGCGGTATCTCGCCTGTTTGACCAAGTGCAGCTTGATATCGGTCCCTCGACCGAAGATGGCTTCTATTATGACTTCGACCTCGAAGCGCGCATTACACCGGAAGACTTCGAGCGCATCGAAGCCGAAATGCAGCAGATTATTGATGAGGATCTCCCCTTCGAACGCATCGAAGTCTCTCGCGACGAAGCAAAAGAAATCCTTAAAGGACAGAAGTACAAGCTCGAACGCCTTGCCGATGTGCCAGACGGCGAGGCCATCACCTTCTTCTCCTGCGGCTAATTCCAAGATCTCTGCCGCGGCCCGCACGTGGAAAGCACCGGCAAGCTCCGCGCGTTCAAAATCCTAAATATTGCGGGTTCATACTATCGGGGCCACGAAACCAACCCGATGCTCCAACGCCTCTATGGAACGGCCTTCACTAATCCAAAGCAGCTCCGCCTTTATATGAAGCAAGTCGAGGAAGCGAAAAAGCGCGACCACCGCCGCCTCGCCAAAGATCTTGATCTCTACTCCATTTCGGAAAAAGTCGGCCCTGGCCTCGTAAATTGGCACCCGAAGGGCTCACGTATTCGATCCCTCATCGAAGATTTCTGGAAGCGTGAACACTTCAAAAACGGCTACGATATTCTTTACACCCCGCACGTCGGCAAAGCTAATTTGTGGGAAACCTCGGGTCACCTCGACTTCTATAAGGAAGGTATGTTTGCCCCGATGGATGTCGACGGTCAGGAATATTTCATTAAGCCGATGAACTGCCCGTTCCATATCGAGATCTACAAATCTGGCCTGCGCTCCTATCGCGAGCTTCCGTTGCGTTGGGCAGAACTCGGCACAGTTTATCGCTACGAAAAGGCCGGAACCCTTCACGGGCTGTTCCGCGTTCGCGGCTTCACACAGGACGATGCACACATCTTTTGCACCCAAGAGCAGATCGAAGGTGAAGTCAAAGAGGTCATCCGTTTCTGTAACATGATCTGGAAAACCTTCGGCTTCACCGAAGTGAAAGCCTACCTCTCGACCCGCCCCGAAAAGGCGGTCGGCGAACCCGCACAGTGGGACCAAGCCATAAAATCGCTCGAAGCGGCCATTGTTGCCGAAGGCCTTCCCTACGAGATCGATGAAGGCGGCGGGGCGTTTTATGGCCCGAAAATCGACCTCAAAGTAAAGGATGCGATCGGGCGCGAATGGCAGACCAGCACCATCCAATTCGACTTTAACCTACCCGAGCGTTTTGACCTTAAATATATTGGCGACGACGGCGAGGCGCACCGGCCATACATGGTCCACCGCGCGTTATTCGGTAGCCTTGAACGCTTTTTCGGCATTCTAATCGAGCACTATTCCGGCGGCTTCCCGGTCTGGCTGGCCCCGGAACAAGTGCGTATTCTACCGCTGTCCGATGAGCAATTGGACTATGCCGAAGAAGTCCTTAAGGCGCTCCGCGAGGTTGAAATTCGCGCCACGATCGATTCTAAGCCCGGAAAACTAAACGGAAAAGTTAAGAACGCCCAACTGGACAAAGTTCCATATATGCTTATTATCGGCGGCAAGGAACAAGACAACAAACGGGTTGCCGTACGTCATCGCCTTCAGGGCATGAAAGGCGAATCCAGTCTGGAAGAATTTATCGCCCAGCTCAAAAAGGAAGAGCTGGAAAAAACAACAGTAGACATGGAGGTCTCAGATTAGTAAGCCAAACTACAGAGGTAGACAATCCAGGGAGCCGCAGACACGGATCAACCACCGTATCCGCGTTCCAGAAATCCGCGTGATCGACCCGAATGGCGATCAGCTCGGCATCATGAAAACGGGCGACGCGTTGCGACGCTCTGACCAGTACGGACTAGACCTGGTGGAAATTTCCCCCACCGCCAAGCCGCCGCTGTGTCGAATCATGGATTTCGGTAAATATAAGTACGATCAGGAAAAAAAGAAGAAAGAGCAGAAGAAGCACCAGGTGCAAACCAAGCTCAAGGAAGTCAAATTCCGCGTCAATGTCGGCGACCACGACTATGATACCAAGATGCGTAACCTGCGTAAATTCATCGAACACGGCGACCGCGTTAAGATTTCGCTCATGTTCCGCGGCCGAGAAAATGCTCACCGCGAACTGGGTTTCGAAGTCATGCAGCGCGTAATCAAGGATACGGTAGATCTCACATCGGTCGACCAACCTCCCCGCCTGAATGGCCGCTTCGTCAATGCCATCCTCGTACCGAAAAAAACCCAGAAATAACCGCATCCGCCAAGAGCAACTTCCATGATGAATTTTCATTTAATAAGGTGCTGGGCGGAATACAGAAAAAAGGTGCAGTGCCTCCCGGCATTCGCCTTTTTTTTGTGCACCCTTTTCACCCAACCCGTCTATTCCGCCAGTAATATAGTTTCCGGAAGCGTCTACGGCGATGCAGCCACCGTCGCCACGGCCACGGCTATCGCCTCCGTCGAGGACGGTGCCAGCAACTTGCTGATCGCGCATAATGGAACGACCAGCCTATCGCTGGGCCATACCATCGAGGGTTCGATATCGATTACCAATGGATTCAACTCATTGGCAATCCTCGCAACAAACGCTACGGTAACGGCTGCTGGAGGAGCTCCGGCCCTTCGCGTTGAGGGAGGGGGAACCTTGAGTATTTTGGGAGGATCTTTTTCGGGGGCGAACGATAATAGCCCTCTCAATCCATCCGCACAGGCCGGCGCCACAATTTCCGGAACCACGCAAACTACACTGGATGGAACCACTATTTTAGGCGGCTCAAACTTCGGCATTGGGGCTCCCGCACTCGAAATTAGTGATGGAAATCTTATAGTGACCGGGAACTCGGTATTAACAGGAGGGCCGGGAAACTCGGCCATTCTTGCCGCCAATTCTTCGATACAGATTACCAATGGGACATTCTCTGGCGGAGCGGGCGGAGCCACGCTTGACCTAACTCAATCCTCCGCCACAATCCTCGGAGGAACGTTCAACGCACAAATCGACACCCCCACCTTTTTCCTAAACGATAGCGATCTGTTCTTGAATGGAGGAAGTGTAACTAACGGGGGACTTCTCAGCTTTGCTTCCGCCGGAACAACCAATACCATTGCATTACACTCCGGAGCATTCGACTCGCTCGTTTTTTCGTCGGGAACCAATGCCCTCCAAATCTTTACTGCGGGGAGCAATCTCACCGGAAATATTGAACTGTTCCAGGTTGGAGGAACCATGCAGGTGTCGAATCTTGTGACCGATGCCTTCCAAACGGTTCGCTTGTCGAGTGGCGCATCCATCGACTTTTCAGAAGCCTTCACCCTCTCCTCCGGTGGAGTTTTTTGGTTGGATTCTAAGAACGAACAAGCGTCCTTTACCTCGTTAACGATTCAATCCAATGCAACGCTTAATATTAACGAGGCGACGATCTTCGCAGATTATTTCGAGGCCGAATCTTTTTCCACCAATCGCCTTTCCATTGCTGATACCGGAAATGGATTAATCGATGCTCAGAGCGCGCTTTTTAAGACGAATTCTAGTTTAATCGTCAACATAACTGGAGGGGGTTTGAGCGGCGCAGAAACCAATGCCTATGCACTGATTTCTGCAAATACGGGGCAGCTCTTTGCCGGAGCATCTACCAACACCGCCGCCGCAACCGCAGATTCCTTTAAAGAAAATGTTGATATCTAAGCGTCCTCCTCCGGCCGCGTCCGATTTCTCGACCTCTTCTTTGAAAATACAAATGGAAATACGCTCGTTATGTTCCAGTTTACCGCCGATGCATTAAGCGACTATTGGGGGCTAAGCAATGGAACCTCCAGCGCCGTATCCGCAGCGTTCGCAGATGAACTCGATGTATTGGCCTCGAGTGACATGCTGGCAACCATCGATAGTTTCGGTAGTTCCGCTCAGTCGCTGGCCGCCGTGGAAGAAACCTATTTCACCACCCTGAATACCTTCCAAACCGCATTGCAAGGTTTGCAGGCGGCGGTGGGTCAATCCGTCTCTCGCGGAGCGGAATTCCGCGAACAACTCCAGCTGATTCCCCCCGGCGCCAAAGGCCCGGAACGCAAAAATGACCTGCGGGCCTGGGCCAAGTACTACGGACAATTCTACAGTCGCTACTCCGAGGGTCTAAACCGGGAATACGACACCATCCTACATGGCGGAGTGATTGGGATTGATCAAAGCTTCGGCCATCTTTTACTCGGAATCAGCGGCGGGGTCGGAAATTATCGAACCACAGATACAGCTGATTCGGAAGAAACACTTGAGGCTTTCCATGGCGCACTCTACGGAACCTACGGGATTCAGCGCGGCTATCTCGATGCGGGAATTGCCTATGGGTACAACAAGGTCGAAACCACAACCGGAGGCGCATTTACCCTTAACGGGGAGTTTGATGCCCAAATCATTAGCGCCTATTTCGGAGGGGGCTACGATCTTGTCGATACCGAGGGCGGCACCGTCTTTACGCCGGAGGCTTCCATTCAGTATTCGATCTACGAACAGGAGGCCTATTCTGAAACGAGCGATAATGCCGTACCGCGCAATATCGATGCCTTCGATGCCGATTCGCTCCGCAGCAGCATTGGACTCAACCTATCTACACTCAACACCACTAGATTCGAAACCTTTGGATTCAAACTCGATGGCCGTCTTCATTGGTTGCATGAATTCAACGCGGACCCGGGAGATATGAGCTTTAGTCTCGCAGGCGGAACCGGCAACTACCAACTTGCCCTCCCGCTGCTCGACCAAGAAACCTTCCGCGTCGGATTTGGATTCTCCTTCTTCAACACCTTACGGCAAAAACCCAAGAACGTCCTTTTCCGCTTTGATTTCGACGAGTTCTTTGGCAATGGATTCAACGCCCACAACCTCTCTGCCAAAGTCATCTACGCATTTTAATGTAGAAGGAGCTTCCAGCTCCATTGCAGCATCCGAGGGATCGCACCAATCATAAAATACTTCGTCTAAATTCAGCCTTTGATGTTCTTAATGGCGGCGGCGACAAAGTCCCTAAACAGAGGGTGAGGGTTAACGGGCTGCGACTTAAGTTCGGGATGCGCTTGCGTGGCGACATACCACGGATGGTCCGGTAGCTCGATCATTTCGACCACGCCGATATCGGGATTGATGCCCGAGAGAACGAATCCTTTTTCCTCAAGTTGTTTGCGGTAGTGGTTATTGACCTCATAGCGATGACGATGGCGTTCGGATACATGCTTGGTGCCATAGGCGGCGAAGGCTTTCGTTCCCTCTTTGAGGACGCATGGGCAGGCGCCGAGGCGCATGGTGCCGCCTTTTTCTTCCACATCCACCTGCTCTTCCATTACACAGACGAGTGGATGCTTCGTTTTCTCGCCGCGCTCTTCGTCGAACTCGCTCGTATGTGCGCCGGAAAGTCCGCAAACATTGCGGGCAAATTCAATCACCGCGCACTGAAGGCCTAGACAAATCCCGAGGAAAGGAATCTTATTTTCGCGGGCATACTGCGCCGCCCGAATTTTCCCTTCCATACCGCGAGAGCCAAAGCCGCCGGGAATGAGCACGCCATCGACCGTATCGAGAATCGATGGATCCTTTTCAATATCCTCGGCAGCCATCTTGACCGCGTCGACCGTATAGCCAGCGGCATAACCGCCGTGGTAGAGCGCTTCATAGATCGATTTATAGGCATCCTGCAGCTCTGAATATTTCCCGACCACACCGATCCGCACCGTGCCCGTCGGTTTTTTAATGGTTTCAATGAGCTTTTCCCAGTCCGCCAGCGGCTTGGAGGGTTTAACGATGCGGAAGCGGTTGAGAATAATTTCCTCGAGTCCGGCCCGTGAAAGAACCAGTGGAATTTCATAGATCGAGGTTTCGACATCTTTCTCCACAATCACGCAATCCTTCGGCACATTGCAAAAAAGCGAAAGTTTATCGAGGTGTTCCTGCTCCAGATCGACCTCGGTGCGGCAGACAAGCACGTCGGGCATGATGCCGATTTCGCGCAACTTGGCGACGCTCTGCTGGGTGGGCTTGGTCTTGACCTCTTTCGCCGCCGCGATGAACGGAACGTAGGTGAGGTGAATGAACATCGAACTATCGCGCCCGACCTCTAGCGCCAATTGTCGAATAGCTTCGAGAAAAATAAGACCTTCGATATCGCCCACGGTTCCGCCAAGTTCAACGAGAATCACGTCTGGATTTTCATCTTCCAACGATTGAATGCGATCCTTGATCTCATTAGAAATGTGCGGAATCATCTGAATGGTCGCGCCTAGATAATCGCCACGCCGCTCTTTCTGGAGCACGTTCCAATAGACGCTTCCGGCGGTAATATTGCTCTTCTGAGAAGTGGGCTGGCCCGTATAACGTTCGTAATGGCCGAGATCGAGGTCGGTTTCCGCGCCGTCGTCGGTCACATAGACCTCACCGTGTTGATAGGGGCTCATAGTTCCCGGATCCACATTAAGGTAGGGATCGAGCTTGAGCATGCGAATTTTCAACCCACGGTTGATCAACAACCGGCCCACAGACGCTGCCGTGATGCCTTTGCCGAGAGAAGAAACTACGCCACCGGTGATAAAGATATATTTTGCCATTAAATCTGTTCCATATTTAGAGGGGTTGGGAGTTCAGAAATACGGGAGAGGATCGTATCGCCTCTCCCTGATCATCCCCAGTTAAAAATTAAACATTCGGGGAAATATGCCCGAAGAAGGAACTCTGTTTAGCTCATTCAAATCTTCTCAAAGAGGTTGTTTTTAGCAAATCAGACCTATACATTCTTCCGATATTTTTGAGCTCGTCTCCGCCATGCATCAACGAAAGGATTTTTATTATGAAACTCCGTATTAATAAAACCAAACGCCGCCCATTTATGTCTCTTTTAGGGTCTATATGCATCGGACTTGGAGCTCTAACCACCGAGGCCATCAAGTACGACGACCAAGGGACGACCAACTATCTGGGAGTGGCTATCAACGACTTCCGGTTAAAAATCGGAGTTACCGAACCGGATAACACGCTATTTGTAACCAACGGGGGTATTGCTTCGGTCACAAAGGTTTATGTCGGAGAGTTCTCTCCGTCCACCAATAACTTCCTGTCTGTTGCCAACGGCGGGCTTATTTTCGCCGGAAACGTGGATACAAACACGGTTTCAACCGGGGGTATTTTTGTGGGTGATACCGCCGGAAAAGGTATGCTCAGCATAAATAATTCTTCCACCGTTGACACCGATTACCTCTATATAGGACGTGGCACCAACGAAAGCGGAACGGTCTCCATCGAAGGCGAAGGAAGACTGATCGTGCGGGAACAACTTTTTGTAGGATCCGATGTCAACTCCAACAACGTCATGGATGTCAAAAGCGGTGCGTCGATCTTCATCAACGAAGCATCTGATCTAGTCATCGGAAATATTGCAGGAGCCTCGAACGGCTTTAACACGGTCAATATTGAATCTACCGGGAAGTTGCTGGTGGGCGGTGATGTCAATGCAACCTCCTTTACCTCATCTAACCTTAACTTTGAGGCTGGTTCTATTTTGGGGGCCGGCGGGGCGCTCACCATTGATAACTCGGCGATCGAAGATGGGTTAAACATCCTGCTGGATGATAATCTAAGTACGAATACCTCCCAGTGGAGCACCAGTGAGATGTATGTGGGAGATGCCACTGGAAATAATTCGCTTACGTTAACGAACGGAGCAACGGCGACGGCCTCCGACCTAGTCTATATCGGAAATAAAGCCTCATCTTCAGACAACACAATCACGGTGACGGGTTCCAACTCCCTATTTACCGCACAGGACAAGATCTTGGTCGGAGCTGCAGGAGACCGAAACACGTTTGAGATTACTGAAGGAGGCAAGGTTATCGTAGCCAAGGATCTGAATATTGGATCTTCCAACGGATCGGATAATAACTCCGTAACGATTTCTGGGGTAAATTCCATATTGATGGCCAATGAAAATGTAATCATTGGCGTAGCAGGAAGAAATAATAGTTTAACCTTAACCGATGCCACCATGACCGTTGCTCAGTCTCTTGAGCTGGGCGCGGGAAGCGCGAACAACCGCTACACTCAAACCGGAGGCACCAATACCGTTAGCGGCGAATTCATTATTGGGAAAACAACGGCTTCATCGGGACAAACCGGCGCAGTGGATAATAATACCGTAGAGACCACCGGTAACCTTGCCCTGATTGGAAAAGATGCACGCTTAAATATCCAACAAAACTTAACCGTGGGCCTAGGCGGAAGCGGAAGCATTTTGGCGATCCGCGACGGAGGCATTGTCAATGTGACTGGCGATGCAATCATCGGCGAAGCGGTCGGCGACAACTACATCTATCTCCAACGCGATTCCAATACTCGCTTTAATGTAGCCGGCGATCTGGTTGTCGGTAAAGAAGGCGGAAGCAATCGCTTTGCAGTCTATGGCGGCACCGCCAATATCGCCGGAAATTTGTATCTCGGCGCCAGCACCAACCAGCACGAAATTCAAAACTTCATTCACGTCGAAACCTCCAATGCGGTGATCCATGTTGCCAATGCTATTTATATCGGCGCCTCGAACTCAGTGAACACGCTGGATCTCGTCGCTGGAGCAACCGTTACGGCGCAGGATCTATTTGTAGGCGCCTATGAAGGCGTTTCGAACAATGCGGTCACTGTAACCGGCGAAAATTCCCTGCTGTCCATTACCAACAACCTCACTCTTGGATCAGATACAGGCACCAATAACACCCTCACGATCGAAAACGGTGGAACCCTATTTGTGGGCGGCACCATTTCCGAAGTGGGCGGAAGTAATAATGTCTTGAACGTGAATAACGACGGAACTCTTCAGACGTTAGATTGGGACTTCGCCTCTATTTCATCCAACTTGTTCCTAAATAGTGGATCTACCCTCAAGGTAGGCGGAATACTCACCGGAACCAATCAGGTGGAAGGTGGAATTGGATTTACGCTGGATGGGAGCATCGCGCAATGGGATACCACAACCAACACACTATATGTAGGGTATGAAACAGACAACAACACCCTCACCATTACCAACGGGGCCCTCGTCTCAACTGCAACCAATCTCTACATCGGATTTTCCTCTGCAAACAATACCGTCTCTGTAGGAGGAACAGGATCCGTATTAAATGTGGGTTACGACCTTCTGATCGGAAATATGGACAACACCGCCTCTGGAGTTAATAGCCTATTCGTGCTGGACGGCGGCTTAGTCACGGTTGGAAATAACCTTAAAAATGTGCAAGGAGGTGTCTTAGAAATTGACTCCAAGTCACAAGTCACAGTAACGGGCGACTATGAACAAGATCGATTCTCCGGCCTTTCGGTAGGGATCAGCAGTAACACCACCCCTCCTAATCTAGTCGTGGCTGGAAATGCAGAGCTCGCGAAGGGTAGCACGATTAGCGTGTATGATAATGGAATTGGCGACAACACCAACGTGGTTCAAAATATTGTCCAAGCGGGGACCCTCACCATTGATGGAGCAACCGCTTCCACTGGACTTCTTTTCGAAAATATCACGATCCAAAGCAACTTGTTACTTAACTTCACGGTCACCATTTCCAACGGCACCATGAACAGCTTCATTGTTTTGGACAACTTTATCACACGTAGCATTGCAGAAGCGGCGGGCCTAGATGGAATGCTGGGAGATGTAGCCGATGAGATCCAAGGCTTGGCCGTAGGCGGCGATGAGCGTGCCGTGGAACTGGTCAAAACCATCACGGGCCTAACCGAAGGCGAGGCCAACCAAGTGATGAATGATTACTATGGCGAGAAGGGCAGCTCGGCTCCGATGCACAACGTGGTCAACCAAGGCATCGGTTCGATTGCTTCCGAACTGACCGGACGAGGCGACAATACCCGTTCTCGCATGGCCTCTTCTTCATCTGCTCCCACTCCGATTGGAGCGGAAGGCCCGCACGCGCAGGATCAAGGACTACAGGGGTGGATTGCCGGCTACGGAACGTGGGGCGACAAGAGTTCCGCCGATGGATTCGATGCCTATGACTCTAGTCTCGGCGGCTTTATCATTGGTGCCGACCTTGCCGTCTCCCAAAATATTCTCGTGGGTCTGGCCGGTGGGTCAAATAGCGGAAGTGTGGACAAGAACAACGGAGCTAGCGGCAATACCAAAACCACCTATGGCGCAATCTACGCCTCCCTCGGAACCAAGGACTGGTTCCTCGACGGCAGCATGATCTATGGCTCCAGCTCCATCGACAATACGCTCGGCGACGTGCTGGACACCACCGCCTCCTACGATGCCCAGAACCTTGCCTTCTACCTCGGTGGCGGAAAAGAAATCATTGGAAAATATCTAATCATTACTCCACAAGCCTCGATGCTGGTGAACTACTACAAACAGGATGCGTACGAAGAGCAAGCATCTGGAGCCCTACCCCGTTCGGTAGATAGCTTCGATGCCTTGTATGTACAAAGCTCGCTGGGTTGCAGCCTCGCTGCTTACACGACCGTGGGTAAAATCACTCTCAAGCCTGAAGTACGCGCCCACTGGCTACACGAGTTCAACGCCAAAGAAGAGGATCTAGCCTACACGCTCATTGGCGGAACTGGCAACTACAACATGATTCTTCAAGCTCCAGAGGAAGATGTTCTCCGGCTTGGAGCGGGAGTTTCGGCTAAGCTGAGCGAAAGCCTCGAACTCCGTGCCGATTTTGATACACAGCTGGCCAGCGCCTATTCCGACCACACCGTATCTGGATCCATCCGCTACCAGTTCTAATCATATAGCCCGGGGTCAATGACCCCGGCTACAACACCTCGCACCGCTGCACGCCAATCCCGTCGATTCCCACTTCAACCCTATCTCCGGATTTCATCAACACCTGCGGATCGCGAGCGGAACCGATTCCGGATGGCGTACCCGTAGAAATCACATCGCCGGGCAAGAGCGTTATGCCTTGCGAGATATATTCAATCAGGAATGGAACCGTGAATATCATATCCGCCGTATTTCCATCCTGTAGCACTTCGCCATTGAATTTTTGCCACACATGCAGTCCCCCCAAGTCGGACACTTCATCAGGGGTCACCAGAAACGGACCCACCGGGCAGAATGTATCGAACCCTTTCACACAGAACCACTGGCCCTTGAGTTTCTGTGTAATCCGCTCTGTGACATCATTGAGCACCATATAGCCCGCCACACAATTCCGAGCCTCGGCCGCACAAACCTTTGAAGCTTTCTTACCGATCACCACCGCCAGCTCCGCTTCGCTATCGACCACCGGCGCACCGTCGGGCAAAACAATCAGATCGTTTGGGCCGTTAATAGCGGTTGTGGCCTTGGAAAATAAAATCGGTTCCTTTGGAATCTCGTGACCAAATTCCTTGGCGTGGGCGGCATAATTTGCGCCCACGCAAATGATTTTCGAAGGCCGCGCAATCGGCGCACCCAGCCGCACCCCCGCCGCTTCAATATATGTTGCACCCGGATCAGCCAACAACTGCTTGAGTTGTTCCAATCCATGGTTTTCAAAAAAGTGTTCATTATAATCTTCGATATGGAATGCTAGTGCACGCACATCCAGGATCCGTCCGTCACCCATCCATACTCCTGGACGCTCTTTTCCCTTTTCACCAAACCGAACCAGTTTCATACTGCCTCCTAAATTAACCGGAACGACGTTAAAATGTGCGGACGCTTTACACAAACCAAAAGCCGAAAGGAAGAACTCGATGCCCTTGGGGAACTCGAACTCCCTCCACTATTCCACGGCCGCTACAATGAGGCTCCCACACAAAAGGTCGCCATCATTCGCCAACAGACTCCTTTGCACATCGAGGAATGCATTTGGAGCTTTAAAAACCCCCGCTCTGGAGCTCCGATTATCAATGCCCGCTCCGAAACACTCACCGAGCGTCCTCTGTTCAAAGACCTGCTTACCTCCCATCGATGCTTGATTCTCGCGGATGGATTTACCTGTCCGGCCTGCGAAATTAACGACACGGCGCAACGAATTTCGACGAGACCGCGCATGCTCCGCTGTCGACACTGCCGCAGGGATATATCACTAACCGCCGGGACGGTTATGCATGCGACAAGAATTTCAT
>JAJRRI010000057.1 GCA_024279685.1 Verrucomicrobiota bacterium | reverse complement strand
CATCAGGATCGAATCCCTTCCAATCCACCGGAAAACTTCCTGCAGGTTGGAGTAATCGATCTAACGAAGGAGGACTCACTGGAAGATACTGCCGCTGAACCGCCTCTAAGCGTTGCCCAAGCGCTCGCTCGCTATCGACAATGACCTCCAGTCGGAGGTCTTTCTGAGTCTTCGCGAAGGAGGAAATCACCAAGGAAACACCCATTATAACGATTATATTCCTCATCTTTACTCCCCTTTTTTTACTTCGATTTCCAGTCTACAGATACTTAATGTAAGAAATGTCATTATGTGACAATTAAGAACAGTCTGCAACAGTGAAATGTGTTTTCTTTTTCGCGGATTACAGGAACAATCCGAGGCAATTAGGAACAGTCATGAGAGAAACAAAAACAGGAAGAATTTCGGCAAGCATAACCCCCTCCGATAAAGAGGAGTTTGAGGCCGTGGCATTCGAATTGGGAATGACAGCCTCCGGTCTTGCCGCAACTCTACTGGAAAGTTATCTGACACACCGCAGGAAATACGGAAACCAAGTATTCTACCCTCCTAAATTCCACACCTTTGAGTCAATTAAACTTCAAGAAGAAGCCGAGCGTTCTCAATAGCACTCACTAAACCTCTAGCTGGCCGACGAATCTTTCCCGATCAAACACCGTACAGGAAGTCACTGAGGTATCTTAAGTCTCAACGATCTCTTCTCCCGCGCGTTCGAATCCGCTCTATTTTTTGGCCAAGGCGAAGCCCTTGAAAGGGAAAATTTCCAGTGGGTATGGAGTAAGGATAATAGGCCGTGGTATCTATGGTTTTGTATGAAAAGTGAGGGTTGGCTACCCACTCGCGAGCTCAAACGAAAGAATTCATAGGCCTGCAAGAGGATTATAACACGCTATATGCGGGTCTAAAGCAGAACGCCCTCGGGAATGGCGCCGTCGTCGTTTTGATCCCACCAGCGGCCGGGTTCGGTGCCGATGTATTGAATGCCTTTGGTGGTCATTCGATTCCCGCGCGATTTAACCCCTTTCAGGGCAATCTCAGCCGGAGTAACGCGTTGCTGACGAATACGCTGCCCTTTGGCTTTGTGGTATTTGACATAGACCGCTTCGGGCGTTCCATCGACGAAGAGTTGGAGTTTTGATTTCTCGCCCTGACTCAGGAAGTACTCGCGATTCATGATGGTTCCCCCAATCTTAAATCGCTTGAGGTAGGTGATACGTGAAGCGGTGTAAACGGCGGTATATGACTTTTCGCGGTCGAAAATTTCGCACCGTTCTAAGCTATCGTCGACGAATAATTTTTCCGGCGGCGGCATGACCTTGTACTTCCCGTTACTCCAGACCACGAGGAGTTTATCGAGCGAGGAGCATTCCATGATGACCTCGCCTTTTACGTTGGTCCCGATATATCCGTTTTCATCGCGCTTGATCTGCAATTCGGTGGCGGTCAATTCGCGGACCTCGACCTCCTTGAAACTGGCGGCTTCGGTGCATCGCGGGTAGTGGTCTTTGTATTCTTTGATTAGCCGTTTGATATAGCGGATGGCATAGCCCTTGAGCGCGCCCAAATTCTTCTCCACTTCGGCGAGTTCGGCGAGGATGTCGTCAATGTCCTTTCGGTTTTTCTCGATGTCGAAGAGCGAGATGCGCTTGATACGAACCCCGAGTAGCATCTCGATATCCTCCGCCACAATGTTGCGCCTAAGCTGTTTTTTGAATGGTTCGAGCCCTTTTAAAATGGCAGCAACGACGGCTTCATAGGTTTTGCACTGCTCGATCTTTTTGTAGATTCGGTTCTCTACAAAAATCTGCACCAGCGTCTTATTGTGGAAGTCGTCGAGTAATTTGGCCTTGCGCAGGTTGAGTTCGCCTTCGAGGATTTCGAGTAGTTGCGCGGTATTGAACCGGAGCACTTCATCGACGGTCATCTCGACGGGACGGTGGTTGCGCAGGCAGATGAGACGGCTTGAAATAGACGTCTCGCATTTGGTGAAGGCGTAGAGTTTCTGAATGACTTTTTCAGGCTCTGCTCCGGGGCTGAGCGTCAGCTCGATCTCTACCTTCTCCGCCGTAAAGTCGTCTATGGTGCGGACGGGCACTCGCTTCTTTTTGACGGCATCCTCGATGGAGGCCGTCAGCGATTCGGTATTCGTGCCGTGCGGCAATTCGGTAATGACCAGCCGGTTGTTTTTGCGCACCTCAATCTTCGCGCGGAGCTTAACCTTCCCTTTTCCTTTATTGTATTCGGAGACATCCATCAGGCCGCCGGTTTGGAAGTCGGGCAGTAGGTTGAGTTCGACTGGGCTCCGCTTTTTTTCGCGGAGAATTTCGACCTGCGCTTCGAGCAGCTCGATAAAGTTGTGGGGCAGGATACTCGTCGATAGGCCGACCGCGATACCGTCCGCGCCGAGCATCAGCATGAGTGGCAGCTTGCACGGCAGGGTGACGGGTTCCTGGTTGCGCCCATCGTAGCTGGCGACCCATTCTGTGAGGTCCTTATTAAAGAGTTCCTTGCGCGCGAGTTCGGTAAGGCGACATTCGATATACCGCGAAGCCGCCGCGCGGTCGCCGGTGTAGATGTTCCCGTAGTTCCCTTGGCCTTCGATGAGATAGCGCTTGTTCGTTAACGTAACCAATGCGTCGGCAATCGAGGCGTCGCCGTGTGGGTGATACTGCATCGTGTGGCCGACAATATTAGCCACTTTAATAAAGCGGCCATCGTCCTTATCCTTCAGCGCATGCATGATTCGGCGTTGCACGGGCTTAAGGCCATCTTCGAGAGTGGGAATCGCGCGATCGCAAATCACATACGAGGCATATTGCAGAAAGTTAAAGTCCACCAGTTGCTTCAACGGGCCGTGGTCGTCATGTAGCGGATCAAATTTCTTAGGCCCTTCCTCGATAAGGGGAAGGGAGGCGGTTTATGCTTCGGGAGGCTCCACAGCCTCGTTCTCAAAAAGTTCCAGCTCGGTATCGTCGTCGTTCTTTTTAGTCATCGGGACTCGTGTTCAGTTTGTGGTTAACGGACCGTAATCCAGTCTAAAGCATTAGCAATCCCATGTTTTTTCACCCTGTGGGTGTAGCGCGTACCTCCCGAAGGGGGCGCGCCCTCTGCAAGCAGAGAGACCCACACGACACCTTTGCCTGAGAAGCCGCTAGCGATTCAGGTAATCCGAAAGCCCAGCAGACTATCCAACCTCTGCCGTCTGCTCAAACCATTTGAACAAACAATTTGCTGTAGCATGATGACCGTGCTACCGTGTATTCATGATTCGGTCGTTTAAATCCCAAGCTACGCAGGACGTCTTCGACGGAAAAAGTAGCAAGGGGGCGAGAAAGGCCTGTCCGGTTCAACTCTGGATGGTTGCGGCACGAAAATTAGATCAACTTGATTCCGCGTGTACGCTGGACGACTTGCGCATACCGCCCAGCAACCGGCTGGAAGCTTTGCGGGGAAATAGGGAAGGGCAACATAGCATACGGATAAACGATCAATATCGCATCTGCTTCCTGTGGACAGATGACGGCCCCGAGCAGGTGGAGATTGTGGATTACCATTAAATTGGACTGGAGGAAAAAATGGTTAGAATACCCAAATATCGAGAGCCGACCCATCCGGGCGAAATTTTGCTGGAAGAATTCCTTGTACCCATGTCGATTTCCCAGCGGGATCTCGCCCAGGCCGTGCATGTACCCTACCAGCGGATCAATGAAATCGTGAACGGGAAAAGGGGAATCACCCCGCGCACGGCCTTGCGGCTAGCCAAGTTTTTCGGCACCACCGAAGGGTTTTGGATTAATTTGCAAACCCGTTGCGACTTGTATCATGCCATGCAGGCCGAGGAGAATGAGTTGAAAAGAATAAAGACGCATATCCACCATGCGGCGTAATGGCGAATTGGAGAGGGCCCCGGGGAGGACGGGGAGAAGGGGGGAAGGCGAGAAGGCTCCGATTTTTAAAATCTTCCCTTGATCTGGTTCTCGTGTTTGGATCGTAAAATGAGTGCATGATGGTATTTTGGTAGGTGGAGGCGGGGTAGTGATTAAAGAAAAACAAAAAAGGCAGGCGTTAAGCCTGCCTTGAAAATTGTTCTTTTAGATGAAAAACTAGTCCCTAAAAAGACGGCGGGCAGAAATCATTCCAATTCCGACCAGCAGAAGTAGACTGGCTACTGCTGGCTCCGGAATCACCTCAATAGAAAATTGGGGAATCACACCAGTAGTTGATTCAGTCCAGCTTCCAGTCCCGCCCCCGCTACCGCTTGACCAGGTGTTATCTCCAATCGACCAACCCGTCAGGCCTCCGGAATCTTCTGCTGGCGATGTTGTCGCAGCCAAGTCTAGCGAGGCGGAGTTAAACGCAAAATCAAAAAAGTACGTGGTATTCTCGGCCAGAGTAATACCACTGTTGGCGCTATTATTTTCAATAATAAGAGTATTATTGGGTCCATCCACAAAAGCGTATGACTTCAGCAAACCAGAGAATCCATTTGGGGCGCCCGAACCATCCGTGGATCGCAACTGAACTTGCCCAAAACCGATGATATTAGCACTATTTAACTGTATCGTCAGCGTAAATTCATCCCATCCACTACCGCCGGGAGACCCCGTCCCCGTAGTAAAAGGTACCCCAAACAGAGGATCAGGGTATGCAAGTAAACCGCCCGATGACGCTTGCCCAAGGTTACTAACCGCAGGAATAAGGTTCCCATGAGCAACCGAACCGATGCAGAGAAGTGCTAGAATCGCTATATATTGTTTTTTCATAATCATACCTTTTTTATTCGTTTTCCAACTCGATGGAACAGGGTAACAGGCTCAGAAAACTTGTCTAGCCTTATTTTTGCCCCAGAAAGGTAGGGGGTAGATAGGATGAGAAGGCAATTGAGAGAGGTGTCCGGCCTCCATACGAGCTGTGATAAAATCACGCTCAACAAACAAAACCGCACTCAAGGTGCAAAAGGAGACCGGACATGAAACAACGTAATACAATCGGAATGGAT
>JAJRRI010000056.1 GCA_024279685.1 Verrucomicrobiota bacterium | reverse complement strand
GCCGGTGCAGATTGCCTATCCGCTGGACGACATAATTTCCGAGATCCGCAAATACGACTTTGGCGGACAGCGCCGCGTCTCGTTTGAGTATATTGTCTTTGGCGGACTCAACGATACGTCGCGCCATGTGAAGGAACTCGCGCGGGTACTCAAAGGCATCAAATGCCGCATTAACCTGATCCGCTTTCATCCCATTCCCGACACCCCGCTACAGGCGACCGACGAAACGCCCTTACAGGCCTTCAAAGACCAGCTAAACCACAAGGGTATTCTCACCACCATCCGCGCTTCACGAGGGGTGGATGTCTACGCGGCTTGCGGCCTACTCTCGACCAAAGCACTGGCCGCATCTTCATAGGCAATTTCGCGGTGTCACCCGTTCTGGACGGAGAGCAGATCCCGTACATGGAAGCCGACGCGAATGCCAATCGGATCGGTAGAGAGCCAGCGGCCGATATCGAGTTTATATTCATGGGTATAAAAAAAAGTGTTATTCACCACGAAGTTCACGGAGGACACGAAGGAGATGCTGGTAACTAAACGGTTCATTTCGTCATAGCCAAAGAAAATCTCTGTGTTCTCCGTGCCTCTGTGTGAGACCCTATTCCCATTCGGATCGGGATCGAACGTGGCGACTTCAACGCCTTCATTCGTCACTGCCACCAGACGATTGAGTTCATCGTAGCCGTAGTCCGTGATTTTGAGATCGGCGGCGGTGCGTTGGGAGAGGTTGCCGGCGGCGTCATACGAAAAAAATCGTCAAATCACTTCGCGAAGTTAGCACCCCCTCCAGCCGCCCCAGTGAATCGAGTTGAACCACATTATTTCCAAAGATGAGGAAAAACGGTCGAGCCATCATCCAGAGTCTGAACAATCGGAACCTGCCCAAACGCCGAAACTGCATCGATGGTAAAAGCCATCAGCCCAACAAAACCACCCCCGATCTTTATTTTTTTCACTCGATTCTAAGATTCATCGGTTTCCCCATTTTTTGACCAGTTTTCAGAGAAACGAATGACCTCAACGGTAAGATGATTTGAACAACAAATTGGTTACTTGTAAATATTCCCATGTTACTTTGAGGTTATTAATTGATAATTTCTTTCCTCGAGAAGCTCGAGGGAACGTCTCTGTTTGGCTTGATGATGCGAGGGGGGAGCATGCTCTTCTGCTCTCGGTCGTTGAGTGAATGCCCGTTCCAGCGTTATCCCAACTAAATTGTTAAAGGTAAAATAATGAAACTAAAAAAATTAACTTACAGGCAGAGTGCTACTTTCTTCTCTTTTTTCTACCAGGTGAGCGCCTTGTTCATTTTAAGTACGCTGGGTGCCGTTTTTTCTGCCTCCGCTGGAGGCGGCGGGCAAAACCTCATCTTGGTGGTCAATCCCGGCGACGAACACGGGGTCCGCATTGCCAATGCGTATCAAAAACTCCGGGATATTCCGGACCAAAATATTGTTTTCATCGAAATGAACCAAACCGACGGCTTGTATGAGTTGAGAGCGGCAGAGCAAAGCGGCTCGGTAAATTATGTACAGAAGTTTATTGTTCCGATCGCCGATCGTATTACCGCAGCGGGGTTGCATGGGCAGATTGATTATATCGCAACGCTGGGGCAACCCTTCAGAATAACGAACATGATAGGCGGAGGAATTGGATTCAATCCCAATCGTTCGCACGATTATCTTTTACGGCATTTGGATGCTTTGGTTGCGGGAACCGCTCCCGCGGATTTGCCCTTCGTTTCTTCGCGCTATATCAATGCGAGCGACTCACGCCCCAATCCAGCCCCCCCCTACGTGGAAGGATCGAATACGACCTTAGTCCATAGCGCGGATGGATTATATATCGGTACCGCCTTAGGCCACACGTCGATGTTCGCCAATAACCCCGACGATGTGATCTGGAACCTCACCCGCACCGCCCAGTCGGACGGAACCCATCCGGTGGGAACGATCTATTTCGAAGAAAATAACGACATTCGTTCAAACCTTCGCGAGTCCCAGTGGCCACGGGTTAAAGACGGACTTACCGCACGCGGAATCCCGTTTGTCGAGACGAGCAACACCCCCGGGTTCGCACCGCTCAATCGGAATGATGTGCGGGGTGCGGTGATCGGTAAGGCGTTTTACGCCGTTCCCAACGGATCGACCTACTTGCCGGGCTCTTGGGCCGATTCGCTGACCAGTAATGGGTTTTCCTTTGATGACCAGAACCAGACCAAGGCAACAGAACTCATTCTGGCGGGAGCAGGGGCTTCGACGGGAACCGTAGTCGAGCCTGGCGGGCAACCCCATACGTTCCCCAGCGGGACTGTGCACCTTTTTAATGCGGATGGGTCCACGTTGGGAGAGTGCTATCAACAGAGCATTCGATTCCCCTATTTAACGGGTATGGTGGGCGACCCACTGGGACAACCCTATGCTGACATGCCTTTGGTGCAGCTAACCGCTGGCCCCGTCAGCGAAGCAATAGTAAATGGCTCGATCCAATGGACGGTTCAGGCCACGCTCACGACTTCGAATCTGGCCACCGGCATGGATCGGATTGATCTCTATGTGGATGGTTTGTTGGCCGATACGGTGGCCGGTTCCAATGGAACCTTTACCGT
>JAJRRI010000055.1 GCA_024279685.1 Verrucomicrobiota bacterium | reverse complement strand
GCCGAACTCACCGCAGCGGCCTAATCCATCCGAAGCCACCTGTCCTCAAAGACAGGAGTGTGTACGGATCCATCCGAAACGGCTGTTTTTTAGGAATAACCAATACGCTCAGCCCTACCGCCAAGGTTTCATCCGTTCTTTTGGAAGAGTAAAGTCGGCGCGGTTTAAAAACTCGCTCTACTGGGACAGGCTCTAGCTTAGTGACTCCGCGGCTTTGTGTGAGTCTATCTTTACTCGTCGGCCAACTCGCGCAGGGTGATGTGGTCGAGGGAAATATCGATGGCCGCGAGGATCTCTTCCATAGTACGGTCTTGAACGAGTCCAAGTTCTTCGGGGGGGGCACCGGTGGTAATCATGAGGTCGTAGATCTTTTTCGCGGTACTGTTTTCCGGGGTTTGCAAAAGGGCGTAGCACGTGATTACTGCTACATTCACGGAGCCGAGCAAGTGGGCGCTTTCGAGCACTCGAACCACCTCGTTCATTAGGCGAATTGGAATATTTTTTTCATGTGCATAAGCCTTGGTATCGAGCGCGACTTCCGCCCCTTGAAAGACTCGAATGGACTCCTGCATAACGGAGAAGGCGACCCAGAGTTTGGATACCATATTCGCACCGGCAGAGGCGCGCTCTTGCGCATAGGTATCGCGATTCTGAATGGCAAAGGCAAACTCAGCTCCGAAGAGCAAGATGACCCAGTTGAGGTGCAGCCAAAAGAGGAAAATTGGAATCGAGGCGAAGGAGCCATAGATGGCATATTTTTGGAACAGGGTGGTGCTAAACTGAAGCACAATGGCCTGCACGATAATAATCAAGAGCGCGCTGGAGAGCCCTCCCGATGCAGCGGCTTTGAAACCCACCTTCGTGTTGGGTAAAAACATAAAAACCGCCACAAAGGCCATCGCTAAAATAAGCACCGGAGCTAATTGAATAAACCACGAAGCCAACGGGCCCATCCACACCACCTTCCCCGCATAAGCCTGAATCGCGACGGAACCGGTGTTGGCCAGTAACATCAAAGCGGGGGCAATCACAATGACCAGAAGGTAATTCCGGATTTTATCGCCAATTCCGCGCGAGGTTTGCACCCCCCAAATCTGATTGAAAGATTCTTCGATCCCGCTGAGAAGTTTAAAAATGATGACCATAAAAGCAACCCCGCCCACTGCACCGAGGGCCGCCGGATTGATCCCTTCGACAATATTGAGCACGTTATGAATGAAGTTCTGAATTTGTTCTGGCATTTCTGCTTAAAATTTAAGAGCCGATTCCGCCGCCGCCGTAAACCCAATCGCCTTCCCCAACGAAAATACCACCACTAGAAAAGGCACCAGCGCCATCAGTGTGGAATAGGTGAGCGCCGCAGCGTGGAGGGTGCACCGATCATTCTTAGCGCCTTTGACCACTAAATGGGTAACGCGCAGCACTTCGATGCCGATCGTGCGTAATTTCGTATCATGAACCAAATCGATTCGCCATAGGTCGTGTTGGAGAAAATCCAAAAACCGCGTGATCCGTTTACCGAGTCTTTTTACCATGACCCATCCTCATGTATTTTCCGATCAAAGGAAACTTTATCCCATTTTGAAGTACGGTGGCAACCAGTCGCTTTAAAACGAAACGGAGATTCCGGCATAGGGGCCATCCAGCTTCTCATCTCCAGTGATGAGCCAACGGTAGCCCGTCCGTACCTGCACATAGTGGTATCCGAAACTGGTGGAGATATCGTAGTCGCCGACCTGATTCCCCTGCAACCACGTGTACCACGCCGGGCGAAATTCAACACCAAACCATTGCACCGGATAATACTTGAGCGGGAAGGTCAACGCCATGCCCGATTCGTCAATCGTACCGATGGAATCTTCAAATTTGAGCTGACTTACCCCAACCCCAATACCGGCCTCAAAAGTTCCCGGCAAAAAATCCGGACGATAGCCCCCGTAGCGGAGCACTCCGTAGTACTGATTAATTTCTAAATCTTGCCCCAGCGATGGCGTAGAATATCGAGTGGTTCGAGCGTGAAAAGCCAGCATTTTATAGCCGAGTTCGATCCGCACATCATCTGCATCGGTATCGGAATCGATCAACTGAAAATGGTAGTCAACCCGCACGTAAGGCACCGTTGCTTCACCCAACAAATGCTCGGGAAAAATGGAAGGAGACCTCGATTCGCCGGCCTCTAATGAGGCCTCATGCCGAGCGTCAAATGGCGAAGCGATCAACCACGCATAAAAACTACCCAAAAAACTTGCGCCACCCGCGCTCGAAGGATAGGTGCCCGATCCAAAAGAAGAAGTAGCCGCATCGTTATAGCGGCGGCGTTCTTCCTTCTTGGGCTTAGCAGAAGAGGCATCCGTGGCCTCTTCCGCAAACTTTCGTAGGTTGGCTCCCGAGGCGTCCGCGACCCACAGAAATGCAAGTAGCCCTAAAAAGATACTCCTTCTAGTCTCGCCGCGTACCATCTCCTATCCCTCCAGTATCGCACCGTTGCTCGCATTCGTCGCCATTTTAGCATAGCGCGCAAGCCATCCGGTGGTAAAGCGCGGCGCAGGTTCCACCCACGCCTTGCGGCGTGCAGCCAATTCTTCATCGGAAAGTTGAACGGCTAGCTTGTTATTGGGAATATCGATTCCGATGATGTCACCCTCACGAATTAAACCAATCGGTCCACCTTCCGCCGCTTCCGGAGAAATATGACCAATGCATGCCCCATGGGTTCCGCCACTGAAGCGGCCATCGGTAATTAGCGCAACGCTGTCGCCTAACCCCTGCCCCATAATGTATGAAGTCGGGGCCAGCATTTCCTGCATACCGGGTCCGCCCTTCGGTCCTTCGTAGCGAATCACGACCACATCGCCCGCCTTAACCTTATCCGCCAAAATTCCTTCACAGGCATCTTCCTGCGACTCGAAAACAACGGCCGGTCCCGTGTGAACCAGCATCTTCGGGTCAACTCCCGCACTCTTCACCACACATCCGCCCTCGGCCAGATTGCCCCATAAAATCGAGAGGCCGCCCGTCTCGCTATAGGCATTTTCAATCGTGTGGATACATTCCAAATCCAGACTCTTCGCCCCGGCAATATTTTCGCCGAGCGTCTTCCCCGTTACCGTCGGGCAATCCAGATTCAGTAGGCCGTCCTTTTTAGCGATTTCGGCCAAAATACCGCTAATGCCGCCGGCCGCATGTACATCCTCAATATGGTAGTTCGACGAAGGCGAAACCTTACAAATATTCGGGCATTTTTTGGAAACCATGTTAATACGTTCGAGGGCGTATTTAACCCCCGCCTCTTTGGCAATCGCCAACGTATGCAACACCGTATTGGTACTTCCGCCCATCGCCATATCGAGTACAAAGGCATTATCGAGCGACTCCTGCGTAACGAGATCCCGGGGTAAAGGCCCGTCGGCATAGGCCATTTCAACCGCGCGTTTGGCGGCATCTTTCCACAGCTGATGGCGTTCGGGTTGAATGGCAAGTAGCGTTCCGTTTCCTGGAAGTGCCAAGCCCATGGCCTCGCACAGGCAATTCATCGAGTTCGCGGTAAACATCCCCGAGCACGAACCTTGGCTCGGGCATCCTTTACATTCGAGTTCATCTAATTCTTCGTCCGAAATTTTCCCCTGCTTATGCGCCGCAACACCTTCAAAAACACTGATGAGATCGATCACTTCACCATCCTTGGTTTTGCCCGCTTTCATCGGCCCGCCGCTGGCAAAAATCGTCGGAATATTCGCGCGCATGGCGCCCATAATCATACCCGGAACAATCTTATCGCAGTTCGGAATACAGATCATCGCATCGAAGGCATGGGCGCTGATCATGGTCTCGACGGAGTCGGCAATCAGTTCGCGGCTCGGCAGGGAATACTTCATGCCCGAATGCCCCATCGCAATCCCATCACAAACGCCGATCATGTTAAATTCAATCGGCGTACCGCCCGCTTCGCGGACGGCTTTCTTCACCAGTTTACCCACTTGATCCAAATGCGCGTGCCCAGGAATCACCTCATTAAACGAATTACAAATGGCAATAAACGGCTTTTTAATATCCTCGGTCGTCATGCCCGTTGCCCGCATCAGACTACGGTGTGGAGCTCGTTCAACTCCTTTTTTTGTTCGGTCGCTACGCATAATAAATTCCTCGCTGTTAAATGGTGTGAATTGCGATAAATAATAGCAGAGACAAAATCGAAGTAAACCCGCAAAGAAACCCCCGCTCATGGACGAACACGTCCAGCCTCGCCACGTCCGCACACCGCTCCGGCGCAATGAGGCAAGATGCCTCGTCTACATTCCTCTCGTCCGCAACAAAAAAAAAGCCGCCCTAAAAAAAGGAGGCGGCCGTTAGAGTGATCCTTTTACGATCTAGATCAGGAAAATGCGGCGGACGTAAAAGGCCGCCGGAAGAATGAAGCCAAAAGCGAGTATGGAAGGTTCGGGAATCGCGACGGTGGTGGCAATTTGGTCGGCATAGAAGGAGAGGTCTGCGGAATAGGTTTTATTTCCAAAAACGGAGGTCGAGGCTGGCTGACCGGAAAACCCAGAAACAGCCACCATAATGCCCGCCAGTTCCCAGTTGCCTGCGTTATCCACAAACACGCCACCGCCCGAGTCATAGGTCGCGCCTTGCGCTTGATCGCCCGTATTATCAAAATTGGTATCAAACATATCGGTACTTCCAAGGCCAGTATTAATCAATCCAACGGATGCTTCTTTGGTGTTCGTGCCCCAGCGTTTGGTCGACTCGGTGGTCCACTTGTAGCCCGAATAGGTTCCGCCAAAAGGAACCTCCGTCCAGCTTGAATTCCAACGCGTCAAATCCGTTTCGCGATTCCGCCCGTTACCGACCATCGTCAGCGCCGATCCATTCGCTAAAGAAGACGAACGAACCGTCAGCGCGGAAAGCCCCACCGAGCTCGTTACACGAAACATGGCCAAGTCGGCATCGCCGCCGACGCTATTGTTCAAACGCGTCCAGCTACCTGCATCAATCGAATAGGATAACCCGCCGAGCAACACTCCCGTGGGATTATCGAGAACTTGGACATGGTACGCCGTAATAAACCAGTTATTATCGAGATAAGTTACGCCTGAGGGCGCCCCATTTCCGGCAATAATTTGGCCGACATAATCCCAGCCCTGTCCCCCGCTCGGAGCGGTGGTATTTTGAGTTCCGTCGCCTCCCGCCACCACCACGGCCTGAGCTGCATTTAAAGTAAAAATGAATATCCCCATCAAACCCAACAACCCACGCATAGCCCGCTCCTTTTTCAATTTAATGGAACGAAAAATAGCAGGATTCACGCCAGTGTACGAGAAAAGAAGCTAGAAAGTCGGCGACTTCGATTCTCTATTCATCGGCGAAGCTCTTCCGCTCAAAGGCAGAGGGTTATCCGAAATGAGAACGTACCCGTAAACTCTGCGAATGAGGTCTTTTAGCGGCGTTTCTATTTTTCGATGTACGAACAGCAATAATCTGCAAACGCTTTAACCACTAAATCAAATTTAGCGTTAGCAGGAACATTGAACGATTCACCCGCTTTCACGGTTTTCCAATCGGAAGACTCGGGCAGCAAAACATCCATTTCTCCGCCCAGCATTTCCATCACTTCGGCCGCGGCGGTATCGAATGAATATTCGCCGGCCATCATAAAGCCTAGCGTCTTTTTAGTTCCATCGTCGAACTCCACGGTGCGGCTTGTCACCTTACCGTCAAAGTAAACATTCGCCTCGCGCACCACCGTCACATTTTTGAACTCGGACATGATTAGGCCTCCGCCATGAAGTTGCGCAGCACATAATTGAGTACGCCCCCGTTCTTGAGGTATTCGATTTCAAGCGGAGTATCAACGCGGGCTTTCACCTGGAACGTCTTTTCACCTGCGGTCACCGTCAGGATTTTACCGGGTTCAAAATCGTTCGCAATACCCGTGATCGTAAAGCTCTCCTGCCCCGTCAAACCGAGACTTTCGGCGGACTCCCCATTCAGGAATTCGCACGGCACTACGCCCATTCCCACAAGGTTGGAGCGGTGAATGCGTTCAAAACTCTCGGCGAGGACGGCCTTAACCCCCTGAAGTTTAGTGCCTTTCGCCGCCCAGTCGCGCGACGATCCGGCTCCATACATCTGTCCAGCAAGAATAACGAGGCTTTTTCCTTCTTCGATATATTCCATCGCGGCGGTATAAATTGGCATGGTTTTTCCGTCCTTGACGGTGAAGCCGCCGTCGCGATCAACCAGCTTATTGTTGATGCGTATATTGCCAAACGTGCCACGCATCATCACTTCATGGTTGCCTCTACGCGAACCGAAGCTATTAAAGTCCTTCTTTTCAACACCGTGGCTGAGTAGGTATTCCGTAGTCGGGTTTTCTTCGGGAATCACACCGGCGGGGGAAATATGGTCGGTCGTGATGAAATCGCCGAAATAGCCCAGTACAGCCGCATCTTCAATATCGCTCAGTCCACCGGCCGGTTCCTCACACCCATCAAAGAAGGTGGGTTCGCGGATGTAGGTCGATGTCTCTTCCCAAGCAAAGGTTTCACCCGTAGCAACGTCCAGCGCATTCCATTGTTCGTTCGAGGTGAAGACGTCGGCGTAGATCGACTTATAGTATTCACTATTCGCTGCGATTTTGATGGCTTCGGACAGTTCTTCTTCGGAATACCAGATGTCTTTTAAGTAGGCCTCTTTTCCGTCCTGATCTTGCCCAATCGGATCATTCTCTAGGTCGATATTAACTGTTCCCGCCAGTCCATAAGCCACCACAAGCGGCGGAGAGGCCAGATAGTTGGAGCGGGTCAGCGGATGCACACGTCCTTCAAAATTCCGATTACCAGAAAGTACGGCACCTACGGTCAAGCCATGCTCCTTGATGGCCGCCTCGATCGGCTCAGCGCAAGGGCCGCTATTACCAATGCAGGTGGCGCACCCGTAGGCAGCCACATTAAAACCAAGCTTTTCGAGTGGCGCCAGCAGGCCGGACTCTTTTAGATATTCGGTCGCCACTTGCGATCCCGGCGCCAGAGAGGTTTTGACATAAGCCGGAATTGTGAGTCCTTTTTCGACCGCCTTTTTGGCCACAAGACCGGCTCCCATCACTAAACTCGGGTTCGAAGTATTGGTGCAGCTCGTGATCGAGGCGATAACGATCGATCCATTTTTAAGCGTTCCGTAGCCCGGCACATCCACTTCGATGTCGGGCGGGTTGAAATCATCGTTAAACTCTTTTTTAAGATCGGAGAGCGCCAAACGTTGCTGCGGTTTGTTGGGTCCTGCCACACAAGCGCACACATGAGTCAGATCAAGCTCCAGCGTCTCGGTATAAACGGCTTCATCAGTAAATCCCCAAAGGCCTTGTGCTTTACAGTATTCTTCGACCAATTCGCACTGCTCGTCATCGCGGCCGGTTTCGCGGAGATAGTCGATGGTCTTTTCGTCGATCGCGAAGAAGCCCATCGTTGCGCCGTATTCGGGAGCCATGTTGGCGACCGGGCAACGGTCAGCCAACGAGAGGTTCGCCGCGCCTTCGCCATAGAATTCGACAAACTTGCCAACCACCCCTTTTTCTCGGAGCATTTTGGTCACGGTAAGTGCTAAATCGGTCGCCGTTACGCCTGCGTTCCGTGAACCCTTCATTTTAAAACCAACTACGTCCGGAGTAAGAATCGGAATCGGTTGCCCAAGCATTGCAGCCTCGGCTTCAATACCGCCAACGCCCCAGCCCAACACACCCATACAGTTGATGGTGGTCGTGTGTGAGTCGGTCCCAACGAGCGTATCGGGATAGGCGATGCCCTGATCATCTAGCATCACGCAGCCCGCAAGATATTCCATATTAATCTGGTGGCAGATGCCGAGACCAGGAGGAAGTACGCGTAGCTTTTCAAAGGCCTGTTGCCCCCACTTTAGAAATTTATAACGCTCTTCGTTACGTTCAAATTCACGATCTACATTGAGCTTAAAGGAGGTCGCATGCCCGGCATCGTCAAGCTGAACGGAATGGTCAATCACAAGGTCGACCGGAATGAGCGGTTCGATCTGCCCCGCCTCCTTACCCGCCTTCTCCATGGCCGAGCGCAACGCAGCAAGGTCAACGACACACGGAACGCCGGTAAAATCCTGCAATAACACACGAGCCGGCATATAAGGAAGTTCTTCTTTTTCAACCGCCGGCGTCCATTTAGCGAGCGCCTCCACTTGTTCGGGGGTATACGCCGGATGCCCTTGCATGCGCATGAGTGACTCGATCAGAATTTTAATCGATTTCGGAGTTTTTGAGAGGTCGCCATAGCCTTTTTCTTCCAGGGCTTGAAGGCTGAAATAGCCGACTTTCTTGCCGGAGGAGAGCGTCAGTTCTTTTTTTGAAAAATCAAATGTGCTCATAAAAAATTTGTCCTGTTGGTGGGTGAAAAAACGAGAGGCAAAATAGTCTGTGCCGAGCGAGGTGTCAATATAGCTCCGTACTCCAATTCAAATTCAAAACAAAAAAAAGACCATCGACAAAGGTCGATGGTCTTAAAAATGGCGGAAAGGGAGGGATTCGAACCCTCGGTAGGACAAGTCCCACACCGGATTAGCAGTCCAGCGCCTTAAACCACTCAGCCACCTTTCCGCACCAAATTTGAGCAGGGAAGATAATTGAGCGCCTTATTCTTTGCAAGCGGTTTTGGAAGGAAAGTTCGATGGAATATCTAGGCTACCAAAATTGATAGGCGTTGTATTTTACGACATAGAGACCCAAGAGGAAGTTGGTGGTTCCATGAGCAATGATGGCCGCCCAAATATCCTGTGTTTTAATGTAGAGCCAACCGAACGCAATACCACAAATCAACGCCGCGCCAATTTCGAAATGTGAGACACTAAAAAAGACCGAAACCAAGATAAGTAGCGACCATTTCATCCGTCCCGCATCAATTTTAAAGAAGGGGCTTCCGAGCATCCAACGGTAAACAAAGCTACGGTAGAAAAACTCTTCGATAACAGCAATAATCACCGTGGAACCGAACATACGAATCCAAAAGGAAGGCCATCCAATCACGCGAGGATTAGCGGCGTGGAGCCCCGCGAATTCACCCTCTTCAATCACCTTAAACGGAAATTGAGTGCGTTGCACATTCTCTACCCCCAAAGCAATGGCTTCTTGCACGTCGGCCGATTCCATACTTAAAGGAAGTTCATAAAGTTCGCGGGTCTGAAAGGGCTTCATGAGATCGACGAATAGGTGATCGTACCACTCCGTAACTCCCGGAGCATGCTGGATCATCCATGGAGTTTCAAAGCCGACCCAAACCACAAGAATAAAGACTCCCACACCAATCGCCAAGGGGATATTCTTAAGCTGGATTGGGGGCGCCCAACGCCAAGGGCGAAAAACGAGCAATACGATAATCCCACCCACCGTTCGAGCATTGTACTCATCAAACCAAACCATCATCGTCAGCCAAATGGCAAAGGGAAGAACGTGCGCCAGTACAGCCTTGTTGTTTTCGCGTTCTTCTTCGGGAGTTAGCTCAAAATGCTGTCTTTCGCTCATGGTATCGTGGGGCGTGAGTCATCACGGCCTACTCCTTTGTTGCAGGCTCTTCTTTAGAATCGAGATTTTTCTTCGCGGCCTCATCCCCTTCCAGATCGGGTTCTGAACCCTCCTTTTGGCCTTTCTTAAACTCACTGAGGCTCTTACCAATCGAGCGCGATAGCTCCGGAAGTTTCTTTGCCCCGAACAGCAACAAAATGATGAAGATAATCAGAATAATCTCCGTTTGCCCCGGCATTCCCATGAAACCTAATGTATGCATAACCTACTCCTCGTTTAGTTTTTCCGTCTCATCAGCCCCATTCGTCTCCGCCGCACGGTTCCCACTAAAATGAAGAAACCATATACAGAACTCGTAGAGAAAAATCAAGGGGGCCGCCATCAACATTTGGGTCATGACATCAGGCGGAGTCAAAATCATGGCCAAAATTAATAGACCAATAATCACATGGCGGCGTTTTTCCCGCAACTGTGTAGAATTGACCAATCCCATTTTTCCTAAAATCAAAATCACGACGGGAAGCTGGAAGGCAATCCCGAAGCCAAGCAGTAACTGAAGAGCAAAGGAGATGTATTTGTTGTAGAACCAGATCGACTCGCCGCCCAACTGCCCGCCGATCTTAAGCATGAATCCCAGCGCCAGTGGTAGGGTTACTTTATACCCCATTACAATGCCTGCCAAAAACAGCCCCCCCGAAAAAATAGAAATACGGCTAAGCACCTTGCGCTCGACACTGCGGACTCCCGGCAACACAAATGAACCGATAATGAAGACCAGTGCGGGAAGGCTTAGTAATAACCCTCCAAAGAAAGAAACCGTCAGCCACATCTTAATAGCTGCTGATGGCTCAGAAAATTGAAGGCGGATTACCCCCTTCGTTGCGCGATTAGATTCCGGCAACAGCATCTCGGCATCTACAATGTAATAGCCTGCTACATCCTGCTCCAACGCGGCGGATGGAATCCGCAATTGCAATGAGGATGTTCGCAGCACCTCATCCACGCTCTTTTCAATATAAGGATCGGCTGGCGCACGCAGGATAGCAATCAAGTGATCGGCGAAGGGCAGGCAAATCGCCACGCCGAGCACCAGAGCGATTGCGGTGCGAATGGCCGTTTTCCGGAACGCCTCAAGATGCTCAAGGAACGGCATCTCGCTGTCATCATAGCTAAATTTTCCTTTGAACAATTTAAACTTTTTGAGCATCGCCATCCTCATCTTCTGCGTCAGAGTCCGGCGCATCGTCTATCGGTTCATCCTCATCATGGTCCGGTCCGTCAAAATGATGCGGCGATTCAAAAGAGGGGGACTCATCCTTAAGATCACTATACATCACCTCACGTTTAAAACCGTCGGCCGTGTTCCTGATTTGGTTAAGCATCTCATTCAGTTTACGTAGAATGCGCGGAGCATCCTTCGCGCCGAACATCATCAGTAATACCAACATAATCACGATGAATTCGGGACCACCGGGGCCGATAAAGGCGAGCTGAAAGGAAAGATCAATCATGGCTAAACTCAATTAAATCGTGCGGTAGCTCTGGCGTAGAACAAAGTCCATTAGGACTAGCGCGGTCATGGTTTCAATGATCGGCACAGCACGCGGCACCACACACGGGTCGTGACGCCCCTTGGCCTCGAGTACGGTGGGGTCGCCCCCGAAGGTAGCCGTCTCCTGGGCCTGTCCAATCGTCGCCGGAGGCTTGAAGGCCGTACGGAAAACAATCGGCTCGCCGTTAGTAATACCGCCTTGAATGCCTCCGCTATGATTTGTCGTGGTGCCCAGTCGCCCGTCTTTTTGCACAAACGGATCGTTGTGTTGCGAACCAAACATGCGTGCCCCAGCAAACCCCGACCCGATCTCGAATCCCTTCATTGCAGGGATTGAAAGCATCGCTTGCGCCAGCTTTGCCTCGAACTTATCGAACACCGGTTCACCCAGCCCACTTGGAATATTCTCGGCCACGCAGGTCAGAATTACGCCGACGGAATCTTTACGGTCGCGTGTCGCGGCAACCAATTGAATCATCTGGGCAGCCGCCGCTTCATCCGGGCAACGCATGATATTTGCATCAACCTGCTCGCGGGTCAAGTTTTCCAAACTCATGTCGCGAGCATCGATATCACCAACGGCGCTAACCCATGCGGTAATTCGGGTGCCGAAGCGTTCGAATAGAATTTTTTCCGCGATAGCACCGGCCGCGACACGACCGATGGTTTCTCGCGCACTGGAGCGACCGCCGCCACTTGCGGCACGGTTGCCATATTTCATTTGATACGTAAAATCGGCGTGCGAAGGCCGTGGCACATCGCTCATTGCGCCATAGTCGCCAGGCCGCTGATCCTTATTATTAACCATCAAACCGATCGGCGTCCCCAGCGTCTTCCCCTTTTCAATACCGGAGAGAATCGTCACCCGATCGGCTTCGTCGCGCGGAGTGGTCAGATCGCTCTGGCCGGGACGGCGGCGGGTGAGGTGCGGTTGAATATCGGCTTCGGTCAACTCGATATTGGCTGGGCAACCGTCCACAATGGCACCGACGGCTTTTCCGTGCGACTCCCCATAAGTGGAGACCTTGAACAATGTTCCGATCGTACTCGACATAGTAATTCCTTGATTTACTGACTTCCGACAAATGATTTTGAAAGTCGATTTTATATCATTTCCGTTCCAAGGATTGGATGGAAATATGCGTAAAAAAAACAGCACATGAGAGCAGATGCAACTCATGTACTGTTGGAAGGTGATTTATCAACACCTCAATTAAGCTTATTCAACCGGCTTGTTTTGGCGTTTATGCTCACGGCGGCGTTGCTTAAACTCCTTGCGCAAGGCAACACGTTCCGTTTCGTTCAACTGACCGTCCCCATCCGTATCGAACCGTTGTATAACTTTTTCACGACTCGGGCGCTGGCCGCCCTGTGTTCCTTTGTTCCGTTTGGCTCTCTCTCTGCGAAGGGTTTCTTTTTCGGCCCTGCTTAATTGACCATCCCCATCGACATCGAACCGTTGCATCATTTGCTCACGACTCGGCCGCTGGCCCCCTTCACAAGGGTTGCATTTTTTACACGGATTTTCCTGTTCAGCATGGGCTAACGATGCTGCGCCTATTAAGGCCATGATCCATCCTGCAACTTTCCATTTCATTTTTCTCATCCGATGCCTCCTAAGGGTTAGTGTTTGTATCGGTGAGTATAAAACGACGGCGGCGAAAATTTATTGCATGTTTCCCCAAGCAGGTGGGATACAAGGTTCTAGGCCATATGCTGCCGTGGAATTTCACGAACCCGGAGCGGGAGCGATGCCCGCGACACATCGTCGATGGCCAGATTGATCTGGTAATCGGCGAAGGATTCAAATTTCATGTGCTGGAAATTAAGGATTAGATTAACGGCGATCGATTCGACATCTGGAGCCATACGCGGGATGACCTCCCCCTCCATCGGCTGGAAGACGGGTGTGCCATCAGGATCAACGAGGTGCAGATTCACCTTGTGAGGCCCCTCCTCCATTTTGTCGAATCGCAAGCGCAGAGCGACGGCGCAGGCCGGATGAACCACCGGCATCTTGACAGCGTAAATCTGATCGAACGTGCCTAGAATATTTAGTTTCCCACGGGTGTCCGTGGCGGCATCACATAAAACGAATACTTCGATTTTCATAGCGGTTCTCCTAAACAAAAAAGGTAGGCGATACCGCCGCCCGAGGAAAGCCAATATACCCTAAAGAGGGCGGTTAGTCTGTGATTGCTCCTTCGGAAGCCGATCCAACCAACTTGGCATATTTTGCGAGAACACCGGTTTTATAACGAGAACGTGGCGGCTTCCATAGAGTGAGACGGCGCTGGATTTCGGCCTTCGATAGCCCCAGCGTGATGGTTCTTTTTTTTGCATCAATCGTGATGGCGTCACCATTTTTCACAATGGCAATCGGCCCACCCACACAGGCTTCGGGTGTGATGTGACCAATCACGAAGCCATGGCTTCCGCCCGCAAAGCGACCGTCGGTAATCAACGCCACGTCCTGACCCAACCCTTGCCCCATGATGTTGGATGTGGGTGCGAGCATTTCGCGCATACCGGGACCGCCCTTCGGTCCTTCATAACGGATTACCACCACATGCCCCGCCTTGATTCCACCCGCAAGAATCTTCTTCATTGCTTGCTCTTCAGAATTAAAAACAATCGCTTTTCCGCTAAACTGTAGCCCTTCCTTTCCTGAAATTTTGGCCACAGCCCCGTCTGGTGCAAGGTTTCCATTGATGATCACTAAATGTCCCTCTTTCTTGATCGGGCGACTGAAGGGCCGAATGATCTCCTGCTTGCGCGGGTACGGCTTTATCTGTGCAAGGTTATTTCTCAACGTATGACCGGTCACCGTCAGACAGTCGCCGTCAAGCAATCCTTGTTTGAGCAATCGCGCCATCAGCGGAGCTACACCGCCGATGGCGGCGAGATCAGCCATGGCATATCGGCCGCTTGGTTTCAGGTCGGCCAACACAGGAACCTTTTTTCCGATGGCCGTAAAATCGGCGAGCGAAAGACGCACCTTGGCTTCCCGAGCCATAGCGAGCAGGTGCAGCACCGCATTGGTCGACCCTCCCAGTGCAGTGACTATCGTAATGGCATTCAGGAAGGCTGGGCGTGTCATGATGTCTGAAGGTTTAATGCCCAGCTCGGTTAATTTTACGACTGCACGGCCCGCTGCGTTCGATTCCTCCATTTTAGATTTTGAGGACGCCACGCGCGACGAACTATTGGGCAGGCTCATACCCATCGCCTCGATGGCTGAAGCCATCGTATTGGCCGTATACATTCCTACGCAGGAACCTTCCCCCGGAATAGCCGCTCGCTCGATTCCCGTCAGCTCGCGAGATGTGATTTCGCCTTTGGTAAATTGGCCGACGGCCTCGAATACCGAAATAATATCAACATCCTTTCCCCGGTAACATCCGGGCAAGATCGTTCCTCCATAGACAAATACCGCCGGACGGTTTAGTCGGGCAAGCGCCATCAGGCAACCCGGCATGTTCTTGTCGCATCCGCCCAGAGCCACCACACCATCAAATCCTTCGCAGGCCACCACGGTTTCGATGGAGTCGGCAATGACCTCACGCGAAACAAGGGAATATTTCATGCCCTCCGTTCCCATCGAAATCCCATCGGAAATGGTGATGGTATTAAAGATCACCCCTTTGCCTCCAGCCACCCCGACCCCTTTTTCGGTTTCTCTGGCTAAGCGATCGATGTGCATGTTGCACGGGGTCACCATGCTCCACGTGGAAGCCACACCGATCTGGGGTTTTGTAAAGTCAGCGTCCGAAAATCCAACCGCGCGGAGCATGGCCCGACTGGGCGCGCGTTCAACCCCTTGCACGACAACCGATGAAAAGGGGCGTTTATTCGATTTAAATGATTTAGCACACATATCGATATCCTCCGAGGTTTCGGTGAGTGTAAAGGCCTTTTAGCATGGAGCAATGCAATTCTTGGCTACCCCTGTTGAAAATAGAGATCAAAGGAGTCGTAATTCTCAAATATGCAACAGGACCCCATTTAATTCCTTGGGCATGCGGAAAAATACGCCTGTTCTTCGTTAAGAACCTAGCTCCCAACATTTGGCATAATTTATGCTTTATATCTCCCGTAGAATGACCAAAGGAAACCTATGAAAACACGTTCCATAATTGCAGTAGAAGTTTCGATGGCTCTGGCTGGGGTTGCGATGATTGGACTCATGCTGGTGGTATCATTCTTCTAATCAGCCACCCCATTTCTCCCCCTAGGTTCCAATGTTGGAAAGCCCTCGCCCTCCTCTTGGGCTTCCTTCATTGGAACCTTTTTTTATACCTTCGAGCTTCGGTCACAATCTTTTCTTCGCCCGCAACATATCCTCCTTGCATGAGGATTTTTCCATCACAAATGACAGTATCAATGCACGAGCTGTCCGCGCTATAGACCATATCCTCGTCCAAGTGATAACCCGGAGCCAAGCGGTGGTTCGCCAAGTCAATTAACATGCAGTCGGCCAGCTTGCCCTCCGCAATTTTACCGCCATCCAACCCAAGTGCTCCAGCTCCGTTGATCGTCGCCATTTCGAAGGCCGTGCGGGCAGGTAATACGGTCGGATCGTTATGTTGTAATTTGGCCAACAACGCCGCGAGCTTCATCTCCTCTATCATCGAAAGATTATTATTCGATGAACAGCCGTCCGTTCCTAGCGATAACGATATCCCTTTCGCCTCCATTTTTCGGAATGGAAAACAGCCGGAAGCCAACTTCATATTTGAAGCCGGACAGTGCACCACATGAACTCCATTGCGGGCTAGAATACCGATCTCTTCGTCCGTCACATGGATCACGTGTGCGGCGATCACGTTCGGCCCGAGCAACCCAATTTTATCCAACCATTGGATAGGCCGCAGGCCGTATAATGAGAGGCAGTCGTCAACTTCCTTCTGGGTTTCGGAGATATGGATATGGAGCGGAATCCCATTTTCCGTTGAAAACTGCGCCGCCCATTTCAACGATTCCTTTGACACGGTATAGATGGCATGCGGCCCGAGCGCAAAACCGATTCGATCCGAGTATTGTTTCGTTTCCTCAAAGAGCCGTTCCGTAAGCTCACGCTGCTCTTCGGCCTTGGCGGCATCGTTAAAGTCGATGAATACCGAAGAGAGCACGGCTCGCAATCCCATCTCTTCCACCGCGCGGGCAATTCCGTGAAAATGCCAATACATATCGTTACAGCAGGTGGTGCCCGACTTGATCATTTCTAGACAAGCTAACCGTGCGCCGTGGTAAACATCCTCCTCCGTGAGTTTTGCTTCCAACGGCCAAATATGGTTCTCCAGCCAATCGTGGAGATCGAGGTCATCGGCATAGCCACGCATCAACGTCATCGAGGCATGCGTATGCATATTGATAAATGTCGGAAGAATAGCCATCCCGCTTCCATCCAGGATTTGGAGGCCCAGCACATCTATATTTTCGGCGATGCTCTTGAACCGGTTTCCTTCAATCAAAACATCGGTCGTCTTTTCATTCAGCTGCACATTTTGAATTAATAAACCCATCATCACCCTCCAAAACTAAAAACCCTACTCGACCCGCCCTACAAAACCACAAAAAAAAGCCCGGCATAACCGAGCTTGATCAACCTCTTCACCCTACCCGATCAGAGGCTTTCCATCAAAAGGAGGAGTTCATCCAAGGGCGCAGTTTCCACCGCCGGGCGTTGCTCGGTTTGATCGGATGCTGGCCTTGGCGGTGCTTTAATCAGGATGCGCTCTGCAGGAGGGTTTAATTGCTTTTCCAACCACTGGATATTTTTTCGGGCCACCGGCGAGTTTACAAGAGATTTTGCATAGCGAAAGGATTCCAACGCCGCTTCATATTGCCCCGCCTTCCGCTGAGCAATACCGAGTCTCCACCAGTAAATATCGTTATAGGGTCGCAAGGCCGCGCACTTTTCCAGCAAAGCCAGCCCCGCGACTGTATCGCCAAGGTATAGGGTTGCCATTCCATAGTCAAAAACCAGAACGGCATCGAGTGAATTATGTAAATACCCCGCTGCAAAAAAACCTTTCTCAACCTGAGCAAGCTCACGCTTTTCGTCTGGATCCAATGAATGATAGCGCTCTTTAAAATACACGGCACCAATGCCCTTGTAGGCGCGCCAGTTAGAAGAGTCGATTTTAATGGCCCGTTGATAATAGCGCTTGGCCGTTTCTGAATCGCCTTTTTCGACCAGCCGGTCTGCTGCCGCGCGAATAAAGGCCGATGAAAAGGCCTGGAGTGAAAACAACAACCCTGCAACGGCTAAAATCGCCAAGGCCATGCGAGGTATTCGGAACCCTATTCCCTTCTTTTTTTTCTTCAGTATATCTTGTCGTCGCCCACAGATGGGGCCAACCGCAATGGCGGCCAACAGGGAAAATACCAACGCATTCTGAAAAATATGCATCTGAAAATCAAAGAAAGAATGCAGCATAGTTCCCGCCGCCGTTCCCAGAAAAGCCATCGCCATAAAAGCATGATGTTGGTTAGAGGTTTTGAGCGAAAATACTAATATTCTAATTAAGCCATAACACCAGGCTAGCGCAAATAAACCGAAGCCAATCAATCCATACTCGGAGATAAGTTCAAGATATTCATTGTGCGGATGCCCGGTTACAATACGGTGACCTTTATACCGGTTTCTATGCTCAGGGAATGCATAGCGATAACTGGCTGGACCATAGCCTATTTCAGGTTTTTCCATAATCATGTCGATGGTATCCATCCACGTCTGTGGGCGGAAATCACGCGACTCACTCCCGATCCCCCCTTCGGACTGCCCTTCCAAAAAGGTCACGACCGGTTCCATGCGCCGCTGGAAGGTTTCGGAATCACGCCAAGCCCCCGCTAACAACAACGCTGAACTCAACGGCACAAGAATCACCAAAAGAAGAAATAGCTTCTTACTTTTTCGAAGGGCGAGCAGACAAATTGTCCCCCCAACGGCAAGCAAGCTACCCAACCACCCCGCTCGCGATTCCGTCAAAAAAAGCACGGGAAGAAACAGAAAGAAGCTATACCCAGAAAGTATGCGCAGGAAGATCCCCGCCTTTGGAATGAGGGTGAGCACTAGGCAGAACGGCAGTAACATCTGCAATAGATGAGCAAAATGATTCGGGCAGATATAGGTTGAAGGTAGACGGCCTACATAGGGCGCATATCGTTCAACCCAAAGCACTTGATCCGGTTGCTTAAACAAATTGACCAAACCATAGAGACTCGTGAGTAGAGCAAAAAATATGACCCAGCCCAGCGCCGCTCGGCTTCGCCGGAACAGGGCAAACGAGTTGCCCCATACATAGTATGCACCAACGAATAGGCCGATTTGAAGCATGATCAACATGGCTTCATAGGGGATCGCGCAAACAACACCGGTCGGGACTCCATAGGTGATAAACAAGAGGAACAAAAAGAACCCCGGCGGCGCAACAGAAGCCGAATTCCTCGAGCAGACAATTCCTACTATCCATCCGGCCAGGCAGGCATAACCAAGGATCACCAGCGGCGAGACTAATAGGAATTTATCCGCGCCAACCACCCCATAAAATAAAGCAGCGACCAGGGGAATGGCTACGAGTATTCCCGCCAAAGGGAATCGATTTTGGGTCATATTCAATGACCCCGCAGTGTTCAGTTTCTCTTTTAGTTGCATAACCTGTCCGGTGTTTCATTTCAAATATGGTGAGATACTACTTGGGTTCTTGCACCTCAACAACCCAAATTCCGCCGAATAGATCCTCGTGTACTTTCCGGCATTGAGGCTGGAGCTCTTTTGCTGTGGCCGCGACTTTCTTAGCAAATTTCGGGTAGCGCACCCCAACGGCAAGAGGAGGATTGAACACGTCGGCGAACACATAAGTGGTATCCCCAAGCTTCCAGTTCTGAGTATTAAGATTCCGAACTTCAGCCTGCCCCCAATAGTTCAAATAAAAGGTAAAAACAAAAGATTCGGATGTATTCAGCACATCATTTTTCCCAGCTTGCTGGAGAACCCATTCTGCTTTTTTAAAATTATAATCGCCTTCTTCATTCCGTACAGATCCCATCCCGACCACGAGGTTATGCACCCCCAGTAAGCATACCATTATCGTAACCCATCGGATCGTTTTTAAATTTGTTGCCAGCCAAAAAAAGAGCAACCACAGCGGAGCCAGGGCCAAAATCCATAATTCTGGATTAGAGGGCTCCAAAATCAAGGTCGGCGCCACGGTTCCAGCTAGCCATAGCATCAACACAAAAAAAGTTCGGTTAAAGGCTCTTTGACGAAAGCCCTTGAAAAGTAAAAATATAGCCGACAGAACTAACCCCACCAAAGCGAATATAAATGTAATTGGAGCAATGGCTTTGAGCCAAGCAGGAAGGTGCGATGCCGCGAACAGTTCCTCTGAAAATACGCGGTATGGAAAATAGGTTTGGAGTTTTTCAGCGACCGTTTCATAGGCAAAAATAAAATTGGCCGACAGAACGCATTGCCCCAAACCCACCAGTGCCTTTCCAACCGTTCCCGGTTGCAACCCACCCTCTGCGGCAGTTTCAACCGACGGCTGGAAAAACCCCCATTGCAAATGAATCAGCCCATACACCAACCCCACCACAGTCAACGTGGCCGCACCATGTAAGAGACCCCGCTTCCATTGTCTTGAGATCCACCCATAAAAAACAGGAATAACCACCACGGCCAACGCGGCATTAATCGTGTGCATCAATACTGCCGCCGCCGCAAAAACAATACCCGCAACCCACCACCTTACTGAGTCTCGAGCACGTAACATCGCATACACTGCGGCCAGCGCCAGAGCCATGGCCGGAAGATAGATTTCAACCTCACAGGCATATCGCACAAAGCCATAGGAAAAAAGAAGCCCAAGCGTCGCAACCCCCGCCAGTCGCCCATTGCTTCCCCTTCCGAATTGCAGTGCGATCTGAAAAAAAAGAAGCAAAGCCAACGCACCGGAAAGCATACTTACGGAACGAGCCATAAAATAAGATCGCCCATCATAGCCCAACGATTGAGCCGTATGAAAGAGACCTTGCTGAATCGGCAAATAGAGTAGGTGATGCGGGTGAAAAAGCTCCGCCCCCTGCCCCTCTTCGATCAGCCGCGAATATTCAAACGCATCCTCCGCCTCGGAATGATTACCCGGAAGCAAGGCCATAAACAGCAGTAAACTCCCCACACATATCGCTAATAAAACCTTACCCATCCATGCTCCCTAATCGGAACCAATGGTGCCGAAGAATCCGCCAATAAAACAATGGGATTCCAACTACATACCGTTTGAAGTGCCGCCTCGGGCTGGCCAGCAAGCGGGCAAGCCATTCCAATCCACTATTCGTCATCCATTTTGGGGCGCGTTTTTCATACCCCGTATACCATCGGAACAGTGCGCCCGTCGCAATGATAACGCCCTTGTTTAACTGCGGCTTAGCCGCATGCGCCCACAGCTCCTGCCGTGGCATGCCCATTCCAGTGATGATGATGTCAGCACCAGATTCATTAATCGTCTCAATGATCTTCTGGTTCGCCTCCCCCGATACTTCGAAAAATCCATCATGAACCCCCGCAATGAGCAATTCCGGAAAGTTTCCTTTCACCTGCTCCGCAAATAGCTGAATAATCGCAGGTGCATCTCCAAGAAAATAAACGCTGTAATTTTTGCGCACACAGAGGGCAAAAAAATCATCAATCCAGTCCGGCGGGGTCATCCGTTGCCCCAGTCGATTCCCCGTTAACCAGCCTGCCAATTTAACCCCAAATCCGTCACAAAATACTACCTCCGAAGCATTAAGTACTTCGCGAAACTCAGGTTGTTCAAAGGCTAGGTTGCAGGCGTGGACATTCACATTATTAACGAAAGAAACCCCTTTGTTGGATACAAGTCTAGCGATCTCCGACAGCAGGAGCGACCGGTCAATGACCGAAATATGAATACCTAGAAGAGTAGTGGACGTCATTGAATTCACGGATTCATACCCGCTGTTTGTTCATCAAATAGCATTGCCAAGGTCTCCGTGTTTCGACCTTGGATATACGCAGGGAAATTTCTTTTAAAATCCGTTAAACGTTCCGAAATAGCGTCAATACACGCTGGAATTTCAGACATGGAGGAATAGCACTCACCAATCGCAATAGGGTGATGGATTTGGTGTTTTAGCACAGGATAAGCAGGTACTAGAACGGCTGTGCCGCATGACGCCGCATCAGCCACAAGACCTGAGGGACGGAAGGTATAGCCATCCAGTGTATAGCAAAGCACAATTAGGTCACATGAAGACAGTACTGAAAAGTATGATTCTGGCGATGAGGTATCAAGCAACTCAAACGGAGTATTTCCACCCCCATGCTTTGAGTCGTTTCGAAAGTCGCTAACGTTTGGTATACCCACAACCCAACGAAAGGGCAATTTCTCTTTCAATAGCACATCAAGCACCTCATCCAATCCTTTTTCCGGACGGTAATGACCAACAAGGCCAACTTTGAACTCTCTTTGATCCGTAGAATGATTTGCCACGGCCTCCACCGGTAGCGGCACTACCCAATGCCGATCTTTATCCAAACCAAGCTTGGCTACTCCATCCAG
>JAJRRI010000054.1 GCA_024279685.1 Verrucomicrobiota bacterium | reverse complement strand
TACCGCGAAGGTGGCCGCTTCGATAAAGGCCCATGCGAGATACCGATTGCCGTTCTTGGCGTTGTTCTTTCCCTTCGTTTTCCCGTTCGAACTCCGTTCGCTTTTAACCGCCCGGCAATAAGAGGCGTAGTTACCCGCACTCTTGAAGCGTTTGAAATCCCCGGGCATTGGCCTTAATCGTCTGGATCTTGGAGTTGAGCCCTTCGGACACGGCGTTGGTGATATAGCATTCAAAGTAGGTCAGGATGTTCTCGAGATGCTTCTTGAGCATTCGCGCAACCTTCCGGATTTCAGGCAACCCCGTTTTAAAAGCCTCGTTGTACCACCTTTCGAAATAACTAAAAAGGTACCAGTCCTTTAGCATAGGGGTCAGCATAGCATAGGTACCAGCCCGTGAACTGTAGCATTATAGAGGTTAGCCGATAGTACAGATTCTCAAGTCCACCTCTGGCGGAGCAACCTATAAATATTTATAGCGGATACCTTATCGGTGTTGAATTTTGTTTAGCTTGTGTACGATCCGACTACTCCCAAAACTCCTTCAATGAGCATTTGAGTTCCGATCACCGCGAGGATCAATCCCATCAGCCGAGTCACGATATCTAATCCGCTCTTTCCAAGTACACCCATAATTTTTTCGCTATAGATGAAGGCCAAAAAGGTGATAAGGCAAAGCACTCCAAACATGGAGATGGTAATCGCCATGGCACTCCAGCCGGCTCCGACCGAGTAGTTCATGGCCGTGGCAATGGATCCTGGCCCGGCCAAAAGCGGAACGGCCAGGGGGAGATCGAAATACTCACATCGCCTTCTTCGGAGGAGCTGTGCAGTTTGGAGCCTGAGCCTTGCAACATGTGATAGCCGATGAGGAAGACGAGAATTCCGCCGGTGATTCGCAGGGCAGGCAGCGTGATGCCAAATAGATTAAAAATCAGTTTTCCTAAAACGGAAAAGGCCACGATAATGCAGAAGGAGAGCACTACTGATTTTCGGGCAATTTTAACCCGAAGGGGCTTTTCTTTATGCCCCACCAAACCGATGAAAACGGCCGTATTGGCAATGGGATTCATAAAGGCAAAAAAACCAAAAAACACGGTAAGCATGTGCTGCACTACATCGGTCATATTTTCTCCTTATCCCGTAAAGCTGATTTAAGAATTTTAGCTGCGGCGGTTCATGACGAACAACACGATCGACCAGACGGCCATGACGGTGAGAGCGATGCCGAGGATCCGCCAGCCGCCCCAAAGGGCGAGCAGCGGGATGGCCGCGCCAGTCCAGAGACCGCCTCCCATGAAGGGTTCGTGCAAGAGTTGCTTAGCGGCGAAGGCCTCGGCGGCTTCGGTTTCATAGTCGGGGTCGACGACACGCAGAAGCAATAGGCCGGTGGCGGTAACGCCCATCGACTGACCCATTTCAGCGATGCCGCGCTCAAACCAGGCGTCCTTGAACGCGCGGCGGGCGAGAATCATCAGGCAAAAGACGTTCCATAAAATACCGCCGAGAATAAGAACCACGAGCGGAATCCATTGCTTCGCCACCACGTCGATTCGGATGGTGGCGATGGCGGCCACCACGAGAAAATCGAGTGCGCAGTTTTGGATGCGTAGCATCAGGTCATGATCCATGTGTTTATGCTGATCGAAACGGTCCGCCAAAAACTGAACCATCACTCCGCCGAGCATGCAGAGTGGAAAGAGCGGGAAGCTCGCAAAAAGTTGGGCGCCATTTCCCGGCAAGAACTGCGCGCCTTGCAATAGACCTTGCTTCATCAACCAACCGAGCAGAATGGCCGCACCAACGAATACGAGGTGAAGTGACAACGATTCGATGACATCGGAAGAGACTGTTAATTTTCCCGCACTGGGGCGTTGGCTATCGGGGATCATGCCCGTCAAATCTTCGGCCCCAAATTGGGGTGCGGAACGCTTTTCCACATACCCTTTTCGCACGGCCCAATTGACGAGCCCCATGCCCACCAGGATCGCGCCCAGAATTCCGCCGGTTGCGCAGGCAAGGGCATAGTCCTTCATTTCAGGATAGCCGAGCTGGTCAAAGATCGGCCCCATTCCCCCGGCGGTGCCGTGGCCGCCTTCAAACCCAACGGGCATGATGCCGGCAAAGAGATCGGGCAAATCAAAAAGCGGGCCGAGCAGGAGTAATACTAGAAAGCAACCGACGGCATATTGCCCCCACGCCACGATTTGACCATAGGCCAATTGGCGGCTTGAACTTTTCCAAACTTTGGAAATGGATGGCAATGCGGTGCCGAGGAACAGGCAGGCAAAGACCACATTAATTAACGTGCCCGGCAGTTTATTCCATCCAACAGAAACTTCGGCGGGAATGGGTAAGAATTGAAAGAGCAGCAGACCCAGCAACCCAGCAATCACACTGGCCGGCAGAAAGAGGCGTTGCAGCAGACCCACCCGGCGGCGCATCCAATAGCCCAGTCCCAGTAACACGCAAAGACAGCTAAACGATAACATCAGAGAGTCTCCTTGGATTCAGCCAATGCTTGTTTATATTTAGCGAGTTGCTTGACCAAATGTTCAGAAATTGGCTTTTCGGGATTTTTAGTCTGATGAAATTGGATTAGATACTCGATAGAATCCAGTGCTTTTTCATACTGCCCGCTCTTGAAATAAACCACCATCAGCGTATGGAGATTGTACCCATTTTCATTCAACGTGATGGAGCGTTTTACCAATTCGATGGCCCGGGGGAAATTATGAAGCGATGCGTCTTTGCTGGTCACTAACTGCCAAGCTAACGCATTAAGAGCGTCGAAGTGATTGGGGTTAATCTGCAAGACCTCCTCATAGTAGGCCACGGCCTGAGTGGAATAATTCTCTCCTCCAACCCCCGCAGCCGATAAATAACCTAGCTTATAGAGCGCCCAAGTTGACTTAGGATGCGTCTCAACATAAAGCCGGTATAGTTCAAAAGCCTTGCTCGTATCCTTATCCACCCCGCGTCCAAACTGATAGCACAAAGCTAAATTATCTAGAGCTTTGTCGTACCCCAACTCGGTGGCTATTAGGTACGCTTCGAATCCTTCTTTATCCTTTCCGAGCTGATCTAAACATTTTGCGATCGAATACCAAATTTGACCCTCCTCCGGTGCCAAACGAAGAGCACTCCGGTATTTACTCTCGGCCTCTTCGTAACGCTCCATGGAGGTCAGCGTATTCCCCCACCGAATCCAATAGGATTTCCTTAAAGGGTTCCGGCGGAGTACTCGCGCATAAATGGCACTGGACCACTCGTATTTTTGCAGCTTGTATAAGGTAAAAGCGAGACCATCCAGAGACCAGCCTTTGGCCTCCAGCGAAACGGCCAATAATCGGTGCTCCAACGACTCCTCATACCGTTTCAGATCATCCAAGATATTGGCATAGGTTTGATGCAACAAAACCGGCCCGATTCGAAGGTGCTCCAAAAGCAGTTCATACCGCACACGGCCCAGCGTCGTCATCGCCCTCTTGGCCTCGCGGGAAACACCATCCTTCTTACTCTGTTCGCGACACTGAATGGCTCCAAGCCAAAGAAGAAAAAGATCATCGGGGTTTTCATCGGAGAGACGAATCAGTTCTTGAAAATCTTCAGCCGTTGATTTTTTTTGATCTAATTTGACCGACAACCAGGCGGCCCGAGAAAGCGCTTCATCCCCCTTCGCTTTCCGTGCCATGGCAAACCAAACCTGCGCGGAATCTTTACGCCAGCGAGAGCGTTCAAGCACGCCCTTGGCAAATAGAATACGTACATCGTCCCGGTGACTTTTCACTGCGGAGCGGATTAAATCCTCCGCCTCGGCTTGCCGTCCATCGCTCAGCAGTTCGATCGCTCGATCCAGCGCATCATCTGCTGACCGTGCGCAGTCCGGTGCATTCTTAACTTCCTGCTGTTCCACAAACTTGACGGCCCTTAAGCGGATAAAATCAGAAAGAAATGAGGCGTGTGCTGTGCCGGTAAAAATCAGAAGCACCACGCCGGCAGCCACACCGTTTCGAAACATACTCCGTGTTCTCATGATCCACTCTCCTTTAATTCACCACAGAGGACGCAGAGAAATTGAGGGGTCCTCTAGCGCGGCGGGGGGTAAAAAATCTAGAACCTAACGTTTAACATGATAGAGCCGAGGTGTTCGACGTAGTTTTCGTTGAAGCGCCCATCGTATCCGACTCCGACTTCGAGATAGTCCGTACAGATCCACGAAAGGCCGACACCGGTATTCAGCAGGCTTGCACCCGGCGCAATGCGAGCGGTTCTCACCGTGATCGTGCCGTCGGAGAGCGTGGAACCCATGTCATCGTTAATGAAGTCGTAGGCCCATTCGACATAGCCGATGGTTTGAAAACGCCCGGATTGTGTGTCGAAACGGTTTCGTAGTTTGATGCCGAGTGCCGATTCGAGGGAGGCCACGCTTTGCCCATTCACCGAAATTTCGTTCCCGCCGGAGGTCTCTGTATAGGCATCCGATTTAATCCCGATATAGTTTAGCCCGACATAGGGCGCAACCGCCCAGTGGGTGCTGTGGAAATATTTTCCGCCTTCAATATGTGCACCAAAGTTGACCCCTTCAAACTTCCCTTCTCCCGTGTAGCCCGGTTCGGTTCGTAGGGTGGTATAGCCCGACTGACCCAATGCAAGTAGGCCTTCGACATAATACTCATTTTCGGACACCCAGTCGCTGTAGAGACCCAACCAATAGGTCTCGGTATTCGACCGGTCACCGCTGTCGGATGACGCCGAACTACGCGCGTAGGTGTAGTTAACACCCAGCACCAGCGACTCGCCCAATAATTTATCAAACCCGAAGCTCGTGCCGTTGTTATTGAGGGTAAATCCTTCCGTCGGCCCCATGCCATCGAAATCACCCTGCCCACTGAATTGCTCGACCCAAAAGTTCATGCCGAAAATCGTGTTCTGATCCCCCGGCCCCTGAGGCCCGGACGGTTGATCGTTGATTTGCATGAGATAGGTCTCGTGCGAGATCGCCCGATCCGTAGCCACCGAGTTGCGGCGAAGCTGCTGAGTACGAACAAAGGCGGAGTTCTGCATTCCGAAGAATCCGGCGCGAATGCCCTGAATGCCCGCATAGGCCACCGTCGCACCAAGATCCCCGTCCGCCGCTGCTTCCGACGTCACCGACACCGTCGTTCCGTCATCCATCAGCATAAAATCATACAGCAGGAAATTTTCATTAAAGTTGGTTGCGGAAAACCCGCCGGTCAAGCCCCCGTCCGACGTTAAAATATTCGCCGTAAAAGTACTACTCACCGTCGTGTTTGTGAGGGTTACATCGGCCAACAGGCCGTCAAGATTCAGCCCGCCGGTGGTCCGCAGGCTATCCGCTCCCGCAGTCACCCGCAGCGTGGTATTATCGGACGTAAAAGAGCCCTCAATCACCAGCTCGCCATCGGGAGCAATCCAGCCCCCAAATAGATCAACATTCGCGACGCCGTCCACCGTTCCCGAACCGCCCAGCAGGCTGTTGGTCATACTCAAACGATCAAATCCAGTAAAACGAGTAGACAACGAACCTGCAAACACCAGTTCGCTCTCGGTGAACACCACCGCGCCGCCATTACCCTGAAAGAGTACATTCGTAGAGATTTGACTCTGGGTTCCATACACGGAAAGCGAGCTCAACCCACCGGTCAACTCCACCGTTCCGCTTCCGGCCACCGTAGCGTTGCTTACCATCATGTTTCCGGCCATCGAAACAAGACCCGTCGAAGCCAAGGAAAGAGTATTGCTAGGATTAACAAACAAGCTCCCACTCAAATTCCATTCCGATCCGCTCCCATCGACGAATACGACATTACCCACATCAGTGCTCGAATTTCCGATGGAGGCCGATGTATTCATCACCTGACCGCCCTCTGTGATGACCAACGTGTTGCTCACCCCCGTGACGCCCGTAAAATTATTCCAGCTGCCCCCCGCAATTTCAACCGTGCGGTTGGTTCCATCCAGCGTATCCAATCCCGACAGCGCTCCGCCCACAGCAAGGCGAGACCCATCGTTCCAGACAAACCCATTCTGAACGACGTTAAAATCGGTATCGACCGCCAGCGATCCAAAAAGATTAAAGGTGCTATTCGTGGCCATCAATAGATTGCCAACCGACACCGTTCCGCCGCTAGCAACGGTCACGATGCCCGTCGAAGAGCTACTCGTTCCCACATACAGGGTTTGCTCCACGGCAATGTTCGATCCTTTTCCGCCAACCACCAATTCGGCGCCATTTGTCGAGGACACCACCAAACCGCCACTCGGCCCATTCGTACGCCCCTCGCCCACAAAAACCCAGCCACCGTCCGCCACCGACAGGCTATTACTCACTCCAGCATCAACCAACATGCCCGCATCGATCCACCGCCCGACATACAGGTTGCCGCGGTTCGTCCACGCCGATCCAGCACCCACCTCCACCGTGTTAAGATCGCCGCTAGCACCCCACCCGATGTACCCATCGGCATTATCAACCGTCCCGCCATTCGTAAGAACCAGACGGCTCAAATCGTCATTCAGGCCGATCACCAAATTAGAAGTTCCACCCAGCCAACGGCCGCCATCAAGCATCAAAATCTGACCTTCAGAAAGGAAGACCGCATCGGCCGTAGGCAAGCTGGTCGAAACCGCCAGGCCTTCGAGTAAGCCACCCACCGATAAGTTACCCCGGTTCCAATTCAGATTCGTTTGTCCCGCCAGATCAAAATCACCCGTCATGGCCAATGTGCCACCCGCATTTAGATTAAAATCGTTCCCGTCAGCGACATTCAGCGAATCAGCAACGATCCGCCCGCCATCATCAACCGTCACACTATTGCCAAAATTGGTGATATTCAGTGCGCCATTATTCACCCACGCCGACCCGTTGTTCGACACCCTAACCGCATTGTTCGAACCCATGACGTAGGCGGCGGTATTACTTACCCCGCCACCCTTTAGAATCTCCAGCGTATTCCCAGATCCCGCAATCGTTAGATCTCCACCTCGGCTCCACGAGCCGCCGTTAATGCTCAGCGTTTGGTTCGTTCGATCCAGCCCCGCCGTCAACGTTAAGTTGCTGTGAACCACCAACGTCGCACCGTCTTGCCAATTATATCCGACTTGATCCGCATCGAAATCGCGATTAACCGTTAGCGTTCCATTCAATTCAAAAGAGCCATTGGTATTCACGTAGAGCCCATCGGTCAGAACAGAAGCCGTCTCACCCACGATCATTTCAGCGCCGTCAGCCACCGCAATACCACCGCTCGCCGAAGCCGTTAAAGCGGTATCTTCGCCGCCCACAAATACCCATGCATCATTCGTTACCGTCAGCGAGTTGCCCGATCCGGCGGTCGTTCGATTCGTCCCATAAACTCCGACATACAGATTCCCACTATTCGTCCATGCCGACCCCGCATCGGAGACCCGCACCGCGTTATCCGCCGAGCCTGCACCCCAGCCCAAGTAGCCATCCATATTGGACCCCGTTGCTCCGTTCGTGATTGCCAACCGATTGTTGGAACTTTCGTAGCCCACAATCAGATCGGTCGGAGTAGCCAAAGAACCGCCGTTGAGTACCAGCGTCTTTTCACCGGAAAGGATCGCGCCTTCATTCGTCGTCGCCAAACCCGTCAGCGCGCCACCCACCGAAAGAGTTCCGCCCGCCGCCCAATTAAACCCCTGAGTCGAAACATTAAACCCGCTCTCCAGCGCCAGCGTCCCCTTGTTGTTCAGATTAAAATTATTCCCCGCCGCAACACCTAAATTATTGGCACGAACCTCTCCCCCGTTCGACACCGATACCCCATTATTCGAGGCTCCAGCTGTACCGATTTGCAATGCCCCCGTGTTTATCCATTCTGCACCGGCTCCCGATACGGTCGCCGTGTTATTCGATGCACCGGCTAACTGGCCGACAAAGGCATTCACATTGGTCAGCGAACCTCCCGAAATAAGGGTCAATGTATTACCGGAGGTCGCCCCCCCGATGATCATATCGCCGCCCGCATCCCAACCGTTCGTGAGGGTTTGGCTGGCTCCATTTTCGAGCACATTTGTATATTGGCCAAATACCGCAGAGCTCCCTGCGAGCAACGCCGCGCATAGTCGAAAAAATTGTCTCATTCCAAAATCCCCATCCCGTTCCAAATTATTGAAAAATCAAAAGGAGGAACATACAGAAACAAGACACCGCCCGAAAGGGCATAATCAACTCGGTCTCCTACCCCGTTGACCGCCGGGCTGTCCGCGCGGCAGAACGGCTCGGCGGATAAGGCGGGGCGACAGGCCCGATCCTCCGACGGCGCGCTCGGCGAGCGCGCCCTACCAAGGGGATCAACCTATTGCTATCACACCTATATGGTTGGCACTGCGCGGCTGGTCATGGACGTGGATGTGCTGCCCGGCAACCAAACTGCCGGATGCTATTCGCATCTGGGGTTGTGGCGGATCCTCGATCCCCTTCCGCCCCGCCTCCACCCCACCTTTGTCCGGGGCGACATTGCCTACGGCAACGAAGGCACCATGCACGGGTGCGAAGAACGGAGCACCGACTTTCTCTTCAAGATATTCAAAAGCAAACTCGTCAAGCAGCTGTGCCTCGATCTCTCCAAGGCGGGAACCCCATGGGAGGATGCAGAGAACGGATGGCAAGCCATCGAAACGCAACTCAAGCTTTCCGGGTGGAGCCGTTCGCGGCGGGTCGTGCTATTGCGCCGCCCGAAAAAGAAAAGTCCAGCCATCCGGGCGTTGCCGCAACCGGGGCTTCAAAATGAATTTGAATTCGTGGAGGAGGAAGCCATGCCGCACTACGACTGGAGCATCCTCGTGACCCGCCTCGACTACGACCTGCGGACGATCGGCCAGCTCTACCGCGACCGAGGCGACTGCGAAAATGTATTCGACGAACTCAAAAACCAGTGGGGGTGGGGTGGGTTCACC
>JAJRRI010000053.1 GCA_024279685.1 Verrucomicrobiota bacterium | reverse complement strand
GAGGTGCTGACCGAAAAAACCTCAGTACGTGTATTACCCAATTCGGATTCAATAGCCGAAGGGCTGCTCCGCGTAATCCAAGAGCCACTTTTTTCATTGGCCGTTGCACACGAAGGCCAGCAACTTGTGGCTGACCGCCACACGTACTCCAGCTTTAAACATAAAATCCGTATGATCTATCACCAGCTATCCAAGGAAGGGTAGGAAAGGGGAGCCATCGTCGATCTTGCACTATGCATTGCACCACGCCGCCCCTTGGTTGGGCTCGCCTTAGCCGTTGTGCTGGGCATGATGATGGGAGCCACCGGGCTCTTTTCTTTTGGATTTTTATTCGTCGCTGCCGGGCTACTTTTTTTATTGGCCGGAGTATTTTTCCGGACAGGTGCATCGACGCTATTGATCTTCAGTTGTGTGATGCTGGTGGCCGCCTGCCGCTTTGCTGCGGTTTCCGCACCGCCCACTGCAACAGACATCGAGCGACTGCTTCCTCGCTTGCCACGGTCTCCTGTCCAGCTCATAGGGCGTGTAGCCGGAACGCCGGAGTTCTATGTCTACGGTTCGGGTGACCGTGGGAGCTGGACGTTTCCGTTTGACTGCGAGGGCATAAACTCATCCGATGATTGGAAAACGTGTCGGGGTCGTATCCAAGTGAGTATTTCGGGCGGTCATTCTTCAATGGGCTTTCGGAGAGGTGAGCGTATTCACTTTTCCGGCGAACTACGCACTCGAAAATTTCCCGGCGGCGAGCCCATCGAATTGTCACTTTCGGCCTCTCGCGGCTGGAACGTGCTGGATGAGCCCCCGCGATTTTTACCCGTTGCTTGGGGGCAGAAACTGCGCGCATCTGCCGCGCAAACCCTGTCGAATGGAATTGAAGAGTATTCGGCTCAACTTGCCGTTTATCAAGCGCTTCTGCTGGGCTATCGCAAAGCCATCCCGCCTGAAACTCATCAATTATTCCGACGTACAGGAACCTTACATATCTTCGCGATCTCCGGACTACACGTCGGTATTGTTGGAATGCTGATCATTGTTGTGCTTCAGGCCACCGGACTCCCCCGCGATCGGTGGGGATATGGACTGTTACCCTTATTGCTCTTCTATGTGGCGGTGACCGGAATGAAGTCCAGTGCACTACGAGCCTTTACGATGGCGGCGGTCTACTTTCTCTCGCCGCTCTTCCGCCGCAAGCCGGATGTTCCATCTTCCATTGCGTTCGCGGCCATCCTGCTTCTTTTGATCAACCCCTTGGAAATTCGCTCCGTTGGATTTATCTACTCCTTCACCGTCGTCTGTTTCATCGTAATGGTTTTTTCGGCCATTCCGCAGGGGTTCGTTTTTCGCGGGGAAGGATGGCGGCGCGCGGTGCGCGCCTATGTACTTTCATTGGGGGGCACTTCGGTGGCCGCGTTGATTGCCTCGGTTCCGCTGACGGCCCTCTTGTTCGGAACCTATTCCACGGTCTCGTTATTCGCCAACCTCGTGGTGGTGCCCCTCACCTTTTGCATTGTACTTTCGGGGTGGCTGGCCATTCTCATTCCGCCTGCCGCCGAACTATTTAACTATGCAGCACTGGTCTTTATCAATGCCCAGCTCGGCACCGTCGCCGCAGTGGGTGGACTTCCCAACGCGTATGGTTTTATTGCGCCGCCGCCCCTGACTGCACTCCTATTCTGGTACGCCGGATGGATTGCTCTATTCACCACTCGGCAGCGGAAATTTGCTTACGGTTTAATCGCTCTTTCGATCGTCACGGCGCTTATTCCTCTCCTCATTTAGAATCACCACAGGGGATCTGCTTCAAGCTGTTTTTCAAGCTGTTGTAGGGTATTTAGCTCGGCATAGTAGCCGGGCTGTCGGATGAGTTCGGCGTGCGTGCCGCGCTGGGTAATGCGCCCCTCTTCGATCACGATGATTTCGTCGGCATAGCGTAGGGTTGAAATGCGGTGGCTCACGAATAGGGTGGTCCGCTCGGCCATAACCGGTTGGAGTTTTCCCATGATCGCCGCCTCTGTTTGTGTATCGACTGCGGAAAGCACATCGTCGAGAATGAGGATGTCGGGGCGGCGGGCGATGGCCCGACTGATGGCGGTGCGTTGGCGCTGCCCACCGGAGAGGGTTACGCCGCGCTCGCCGAGCATCGTCTGGTATTGATCGGGGAAGCCCTCCACATCGCCGCGCAGGTGAGCGATTTCTGCGGCCCAGCTAATCAGGTTTTTATCGGGCTTCGCTACGCCGAAGCCAATGTTGTGTTCGAGCGTCCGGGCAAAGAGCATCGGTTCCTGAGCCGCAAAACCAATCCTGCTCCGTAGGTCAGCGAGCGGGAGGGTACGAATATTCCGTCCGCCGACCCAGACGGAGCCTTGGGTAGGATCCATCAACCGCGCGACGAGCGAGACGAGCAGGGTTTTTCCACTCCCCGTCGGGCCAGTGATGCCCAGCGTGGTTCCGGCGGGAACGTCGAGGTCGATACCGTGGAGAAAGGTTTGCCCATTAATGTCTAGATCGACCTTTTGGAAGACAATCGAGGCCTCCATGGAGGCCTCGGGATCGTTGTTTTTATGTGATTCGGTTCCTGATATGCGTAGTTCCTGTTCCAAAATTTCTTTGATGCGGATCCAGCTGACCTTGCCGCGCTGCATCATGCTCATGGTCCAGCTGAGGGCGAGTAGTGGCCATTGCATATAGAGGAGATATTGGATGAACTGTGTAAGCGTACCGAGCGTTAGCTCACCCCCGATGATTTTACGGCCGCCGAAGTTAAGGATCAGAATCATGCCGAGGCTGAACCAGAATGCCATGAACGGCCAGAGGATCTGGCGCGACACTTGCAACATCATATTCTTTGCAACCAGTCCGTCATTCAACCCCTCGAACTGCGCATTGCGCCGCCGCTCCAGCGCAAAGCCCTTGAGGGTGCGGATGCCCGAAAAGCTCTCTTGGCAAAAGTTCGATACCTCAGAAACATGCTCCTGCAACTCTTTTTGCTGCCGCCGCATCTTGCGCAGAATCAGGAAGAAAATTCCAACCATCGGGATGTAAAGCGAGAAGACCAGTAGTGCCAGTCCGGGGTCGGTAAGCGCCATGACGATCGAGGCAAATATAAGTACGGCAAGGGTGCGGATGCCTTGGAGTAGACCTTGGCCGATGGAGGCGCGGATAATGTTAATGTCCGACGAAAGGCGTGTCATCAAATCGCCCGTACGTTCACTGCGGTAGTATTCCTGATCGAGCTTCGTCAGGTGATTGAATACGTCGTTGCGCAAAACATACTCAACCTTGTGCGAGAGTTTGAGCGGGATACTGCGCAGCAACCGCGAGAAAACGACCGACACGGCGGCGAGCACAAAGTAGGTCAGCATCAGGTGTATCAGCGTGGTTCGATCCAATGTTTTTTCGGACAGTCCATCAATCACCAGCCGCATGATATAGGGCAGGTAGAGGTTAATACCCACAGCGATCAGGACGCACCCCACCGTTGCAATAATTGCTTTGCGATGGGGAATGAGGTAGCGGCCTAGTTTAATCTCAGTATGCTGAATCGATCGTCTCCGAGTTGGAATCAATGAAGGTAAAGCCTGACCGCCGAAATACAAGCTTGGGTTGAAGGATTGAAGCACCTGTTAAAGATCTTCCTTCCCTATGGAGATATCGCCACACCTGTGAAATGTAGGGTGGGATAAAATTGGAGCGGGGTGATGGCACAGGTAGAATATCAAGAATAGGGTTTTAAATTAGAATCTATATTCTTTAGAATTCGACGAATGATATTTATCCCCAAAACATTCTATCCGTTGATAGCAGGGTTCGTTTTTTTTGTATCTTCAGCATTCGCTGGGGATGCTTATACGGTAGCGAAAGAGAATGGTGCGCTTGAAAACACACAGGTTGCGCTACTTCTTCTAAGTGGACTTATTTTCGTGGTTCAGTCGTTTCGGGTGGAGCGTATCTACCGCTTCATTCTTTGGATGGGAGCCTGGCTGAGCCCATCGATTATTTTAAGAGAGTTGGATATCGACAAACTTGCGGTACCGCAATGGGTGATTTGGATGGGTAGTGGCACGGGGCGAAACTTGATTATGGGCTTGGGCTGGATCGCGCTTTGTGTGCTCGCGATCCAATCGTACTCTGTGTGGAAAGGCTCTTTCATAAGAATAGCCCGATCGCGCACAGCCTCTTTAATGGTTGCTGCCGTTACCCTACTGCTATTCGGGTCCTTGTTTGACCACGGGTCTCAGACCGACCTAGCTAAATTTTGGGAGGAAATTTTCGAAACCATCGGATATTCACTTTTACTACCCGCCGCGTTCTTCTCGACATCAATTTCTAAGAAATGAGTGGAATCTATTTTTCTTCCCGACAAGCGCTGGCCAAAAACCGCACTGAAAGTATGAAAAAACACCAGCCATACCGCTGGATGAGTATGCTGGTCTTGGGCTTGAACAAACGATTGAAGGAAAAGAGAGACGATTACTACGAAAGGCTCTCAATTCATTAAGTATGTAGCGATCGGGTCAGTGATTTGTTTTTCCAGCCCTATTTCGTATTCTAAGGAGAGCCTTGTCGAAGAGGTCAGCGACGAGAACGGCTGGTCGCTTGCGTAGCGCTCGCCGAGAAAGGATGGTTTGTTGTCGTTCTTCGGGGGTATTTTTCGGCACATTCCGTTCTTCAACTTCCCGAGCCAGCACCGCGAAGAGGTTGTATTCCTCCATTACTCTGCGCCGGGCTTCAAGGATATGGGGTAGGCGTTTTTCATATTCGTTATTGGCGATGGCCTGTCGAATGATTTCAGCGGCTTCATCGACATTATTGATGTCGATGGGAATAAAACTTTCGGGGGGGAAGTAGTCGGTGGCGTTGGGACACCCATAGTAGAAGGGCAGGCATGCGCCGAGGAAGGGGTCGGCCAGTTTTTCCGTCCAGTGGTGTTCCCCGATAAAATTTTCGATGGCGATGTGGTATTTGTAGGAATCCAGCGCCTCGGATTTATCTTCGATCGGCTGGATTCCTCGTCCAAAGATTTCCAGCTCAGGAATCTGTCTTTTGAGGGCGTGCGTGAATTCATAGCGCTGATTATGAACCGTATGGCGTTGCTGTTTATTGGAGCATACCGTTGCAATGGTTTGGGTCTTATCCAGTGGGGGATTGGCGGCCATTTCGTTGTATGAGTGGCGATGGTTTGCATAGTAGAACCAGAGCAAAGCGGGTTGCGAATAGATGCGCCCGGGATGGGGCAATGCCCACTCCGGTTGTGATGTGAGTATCCAACCAAATTGCCGAGTATAGCTCCGTCCGTAGGATTTAATGTTGGAGGGTTCAACGGTGATTAGCAATGTATTCTGCGAAGGACAGCTGAGTTCTTCCGTGCGGATAGACCGCCGCTCATTGTTTAGTGGAGGGAACTCGTCGTAAACAACCAGCCAGTCGTAGTCACGCTCGTTTAAGTCGAAAATAAACTGGCACGATCCCATAAAAGGACTCTCGCTGGGCAGTTGGCGTAGCCAGTGTCCAGCATCCCCTGCACATAACATTTTTACCCTGATCGGCTGGAGGCTCATAGGTGTCCGTTAATCAATGTTGGATTGTTTGGCGTTTCCATTTTTATCAAAGGCTTTTTCTCTGCGGATAAAGGCGCGTGCTCCATCGGCTTTTGCTCCCCATTTTAACCGTTTGGTGGACGAGTTGGAGGTGAAGCTATGGATGCGGTAGTTGATCCATTTTCGAAGCGGATTTTTATACCAGGTGGTATGGTTGTGTTTGGTCATGAGATAGCATTGCGACCAGCCAAAGTGCCACCATTTCATATACTCTATTTTGGGATTGGGCGGTGAGGCCTGACCCACGAGGTGGTTGAAATAGACATCGCGGCAGAGCTTAATTTCATATCCTGCTTTAATGGTGCGTTCGCAGAGTTCGGTCTCTTCGGCAAAGAGGAATATATTTTCATCGAAAAAGCCAATCTCTCTCAGTTTATTCATGTCGAAGAGCATGGCGCACCCGCTCACCCATTCGACGCTTTGCGGCGACTCACCGGTGGCATCCTTTTTCTGGGAGGCCGGCCCCCAGATCGCCGTGTTGGAGGTATCGTTTTGAGCGTGATTGAGTAGTTTGTTAATCTGCTAGGAGGGGGCGGTCAGATCGGGATTGAGCAATAGGGCATACGGTGTTTTTATTTTTCGTAGTCCCACATTGGCGGCGCGGCCATAGCCGATGTTTTGTTCTAGAGCGATAATTTCCGCCCTTGGGAACTCTTTTTTTAAGACCGTGGTGCTTTGGTTGGGGCTGGCATTATCCACGATCAAAGTGGGGAAGGGCATGGCATCCAGTAACTCTCGCTGGCATTGCTCAATAATGCCGGCGCTGTTGTATGAAATAATAATAAGGCTGAGGGAGGGGGGCTTCATTGTATGTGTTGGATTGGTTTTTATTGATTCACCGTTGCAATGATTTCTTGTTCATATTGGGCGTCAGACGAATCTTCCACCTTGGTTCCTTCGGGAGCTTCTAGGACATACTTTCCCATGATTTTAATACGTTCGGTTGTTTTGCGAAGGAACCATTCGTATTCGATATCGAGATGCCCTGTATCGATGGCTTGAAATCCAGCTAGAGCTAGATCGTAGGCTAATACGGTGGCCGTAGGGCCAAGGCAGATGAGGAATAGTGAATCTTTGGGTTGTTGCTGCGCGACTTCCAAAAGCTTGTCATAGCGATCAAATGCGTTGAGTTCTGGTCCCAGTATCCGTTTGATGGACTGAGCACCTTTCAGGAGATCGTTCCCGACCCCCATTTTTGTTTTTTTCCCCTCCACAATGACGACATTTCGATGGTTCCATATTTCTTTAAACTGAGTGTAAAAATGACCGGTTAGGGATTGGTCAGCATAGTCGATGTAGGGTCTAGAGACCATGGTGTCGTAGTATGGTTTGTTTAGATTGATGAGTTGATAGAAGCTGGCGCGATGCTTTGCGAGGTACGAGCGCCAAAAGGTTTGTACATGCGCGGTATATTGATTCAGTGAACCGAATGTATCGGGCAAACAAATCAGTATATCTTTCTGATTCGATTTTAAGATGACCTGGAGGCGAGTCGCTAGTTGCGGAGAGGCGGTCTGACAGGGGATGGAAATATTTTGAGCCAGATTACATTCACCGTCGCCGTATCGACATACGGAACTTTTTCTTTCGATCATGATGGCGAGGGTTTCAAAACGATCTGACATTTGAGGAATTTGTATCTTTTTTTTCTGAAGTTGATCCGAAATCTCATAGGGCATGTTTTCCAGCCAAGCCGCTCTGCGAGCCAAATCTTGCAGGTTATATTTGGCCAGGTACTCTATATTTTTGAAGAATAGTTTTATTCGGGAGGACATAGTAGAGGAACTGCTGGTTTATGTAAGGTTGAGGATTGGTAGGATTTTATACTTTATCAGTCGCCTAATAGAGGTTTTAGGAAGGCTCGCACGCGTTTGGATTTAATTTTATGGGTATTTTTTTCGGGGCGGTATGGAGCATGCAGTAGTCGTCGATCAGTTTTTTGCTGAAGGAGGGGTAGACATAACGATGTCGTTAATAACAACGTTATAGTTTTTTTTCGGTAAGATAGAGAATAGTTTTTCGAGGGTGCAGTAGCGTTCCCCTTGGTAGGGGCTTAGGATAAACCGCGCATCATCGATAAAGATGTAGGTATCGATGGGCAGAGCCGAGATATATTCGATCTCTTTGATCAGGGGGCATTCTCCTTCTCCGCCGGTTACTCCACCGGAATAGTGGGCATCTAGCCAAAAGAAGGCGGATTTGCAATCCGAGAAATCAATCTCTGCAATTTTCGCGGCACTATTTCCATGGAGCAGTTTAATGTTATGTTGATCTTTAAAGCGTTCTTGTGCTTGGGCATATAATTCGTCGACAATTTCGATGGAGTAGCAAAGAGGAAACATGGGTTCCGCTTCGGCGACTGAATCCCCAAAATAGGTTCCCGTTTCAACAAAGATTTCCGGTTTGTGGGTGGCGGAGATATTTTGAACAAGATCAATCGGCATACCTTTATAGATGAGTCCCATAATGCGCCCCTTTGTTTAGATGATGGTTTTTAGTTTAAAAAATTCCGTGCCCACATGAATGGCACGGGATTTCATTTTGGCAATGGTTTGTATGTCTAATCCTTTGCCTTCCTCATTGTAAAGCGTGTTCAGCGTTTTAACATCCGTATCCAAAGCGGCATCGAAGGGGTTGCAGTGGGTATCCTGAACCCGGTTGACGGTAATGACGATGGCCTTGCTGGTATCGTTAAAGCACATCATGCAGGGGCGGGAAATAAACTCGCGGGGTTGCAGGGAAATGTTGGCTTCCAGATAGTTTGGGTTATTGATCTTTTGCTTGCAGGTCGAAAGAATTCCCAGAATATCAGCCTTTCGGTAGAGGGTGGCGTCGAGCTCCCACGGATAATTGTAGTGGGCGCGTTTAGTACTCCACTCCCACTTTAGATAAGCCCGTTGTTTCGAGATCTTCTTTGGGAGCGGTTTTATGTTCTTGCCCAACCGTAGGCTAAAGCCGAAGCACGCTTTATCGGCCTCCAAGGCATCCGCCGCCTCTTTTAGGCTGAACGAACCGGTGAACACGACATCGTCGCAACCAAACATGGTGAAGGGTTCCGCTTTATCTAGTGTAGCAACAAGGTTGGAATAAAAGTCGGTTTCCGGCACCCAGTTTACGGCAGGGAAGGCCTTGACGACTCGGCTGTAGTCGATGCCACCTATTTCAAAATAGAGAACAGTGATATCCTCTTCCCTTGCATCAGAAAACAACAACAAGCTTTCCAGATAGGCGTGCAACTGCATGGGGCGGTCTTTTGAAAATATGATGATGGATGGCATGTTTTATTTGCTCCAGATTAATGTTTAAAATCCCGTCACTTGCTAAACCAAAAGCATCCACAGCCATATTCTTCCTCTATGCTGGAAGGGTCGTGGTTCGTTAAGATGGGATTGATTCCATTATTCTCGATGAATGAAAATTCGTTCAGTTTGAAATCAGAGAAGTAATTAAGGATCTGGTCATAGGTATAGATTCGATGGGCGTTGTATTGGATTTTTGCTTTGCAACCAATCGGGACGACAAAGAAGAGGTTTCCACCAGGTTTTAGAATTCGTTTTAACTCATCGATGGCTTTGAGGTCACCGTCGTAGTCGATAGGGTCGCCATAGCGCCCTAGGCCGATATGTTCAATCACATGCATGCAGGATAACGAGTGGACGGAATTATCCTGCATATGGAGATCCAGCAGATTGGCATGTGCCGTCTCCAATTCGGGAAGAAAAAGTTGCGCCGGACGATAGTCGTAAAAAAGTATAGGGGCGACAACAGATCCCAGTGCGGAAAAATAAAGAGAGGAGCCAATGTCGACATGTTTTTCCGGCGCTGTCTCCTTGAGTTTACGGACGGCCCACGCCGTATGGTAGACATAGTGCCTGTCAAAGCTGGTGTTCTCAGTGGCCTCATCTAAAAGGATAAAAAAATCATCTTTATTCAGGCTAAAACGCTCGGTTATTATTGATTCCTTAAACGCTAAAAGATTCTTCTTGAATCGCCGTTTTTTTTCGCTTTTCATATGATTGATTCTCAATTGAATGGGTAAATCGATTTACGAGGCCCAGTTCACCGATGGAAAGGCCTTGATGACCCGACTGTAGTCGATGCCATTTACTTCAAAATAAAGGACGGTGATATCGGATTCCTGCGCATCGGAAAAATAGAGCAGGCTTTCAAGGTAGCCATGCAACTGCATGGGGCGGTCTTTTGAAAATACAATGATCGAGGGCATTTGGTAGCGCTCCAGTCTAAGGCGTTATCAGGGAGTTTAACAGTTGAGAGAGCTTTTCTGAAAGCTTTTTGGCCCCAAGGTTGTTGAGGTGATTAGCATCATAGAAATCTGATGGGGAAAAGGAAGAGTTTGTTTGTAAATTAATATAATGAGTATTAGGAAGTTGGGTTTCAATTTCTCGGCATGTTTCCTCAGTTAACTGCATGTGATATTGATCTAGATGATTGTAGTAGCTCGAGTGGGTGGGGGTTGTTAGTAGGACCAATTGAATATCCCGTTGATTCAGTTGGTCAGCGATCTGCTCAATAATCGTTTTGTTTCTACTTAAAGAATTCACAGGGGCTGACGTATGTGCTTTGGCAACGGTGGCCCCAGTATCATCTAGCTCTAAGGCATATTCGGAACGGAATGTTGATCCCCAGCCGGTGGGGGAAGAAATGAGTGGATTGCGTCCTCTTAAATAGTATTTTCGTAGTTTAGTGATGAAGGAGTTGGGGGCGAGGCTAAGGATCTCAAATTGATATTGAAAGTTATTGGTGAGATGAATATCTTGATAAATTGCATAGTAGGCGCAACGCCACGCTTCTGAGGTTTCTTCGATTCGGGTGAAAAGAGAGAACGCGGATATGGGAAGAATTACGGCTTGTAGGTTGGGCGCATCAGCGAAAAACTGTTCGAGAATACATGCGTCAACATTGAGTGTTTGGGAAACGTTTGCGGCATTCAATGCTTTCTGGGTCATCCAGTCGGGGTTGATGCCAAAGTAGGTGTGCGAGGATCCTAGAATGAGAACTTCGGTCTCTTTCGATTGATCATCAAACAGGGCGCGTTTCAATGCGTAATCGTTAGGCACCTTTCGTGCCGCAAGTTCGAGGAATGCGGCTACGAGGAGTAGGGGCAATGTGAAGAGCAGTATTTTTTTAAGAAAGTTTTTCATCGCTAGAATTGGAAATAAATAAAGTCCTGACCGATTCCTCGGTAGAGGAAGATTAACACGATAATCAAATAGTAGAATAAGAACCGCCAGGGGCGGGGCCAGCGAAGTCCGATGGTTTCAATGGCATACTGCCCCGAGCGCCCGATCCATTCCAACAGAATGAAAATCCCAATCATAATAAAGACGGCATCTTCAGGAAGGGTATCGGGTGCTTTGAATAAACTAGGAGAGAAAATTCCCCCGAGGTATTCGATGGCTTGGGCAATACTGGCCGATCTGAAAAATACCCATGCCAAGGTAACCATACCGAAGGTGATTAACATTTGAAAAAACTCTCTTAACGAGGGGAACCATCGGTTTTCAGCCACATGGTTCAAATGGGTGCGGTGCTTTTTCATCAAGAGTAAGGGAATAAAATAGAGGGCATTAAGTGCCCCCCAAATGATGAACGTCCAATTGGCACCGTGCCAGAACCCGCTGAGGAGAAAGACGATGATGACATTGCGCAGATTAATGAAAGATCCACCTCTACTTCCGCCTAATGGAATGTACACATAGTCGCGGAACCAGGTGGAGAGCGAAATATGCCATCGCCGCCAAAACTCGGCAATATCGCGGGAAAAGTAGGGGAAGGCAAAGTTTTGGTTTAGGCGGATATTAAAAAGCCGAGCGGTACCGATGGCCATGTCGGAATAGCCGGAAAAATCACCATAGATCTGTAGGCCGAAGAAGATGGCTCCCAGCAGTAGGGTGGATCCGGTATGAGCTGCTGGATTATCAAAAACTTGATTTACATATTGAGCGCAGTTATCTGCAATGATCACCTTCTTGAACAGCCCCCAGAGTATTTGCCGAAGCCCGTCGACCGCCTGAGAATAGTTGAAGGATCGTTTCGTGTAAAATTGGGGGAGCAGATGGGTGGCTCGCTCAATGGGTCCGGCCACCAACTGGGGAAAAAAACTTACGAAGGTGGCAAATGCAATAAAATCACGCGTGGGTTCCAGCTTCCGTTTATAGACATCAATGCTATAGCTCAGGGTTTGGAAGGTATAGAAACTAATCCCGACGGGTAGCACAATGGAAAGGCCTTGGATGGGAAGGGGTTGCCCGAAAAAGGAAAAGGCTGTGGTGAGGTTATCCAAGAAAAAATTAAAATACTTAAAAGCGAAGAGGAACCCGAGGTTTACACAAATACTGGTGAGAACGAGTAGTTTTCGTTTGTGCTGTTCTTCATGCCGAGCCAAGGCCAACCCTACGATGTAATCAACGACGGTACTGAATAGAATCAGTGAAAGGAAGCGCCAGTCCCAACAGCCGTAGAAAAAGTAGCTAGCGGAAAGCAACAGGGCGTTTTGTGTTTGAGTTCCTTTTGAGGCCAGAAACCAATGGAGCACAAATACGATGGGCAGAAAGATCGCAAAATCTAGCGAGTTAAAAAACATGAATTAAAAGGAGTCCTCTGCGATCCGAATTGTTTGGCTGACCCACTCGATCTGATCCGAATTCAAGTGAATGCCTATGGGTAGGCTTAAGCAGGATTCGGAGGCTGTTTTTCCGTGAGCCAAGGAGGTCGTTGAGTTCGAATAAATTGGCTGATCGGCAGGGGGAATAGGGTAGTGAATGAGCGTTTGAACCCCGCTTTCGGCTAGTTTTTTCTGAAGGGCATCTCGGTGGGCGGTTTGGATGACATAGAGATGCCAAGCCGGATGAACCCATTCAGGGGCAAAAGGGGGCATAGGTTCAGGAAGGTGCTGGGTATATTGTTCTGCGATGGCTCTCCGCTGGCTTGTCCAGTCGTCTAATCGGGCCAGTTTAACCCGCAGGAAGGCGGCTTGAAGTTCGTCTAGCCGGGAATTACAGCCTTGGATTTCGTGGTGATATTTTTTAGAACTCCCATAGTTTCCAATCACGCGGATACGCTCGGCTAGTTCGGGGTCGTGGGTGGTTACGGCACCACCGTCGCCAAAGGCCCCAAGATTTTTGCCGGGATAAAAGCTAAAGGCGGCGGCATCGCCGAGCGATCCGCAGGGGCGATTTTTATACAGAGCTCCGTGGGCTTGAGCGGCATCTTCGATGACCTTGAGTTGGTGTTTTTTGGCTACGGTTATGATGGGGTCCATGTCGGCGGGTTGACCGTAGAGGTGAACGGGGATGACCGCTTTTGTTTTAGGCGTAATGACCTTCTCTACAAGAGCCGGATCGATGTTATAGGTGCGCGGGTTAATATCGACAGGAACGGGGGTGGCTCCGGTTTCGCTGACGGCCAGCCAAGTGGCAATAAAGGTTTGAGAGGGTACGAGAACTTCATCACCAGGGCCAATGCCATAGCCGAGTAAGATCAGCCGGAGGGCATCTAAACCATTGCCCACGCCAATGCAGTGTTTGGATTGGGTATACGTTGCAAATTCGGCTTCAAATTGCTCGCATTCCAACCCTTGGATAAACCAACCTGAGTCGAGGACTCGTTTATAGGCTTGATCGAGCTCGGGGCGAACGAGCTGGGTTAATGCTTGTAGATCTAGAAATGGGACTTTCATGCTAATTTTTCAACGCCTGTAAATAATCGTTGTAATTGCGATAATAATCTTCTTCATCGTATTTATTCGAGGCTAAGACCATGCAAACCGCGCCCGACGAAAAATTATCGAGCTCGCGCCAGAGCATCGTGGGCACATAGAGTCCAAAATAGGAGCGCTTGAGATGAAAACGTTGCTTGGTCGAGCCATCGTTGAGCACCACATCGAAGCTCCCAGACATGGCGATGATCAGTTGTTGTAAACCCTTATGGGCGTGCCCCCCGCGCTCCGCTCCGCCGGGAACATCGTACAGGTAGTAGACGCGCTGAATATCAAAGGGGGTATGGTCGCCTCCTTCAATGAAGGTTAGATTTCCTCGGGGGTCTGTTATTTTTGGAAGATCGACGATTTTAACCTGATCAAGTTGGCTCATAAGCTCCTCTTTTTTGGTTTAATTTGTGCAGGGACACCGACGGCGAGCATGTTGGACGGTACATCATGGGTCACAATCGCTCCTGCCGCAATAAGAGCATTTTCGCCAATGCGGATGCCGGGTAGAATCGTGGCGTTTGCACCGATCACCGCTCCTTTTCCGATATGAGTGTTTGCGGGTGAAAAGGAATCATTTCGTGAAATAGGATGTTTATCGGTGGTAAAGGTGACATTCGGCCCGATAAATACATCGTCCTCCACGCGAAGCCCGTCCCATAATTGTACGCCGCATTTGATGGTTACCCGGTCTCCGACTTTTACATCGTTTTCGATGAAGCAGTGCGAGCAGATATTGCACTCTTCGCCGATCGTTGCTCCGGGAAGAACCACGCAATATTGCCAAATTTTTGTGAGGGCTCCGATTTGGTCGCTTTGCACATCGGAGAGCGGATGAATGAAGGGTTTGCTCATTGTTTTTTCCTTTCGATGCAGAGTTCATTTGAAAGAATATCAAACTCGGTTATTTTATTATCTATGGGAAGGAATCGATCCTTATTTTTTTGAATGCTTTTGGCAAGCGCATAGGCCTCGTGTACTTTTTGCTGAAAAAGATCCACATGCGTCATCTGCTCCATCCTTTTGCGCAATAGGCGATAGAGTTTCTCCCTTTTTTCGGGGTGGGCCAATAGCTCGATGCTGCGTTCGACCATGGTCTCGATGGTTATAACATCCGCGTCCGTCCCTTCGATAAAGGAGAGGGTGCCAATGGGGTTATGCAGGCAGAGGACGGGAAGGTGCCCCTCAGCGACGGCATCGAGCATCGAGGTGAAGGAGCTGTAGGGGAAAGAGTCTAAATAGAGGTCGGCGGCTTGGAGGTAAGGAGAGACTTCCTTGTTTTCAAGAATCCCCAGCAAGCGAACCCGATTGGGGAAGTCCATCTCCAATCGTTCCCAATCGGGTGATTGTTGGCTGGCGACCCCGATGATCAGGACAACGGCGTCTGTGTGTTGTTGCAGGATGGTGTGGAGCATTTCGGGGAAGTTGTAGTCGAGTACGGGGGTGTATTTATAAGCCGATGCCATAGAGACCAGAACTTGGCTGTTTTCAGGGAGGTCGAATTGCTTTCGGAGAACTTTTTTTTCTGGGCGATCGGGGCTTTCCGAGCTGTCGTAGGGAAGATTCAGCAGGAGGCTATTTTTAATGCCGCGTTTGTGATGAGTGATCTGGTTTTGCGACTTTTCAATGTCGATCACCAGATCGGCCGCATTCCGACCGATCCAAAAGCTGTGTCCGGCGTGGTTGAACACGATGACAGGGCGAGGGAATGCGGTGTCGCCAAAAGCCATTAAAGGCACGGGATCAGTCATGTTTTGGTGGAGTACAATGGTTTTATAGCCCATCGCCATTTTTCGGAGCTGATTCGCCTTCCATACCATGGAAAGAAGATAGGGAAACCGCACGAGGGTTCCTTTTTTTTCCGCAACCACCCATTGTAAGCGGGCGGGAATTTGCTTCTTCTTGCGCTGGCGAATCAAAACAACGGAATGCATCTCGTCCGTTGGTGCGGAATCGATCCAACGCTCAACAATACGAGTGTGGCCACCGCTAAGATAAGCGGATGTCATTACATGTAAGACGCTTCCAGATTTCACAGGGCAAGGTTTGAATTTATGGGAACTCTTTTTTACGAGGCCTAGATAATAGTTTTCAAGGACTTCGGAGTAATAGTGCGAGGTATAGTTTCTCACAGCAAATTTGGTGAGTTTTTTCGCCGCTTTCTTGCAGGGTTTTCTATTAAGCGCTGTTCCATCTGTCGAAATACTTTTTCTGCCTCGACGACGCGCTTTCGTGCCTTTGACCATAACTCGGGCTTCGGCATCATTAGCTGTCCTTTAAGCCGTTGCGTAGCGTTTTAAGCTGCGAAATACAGGTTTGAATATTATCAAACTCAAGATGGCGAATCTCAGGCAACGAAAACTCCCACCATTTCAAGGCTTCGAGCTGGGTGATCGTTTCGGGAACAAAACGATATCGCAATACTTTGGCCGGCATACCGGCGACAATAGCGTAAGGGGGAACATCTTTGTTTACGATGGCTCCGGCACCGATGACGGCACCGTTCCCGATGGTGATCGGGCCGATGATAACGGCTTTTGCCCCGATCCAGACATCGTTGCCGATGTCGGCGGCAAAAAAGGATTCGGCGGGTTGCGCCGCAATCTCTGCACTTCGTTTTTCCTTAAAGGGAATGTCGCGATAGTCCTTATCGAAACCGAACAACTGGTTGGTGTAGGTGAACGGGTGGGTGGTCAGTTCATGGAACGGGTGGTTGCCTTCCACCGCAAACACATCGTGGGCGACCGAGCAGTAGCGTCCCATTTTGACGGGACTGAGCATTTTGCAGTCGCCGATGTAGGTGTATTTTCCAATGACCGAACGCTTGTCGATGATGGCACGCGGAGAAATAGACACGGGAGATTCAAAGGTAAACCTGTGCTTCCGCTCTTTGATCTTTTGGCGAAATTTTTTATAGACATGTTTAATCATTATAGCAATCTACAGGTCGATCCATTGGGTTTTTACCCATTCGGTGGGTTTAACGTAGTGGTGGGGTTTTGTGCCTTTGAACCCAGCGATGGCCTGATCGGGATTAGGCTTTCCATGAAAGGCGATAATGCTGGCTTCGGGGCAAAATTTGGCAGGGAGAAGGCGGTTGATGGGGAAAGAGCGCTGGCAGTGGCGCTTGAAGCTACGCACCCACTCGTCAGGCCAGTAGGTTTTGAATTCGCGGACGGTGTCGGTCAGGCCAGCTTGCTCGGTGGGATAGGCGGCGACCATGGCTTCGTCTTCGGCGATGAACCGTTCGTAGGCGTAGGAATGTTGTTTTGCCATGAAGCGGAAGCAGGAGGAATTTCCAATGTCGGGGGCTTTACGAAAGAGGGTTTTTCGGGGTTCAACCCAGTTGTGGATAATCGGGAAATCCTCTGGCGGGCCAAACTCAAAAAATTTGTCAAGCGACCCAGTGATCAGTACATCGAGATCAAGGAACATTGAGAGCCCGTCAAAAGGAACGTCGTCGCGCAAAAGGCTAAATTTGCGCCACGCACTCCACACAAAGAGGGGGTTTACTGGAAAGTCGGGAAAGTCGAGGCACTCGATCCCTTCTTCGACATCGGTCGTGTCTTCCGTGAAACAGATAAATCGGAACGGGCGTTTGAGATGCCGCTTTACGCCGTGATAGAGGCGGTTAACATATTCTGGGCCGTACATGGTGCCCCATTTCAGCGTAACGATGTTGACGGTCTCATTCATTGCTTAGGCCTCGCTAGGGTAGAATTATAGTTTAGGATGGTCTTACTCCGTACTGTAATCATTCTGTCTTCGGTGCGGTTTCGGAAAACTGCATGTCGTGGAAATATTTGTATTTCCCCGCTTTTTTGAGCAGTTCGGTATGGGGACCTTGTTCGACGATTTTTCCTTGGTCCATCACCACGATGGAGTCGGCGTGGATGATGGTAGATAGGCGGTGGGCAATGACGAAAACGGTGCGATCTTTCATGAGTTCATTGAGGGCCCCCTGGACGAGCCGCTCGCTTTCATTGTCGAGCGCACTAGTGGCTTCATCAAGAATGAGAATCGGTGGGTTGCGGAGCAACGCCCGAGCAATAGCCACACGCTGCGCCATGCCACCGGAGAGCAGGGCGGCTTGTTCGCCGATCACGGTGTCGTAGCCGTTTTCAAGTTCCGTAATAAATTGATGGGCGTTGGCGCGTTGGGCGGCACGTTCAATCTGTTCGCGTGTGGCATCTTGACTACCGTATGAAATATTATCGGCCACGCTACGGTTAAATAAAATGGTTCGCTGAGTCACAATACCAATCTGCTTCCGGAGAGAGTGCACCGTATAATTTCGAAGATCTTTTCCGTTCAGTTCTACGTGGCCTTCCGTTACATCGAAGAAACGAGGGATCAGGTTAACCAGCGTGGTTTTTCCTGCGCCCGAACTCCCGACGAAAGCGATGCTTTGCCCTGAGTTCACCGTCAAGTTGATATCGTCGAGGACCTTTTTATCTCCATATGCGAAGGAGACCTTTTTAAACTCAACGGATTCCACGGGGCCTTGAAATAGGGTGGCTTCCGGTCGGTTGGAGATGGTGTTTTCGGTATCAAGGATCTCAAAAACTCGTTCTGCACTGGGGATAACTCGGTTAATTTGCATGTGAAGTTGGCTCAGTTTTTTGGCCGGTTTGTACATGTTGATCATGGCCGCACCAAAGGTAATGAGTACCGAAAGGGGTAACTGGTTCATATATGCATAGACCACGATGCCAGCCATGGAGAGGGCGGAAGCTCCGGTCATGAGGGGTTCGCCGAGGGCGAATCCGCGGGCTTGGCGCATGGTCATCTTAAATACCTGCGTGTTAAAGGTGTGAAATCGGGCCTCCTCTTCTTTTTCCATTTGGAAGGCCTTAACCACCACCGCTCCGCCGATAGACTCCTGAACCACCGAGAGCATATCCGAAGTATTTTCCTGCCCTCTTTTGGCCGCCTTTCGAATTCGGCGGCTGATGAGGGCGATGGGTGCGATGCAGAGGGGGAAGACCACCAAGGCCATGAGAGCAAGCTCCCAGTCGCGCCAGAACATAATGGCGATGGAGCCGATCAGGGTGAAGGGAGCGCGGATGGCATCGGCAATCACATTGGCCACAAACCCAGTAAGAATACTGGTATCGTTGGTGATTCGCGAAATCAAATCACCCGCGCGGCTTTGCGAGAAAAACTGCATCGGCAGGGCATGGATATGCGCGAAAAGTTTCAGGCGAATATCCGCAACCACTCGATTCCCGACCCATTCGACGAAATACTTTCCGGCAAAAAAGATGAGTCCCTGAAGCACCGCAATAAGGGGGAGTAGCGCGACCGCTTTGATCACCTGATTGAGTTCGAGTCGCCCTTCTCCGCCTTGGGGCATCGCCGGAAGACCCGGCGCTGAAGCCATGTTACTTAGATCATCGCCAGAAATGAGTCCAGTCGTCCAGCCCAGAGCGGCCAGTACCCCGAATGAGGCCACGCCGTAAAGGAGACCAAACAAAATTCCTGAAAATAGACGCAAGCGGTATGGTTTAACATAAGGAAACAGTCGCTTAAGGATCTTCCAATTTAAGGGTTCTTTTTTTGCGAAACTCATACGCTAATGTACCTGTAAAATAGAGCACAAGAATACCAGAAAAAGAGACTCAAGAGCAAAGAGCAAACATGGGAAATTCATCTCCCTTAAACCGAAGGTAATATGACTTGGCTTTGTGGGCGGCTAGCCGCATAGGCGGGGCCTCTCTTTTTTGTCCGGCGAGAATAGAGGGTTTATTTTTTTTCGCGAACTTGAATTGTTTTTTGGTAGGTTTCGATGGTGGCGTCGAGCATGCGATCAATCCCGAATCGTTTTAACGTATCGAGCCGAAGGGAGGTGGCGGGATGGGCGCTTTCTGCGCTCATTTTTTTGGCCAGCTCCTCAGGGTGTTGTGGTTCGAAGAGGCATCCATTTTTCCCTTCGTGGATAATATCGAGCGGTCCACCGTGCCGGGTGGCAATGACTGGGGTGTTCATGGCGAGAGATTCGATGAGGGTGAGCCCAAAACTTTCGGGTTTTTTTGAGCAGGAGACGAGTAGGGCACTCAGCGTGTAGATCTCGGCGAGGTGCGTTTGGCTGCCTGTAAAATGGATATGCGATTCAAGTTGAAGCTCGCGGACGAGTTGCTGGAGACGCTCGTAATAATCCTGTTTATCGTGGCGCACGCCGCCCACGATCAGGCCGAGGATATTCGGCTCGTTTTTTGCGCAGAGGTCGATGGCCCGGATAAAGGTTTCATAATCCTTCAATTCCGTGATGCGCCCGACCGTTGTGACGATAAATTTTCCATCGAGCCCGAACTGCGCCTTGAATTTGTTGATCCAATCGCGATCCAGCGTTTCGGGATTGAACTCGGCTGGGTTGATGCCGGGGTGGATTATATCGATGCGGGTATCTGCGGGTTTATAGTGTTGCTGGATATAGTCCTTGATCGGGTGGCTGACGCAGATGACCCGGTCGCCTTGGGTCATGATTGCGCTATATTTGCTGACGCTGTTGAATCCATGCACGGTGGTGATGAACGGGATGTTGAGCTTTTTATTGGAAAACCAGGCCAGCCAGGCGGGAACGCGGCTATGGGCGTGGAGAATGGAGGGGCGGAGGTCGGAGAGCAGAGTTCGGAGGGCGCTGACGCGAAAAGGAACGGTCAGCGGGTTTTTGGAGCAGAGGTCGAGGGTGATGTGTCGTCCGCCATCGTTTTCGATTTGGCCGGCCAGCGTTCCTCCATTAGAGATAACCGTGGATCGATGCCCGCGTTTGACGAGTTCGCGGTTGAGGCTGAGGATCAGGGTTTCAATCCCTCCTTGGTTTAATTCCGGCAATAGTTGGGCAATGTGCATAGGGATCAGGGTGATGTGACCGTGCAGGTTGATAGTTTTTTTGATTTAGAGATAAACTTTTTATCGAACGTGACGAGGCGGTCGCAGTGCTCGCTTTCCGCAAGGTGCAGGGCTTCGGAAAAATCGATTCCATTTTTGTACCATTCGAGCGCAGTGTGGATTTTTACTGCATCGACTACGCTGACATTCGGAAGGCCGAGTAGTCGAATGAGGCCTTGGTGAATCATTTTCCCTGAGTACTTGTATGCGTAGCGCAACACCCATTCTGTTTCAAACAGGACGGTGTCGGGAACAAAAAGATTTTCTTTGTGGAAGATCTTGTGCGCCTGTTTGTATTGTAGCTCATGGTCTTGAACCAGAAGCCGCACAATAATATTAGTATCGACTGCGATCATTGATGCAGCCTCTTTATTCCTGTCTGAATGGCTTTGTCCATATCTTCAAGTGAAAGGGGATTCCCGTTATGTTTCAGGAAACCTTCAACTTCTCCGAGACAGGTTTCGGTGAATGGTGCTTTGGGTTTGAGGATGATGTTGTCTTTCTGGTTGATCACAATGAACTCCTGCCCCGTTTCCCAGTGATGTCTGGATCGGATCGCTTTTGGAATAATGACTTGGCCTTTGCTCGATAACTTGGTGGATATCATGATTAACCTCTTTTATTGGTAAGATTAAAGTAAGTCGGCGGGCGTTCGCTGTCAATTGAACTTTAAGGATAAACCGGCTATTTGCTTGCGGAGCAATTCGGAGAGATCGATCTTCGTATCGGCCGTTCCGAGCGTTCCATCAAATACGTGAACGGCTCCGAGGTCCTCCAACCCATGGATGAGCTCCTCGAACTTGTTGGGCGATTTTGTTTGCCGGTTCATCAGGATCTCCACTTTGGCGGTGCCGAAGCTGGCGCATTCGCTGAGCATGGAGGCGGAATCGGAGGTCACGAAGAGCCGTTCGCAGAGCTGGATGAAGGCCGGAACGGGGTTGTAGGGATCGCGCGAGTTAATGAGTTGGTAGTCGAACGGGAAGCTTTCGATAATCTGTTCCACTTCGGGCGGGGTACGGCGGGAGGTAGTGACCCAGCGCTCCATGCCTTCTGTCAACGCGAAGATTTGGGTCAACTGGCTTCGGATCTGTTCGGGATCAATGTCGGAGACGGCGTTGGGGCCGCCGATGATGATGCCGATCGCTGGCTTTTTGGGCGTGTGTTGGGTCGCAAATCGTGCCGCTTGGTCTTGGAAGAAGGCGGGGTCGGCGGCGCAGAGGTTGAGGGGGAGTTCGGTAATGTTATTGCGTTGGGGCGGGTGGTCGTAAAAGGGACAAAAAATGTGGGTAAAATCGAGCCGATAGCCTTTAGGGTGGAGGATGGCGATGTTGGGAAGACTCCATTTTTTGGCGAGTAGTTTATTGGCGTAGTAGGTGGTGGAGCCGGTGGAGACGATGAAGGAAAGGCCTTGGGCTTTAGGCTTTGGGTTTTTGGAAAAGAGTGATTTCGAGTAGATGCCTAGGCGATCGAGGAGGTAAGAGAAGGCTTTGTGCGTTTTACTTTTATAGGCGACTTCGAGGATTTCGTAATCCAATCCCAGGTGTTTGCAATAGGCAATGGATTGATTGAAGTGGCCAGGTTTTCCATCGCTAATGATCAATGCGCTCATCATCATTTTTCCTTTGGAAGGCCCCAACGGTTATGCATCCAGAACCATTGATCTGGATACTCTTTGATCATGTCTTCTAGAATTTTTTGATGGATGCGGGTTAGTTCTTGAGCTTGTTCCTTCATCGGAGCTCCGGTGTCGGTCCATGGGACGGGATCACCAATCAAAAATCGATATTTTCGGGGCGCGTATTTGATCATAAAAAAGGGAAGGGTAGGAATGCCAAATCGAATCTGAAGCAGCGCGGGCATGGCACTCGTACCCGCAGCCTTGCCAAAAAAATCAACCGAAATTCCTTCCCGGAGACTGAGGCGTTGATCGATCATTGTTCCGACGGATTCACCTCTCTTGAGCGCTTTAACGGAACGCATCAGGGCATTTTTTTTGTAGAGTACATTCACCCCGAAATGTTCGCGTGAAGGGCGCACAATGCGGTCTTCAAGTAATTGATTATTGGTTTTTCTGGCGATCGCGTTGAAAGGAATCCCGAACTCTTTCTTGATTTTCATTCCAATATATTGGGCCATCAGCTCCCAGTTCCCCAGGTGCCCTGAGAAAAATAATAGGCCCGTTTCTGATTCGGCAAGTCGCAGGTGAAGTTTTTCCCAGTCCGTCGGGTTGACCATATCCATTAGGCGCTGGTCGGATATTTTTCCGGTGGTGATCAAGGTGTTTAAGGCCATGGATTCGGTTAAATTGAGGTAGGCTTTTTTTACAATGAGCTTTCTCTCAGCCGGTGTTTTTTCGGGGAATACGATTTCCGTATTACGAAGGGAAAGCCTGCGACGTCGCCCCGCAGTGGCATGGATGAGCAAGCCGAAGCCCTTGAATAAGGAATAGACGGCTCCTTCGGGGAGGACGCGGCATAGTTTCAGGACTCCCGCCGTTGCGGCGTATTCAATCTGTTCACGTAGGTTCATGGATATCCAATATTGATTGGATTGCATTAAAACGAGATTCACAAAGGACAGCAACTCGATTGCCTCTTAACTTGAGCTAGCTCGGCTTCGTCAGTACATTGTACCTTTTCTTAGGAGAACGAATTTTGCGCAAACTGAATCAATATTTAGCGAAAGATTACCTGATCATTTTTTCCGTGGCGATGTTGCTAATTACCTTTGCCTTTACGATTGGGGCCATCTACAAGGTGATCGATATTATGGCGCGTGGGATCTCCATCGGTGTGGTCGGGCGTTTTTTCCTCTATAATATTCCCTACTCGCTCGCCTATTCGATTCCCATTAGTGCCCTTTTTGCAACGTTGCTCGTTTTTGGCCGGCTCTCTTCCGACAGCGAAATTAGCGCAATGAAAAGTAGCGGATTGAGCATGTGGCAGATCGCATCGCCCATCGTGTTCATCTCGCTCTTGCTTTCAGGAATTTGTCTATACAACAACTGTGTCGTCTACCCCTCGACCACCTATGCGAACCGACAATTGATCAAAGGCATGGGCGTGGAGGATCCGATCAAGTTGTTGGAGGAAGGGCGATTCATCCGCGAATTCCCAGGCTATATGATCTACGTCGGAAAAAAAAATAAGAACCGAGTGCGCGACCTCGTCGTCTATGAAATCGACAGGGAGACGGACGAGGTGACGGGCAGCATCCGTGCGGGTAGTGGCATCATGACCGCCGATAAAGAAAAGGGAGAACTGAAGATCGACCTCTTCGACGTGCGCATCGAAATCCCCGACCCCAACGATCCCGCCGACTCCAGTAAGACTCGCTATGTGAACGCCCGGAACTATCCCATTCGACTGGATTTTAACGAGTTGCTCGGGGAAAAGAACGTGGCTAAAAAACGAAAAAACATGACCATTTTTGAACTGGCTTACCACATTCGAAATGCGGAAATAGAAAACACCCAGCTCAATGAAAAAGACACCCAGATCGAGCGTTCCCGAAATCTAGTGGAAGCCAACCAACGCATCGCCTTAGCGCTTTCGCCCTTCATGTTTGTCCTGATCGCTATCCCATTAGGGATGACCTCGCACCGCAAGGAGTCTTCCATCGGTATGGTCATGAGTTTGGCAATCATGTTCGTCTACTACATCTTTATGATCCTCTCCGATACCTTCGATAAAACGCCCGCGCTCTACCCATGGCTCATTCCTTGGATACCGATCGTGGTGGGTCAGTTCGGCGGTCTATTTCTACTTCGCAGAGCCAATTAACCCGAATCGATGCGCTCTGACTGCGAGGGTGGGTATGGAAATATCCGACGATCGCGGCCTTGGTTTCTGTGCCACCCATCCCGGCGAGATCGCCGAGAGAAGTCACCCCCAGAAATACAAGTTCCCCAATAAAATAAAACCAACTTCCATATCATTCCGCGCCTTGTCACACTATTTTTTTACTCTTCTGTAGTCCTTCTTATTGTCTTGGAGGCTTGCCTTCGATCATGGCTCCACGTATGTTGTTCTCTGCTGTGCTAGATGGGCGTTTAGCGGTCGCCTGTAACCTGCAATCCGCTATAGCAGGATTGAATTCCCCTATGAGGCAGAAGGCTGGCGGTAATCTTTGGTGGAACGTGTTGAAGCGATGGTTTTTAGGCGACGAGAACGGGCGAACCCCGTCAGGGTCGGAAGGCAGCAGCGGTAAACTTTGTTTTTTCGGGTGCCAGAAATATCCGGAGCGGAGCGCGAAACCAAAACCTTTGCTGCGGGCCGACGATCGACTAGGGGTGCACAGCACTAATTTCGACAGGACATTTAATTCATGGCTTATGAAGTATTAGCACGAAAATGGCGCCCGCAGCAATTTGCTGATGTAGTCGGGCAGGAACACGTCACTAGAACACTGACCAATGCCATCGAGACGGGCCGGGTGGCGCACGCCTATATCTTCATTGGTTCCCGCGGTATTGGAAAAACGACCTCCGCGCGAATTCTGGCCAAGGCACTCAATTGTGAGAAAGGTCCAACGCCTTATCCATGCGACGTATGCGACTCCTGCAAAGAAGTGATGGCGGGGAACAATCTCGATGTCATTGAAATCGACGGAGCCTCCAACAACGGGGTGGATCAAGTCCGCGACCTTCGCGACAACGCTCGCTATGTTCCCTCCCGCAGCCTATTTAAAATCTATATCATCGACGAAGTACACATGCTCTCGACACAGGCCTTCAATGCGCTTCTCAAGACGCTCGAAGAGCCGCCGCCGCACGTTAAATTTATCTTTGCCACGACGGACGTACACAAGGTTTTACCCACCATCCTCTCGCGCTGTCAGCGTTTTGACCTCCGTCGAATCTCCGTACAGGACATCGTCGATCGCCTTCGGAAAGGGTGCGACGAAGAGGGCGTTACCATTTCCGAAGACGCTTTGCTGGCCATCGCACGCGGTGCCGAAGGCGGTTTGCGCGATGCTGAATCCGCGCTCGATCAAATTATCTCCTTCCGAGGAAAAGCGATTGAAGAAGACGATGTACTTACTGTCTTTGGCCTGGTGTCGCGCCACGTCCTTGAAAATCTGTCCGTCGCCATCCTGAAGTCTGATATCCCCAGCCTCATTAATATCATTGCCGAGATGGACCGTGCTGGAAAAGACCTCCAGCGCGTGGTGATGGAATTGATGGAACACTTCCGAAATTTGCTCATTGTACTTTATGCCGGACAAGATGCAGCCGTCCTCGAACTGCCAGAGGCGCAAATGAAGTTCTATACGGACCTGGCCGCCGAAACTGAGGCCGGTCGTGTACTCCGCATTATCGATGCATTGGTCGAAACCGATGGTCGCATGCGGTATGCTCTCTCGAAGAAAACCCTGCTTGAAACCGGCCTGATTCGCTGTTCGCGCGCCGCCGAAACCGTAACGCTCAATGAGCTGCTTAAACAGGTGGCTGAGCTAAAAAAAAACTTTAAATCTGGCGCGCCAGCCTTCGCTGTAATTGCCGACTCGCCTTCGAAAGATAACTCCACCGCGCCGCAAAAAAAAAAGCCATCGCCCGGGGATGAGGCCCCCCTCCTGCTGAAAAATTGGCCCGATATCGTTGCCCATATTTCGAAAGCCGACCCGCTTTCCCGTCGTTATTTTCTCGATACCGTTCCGCTACGTACAGATGCCACGCACCTCGTGGTAGGATTCGATCCCGAATTTTCCAACGAATTGGAGCGTTTCGACAACCCCCGGATTAAACTTGCGCTGGCTCGAGAGGTCGAAAAACGTGTGGGGCGCCTTCTCGGTATGGTGTTCGAACCCCTCAAGCCCGATCAACGCCCGTCGTTATCGGCGAATCCTGTGCTTCCGACGGCGAGCAACAATCCTGCAGCGAGTCACACCGGCGAAGCGAAATGGTATGCGAATCCCGTTGTGAAAACGGTAGTGGAAGCCTTTAATGGCCAAATTTCCGAAATACGGGAATAGGATTTCCTGAGAATTTAATCACCAGAAAGATAAGGATTAACCCATATGAACATGATGAAAATGATGAAGCAGGCGGCTGATCTTCAAAAAAATATGAAGAAAAAGCAGAAGGAACTCGGGAAAATGGAAGTAGAGTTTTCTGCGGGCGGCGGAATGGTGACGGCGGTGGCCACCTGCGACCTAAAAATAAAAAGCATTAAAATCAATCCGGACGCCGTTGATCCGAACGATGTAGATATGCTTGAAGACCTCGTGCTAGCCGCTGTTGATGGAGTGCTGAGCAAGGCTCAGGACACCATGGGTAAGGAAATGAGTAAACTAACGGGGGAAATGGGACTTCCTGCCGGTATCGACCTCCCCTTTTAGGTGGAATCAGAGCCTCCGATTTAAAATTTAAACCCTTTTTCTATGAAGCATCTAATCCCTCTCGATAACCTCGTGGCAGCTTTGAGCCGCCTCCCGGGCGTCGGCCGCCGCACGGCCGAGCGCATGGCCATGGCTGTGGTTCAGGATCAAAAAGGATTGATGCGAATTTTAGCGAATGCCTTACTGGAAGCCGATGAAGGGATCGCCTGCTGTGAGCGGTGTGGCAATATGACGCTGACCTTGGAAAATCCTTGCGGGCTATGCATTAAACCCCGCCGCGATGCTCAAATTCTTTGCGTGGTAGAGACGCCCAGCGATATCATGAAAATCGAACAATCAGGCGGATTCCATGGGCGCTACCATGCCTTAATGGGCAAGCTATCGCCCATGCACGGAACCGGTGCGGCGGACCTGCGGGTGGATCGGCTTCTCCAGCGCATCGCGGACGAGGAGATTGAAGAAATTTTGATTGCGCTCGGCACGGATGTTGAAAGCGATGCTACGGCCAGCTACCTCAAAGAAGTATTAGCGACGCGCGAAGTAAAGGTCAGTCGGATCGCCTTTGGCCTTCCTGCGGGTAGTGCGATTGAATACTCCGATTCTTCCACGCTTGCACGAGCCATTTCTGGTCGGCAGGAGATGGTGTGAAACGATCCCGTTATCGGTAAAATTAAACCGGTTTACGAGGCCTTGTAATGGGATTTAAAAAGTTGAATTCGGGGAGTTGACTTCCCCGAGTATTCATGTACCTTTTCAGCTTCTTTCGAGAATTCCTGCGTAGCTCAATGGTAGAGTAGGTGACTGTTAATCACTTGGTTGTAGGTTCGAGTCCTACCGCAGGAGCCAATCATTCTTAGACGAACCAGAGTCAAATTTGGTTCGTTTTTTTTATGCCTAGATCTCCTTTGTTTGCACTATTTTCCTGAGTGGCTCAGTTTTCGGAGAAAAATCGGAAATGGAAAGTTTATTTAAAACCAAATCATTTGCAGAAGGACCATTCCCTTCTTCAATCGCATGCAATGAATCGTACATGGGCGGAGACCTGATATCGCTGTGCCTATGAAATCGAGTGCTGTAAGTATGTATGGCGCTTTAACGGTTAAATGCTCTAGCAGGAAGGGGCTGTACCGAGATAACTCGTTACTTATGGATTTGTAACGAGTTTGGATAACGGGTAAAACTTGCTCCTGTTTGTGGGTAAAGAGTTTGGAGTGAATTTAATGAGAATACTTTCGGGCATACAGCCGTCGGGTAAATTACATATCGGAAACTATTTCGGGATGATGAAGCCGGCGATCGAGCTACAGGAGCAAGGCGAGGCGTATCTGTTTATCGCGAACTATCATGCAATGACTACGGTGCAAGATCCTGCCGCTCTCCGTTCAATGACGATGGATGTGGCTTTAGACTTTCTGGCGTGCGGGATTGATCCGAATAAAACGGCATTTTATCGCCAGAGCGATGTGCCGGAGGTTCACGAGCTGGCTTGGTTACTTTCGACGCTGACGCCGATGGGCCTGTTGGAACGTTGCCACTCCTATAAGGATAAGGTCGCGAAGGGCATGGCGGCCTCGCACGGCCTTTTTGCCTATCCCGTACTGATGGCGGCCGATATTCTGGCGGTCAACTCCAACGTGGTTCCGGTCGGCCGCGACCAGAAGCAGCATGTGGAAGTGACCCGGGATTTAGCGATTCGTTTTAATAACGCTTTTGGTGAAGTATTCACCATTCCCGAGCCTTCGATCCGTGAGGATGTGGCGGTGGTGCCGGGCGTCGATGGGCAGAAGATGTCGAAGTCGTACGGCAATACCCTTGAAATTTTTAACGAAGGCAAGCCGCTCAAGAAGCGGGTCATGAAAATATTGACCGATAGTAAGGAGCTGGAAGATGCAAAGGATCCAGACACGTGCAACGTCTATGCGCTCTATACACTTTTTGCCTCCGCAGAGGAACAGGCGGAACTGGCGGAATGCTACCGCGCGGGCGGTATGGGTTATGGACATGCCAAGACGGCACTGCTTGAGAAGATGAATGAGCACTTCGGGCCGATGCGCGAGAAACGCACCGAACTTTCCGCCGATATGGATTATGTGAATGACGTGTTGCGTCAAGGGGCTGAAAAGGCCTCAGTACTCGCCCGTGAAACACTTAAAAATGCCCGGCAAGCGGTCGGCTTGGAGTAATTGATGAAGAACGATAGGTACAAGGTTGTAGATTTATTTTCAGGGGCAGGAGGATTGTCCTGCGGTCTTCGCATGGCAGGGTTCGCCTCTGTGCTTGCGAATGAGTTGGTTCCTTGTTATGCGAAAACCTACCAAGAAAATCATCCACAAGCGGTGATGATTTCTGGTGATATTCGCGGTGTGCCAGAAGAGGAAATTAAGGTTCTTTGAGGAGTCAAGGAAGGGGAGGTAGATTTAGTGGCAGGGGGGCCACCCTGTCAGGGTTTTTCTGTAAATGCTCCGATTCGATCTCTTGATGATGAACGCAATCATTTATTCAAGGAGTTTATCCGAGTTGTTTCTTGTTTAAAGCCGAAGGCCATTCTGATCGAAAATGTTCCCGGAATTATTTCCATGGGGAAAGGCACCGTAGTGGAGCAAATTTACAAGGAGCTGGAGACGCTGGGATACAGCGTAGATCATCGTATTCTGTTTGCGGGTCACTACGGGGTTCCGCAAATGCGTTTCCGCACGGTATTTATTGGCATTAGAAAAGTAGGATTTTCTATTCGGTTCCCACAGCCTCAATACGATGCGAAAGCCGTCGCAAATTTTACGGGCGCGAAAACGCTCTGCTTAAAGGTTGATCCGTTATTTAGTGGTCAATTGAAAAAACCTACGACGGTTTGGGATGCCATGTCCGATCTTCCAGCAATTACGCCCGAAGTTGTTAATGAAAACCAGAAATATGCTTCTGAACCGTCCTGCGACTATCAGCGATACTTAAGAAAGGGATCCTCGTCTCTTAAAAACCATAAATGTAATCGACTGGCGAAAATCAACCTAGAACGACTCAAGCATATCCCTCAAGGTGGTAGCTGGCGGGACGTGCCATTTGAACTATTGCCAAAAGGGCTTCAACGCGCCCGGCGAAGCGATCATACCAAAAGGTATGGAAGGCTTTCTCCAGATGGTCTCTGTTCAACTGTATTAACAAAGTGTGATCCTCATTGGGGGAGTTTCTTTCATCCAACTCAGGACAGGGTTATATCGATTCGCGAAGCGGCAAGAATTCAGTCTTTTCCTGATACGTATCGTTTTACGGGAACAGTTACCCAGCAGTATGAACAAGTTGGTAATGCAGTTCCTCCATTGCTTGGAAAAGCGATTGGCGATGAAATCCACCAAATGATCAAAGAGGTATTTTATGCTTAACCGTCCCAAAAAGGATCTCGTTGAAATCTTCGGATACGCTCCTGCCGATTTGAGCTCCTCCAGCCGCTCCCTTTGGAACCTGGAAGCATGTCCATTCATTAACAAGGCCTGTACTAAGACGAACCACGACAAGAGCATTGTTTATGGAACATGTAGTGTAACTAGCCCATATGGGGACTGTATTATTTGTCCAAATAGGTTGTATGCGAATAAATACAATTGCTTACGAAAAGTTTCTGCTGAGGTTTTTGGTGATGAGATTGATTTTTTTACCTACGAGGAATTTATTCCTGTCCGGGAGCGAAAAGAAACCTGTGTAGTTGCCTTGGGACACAATTCAGGCAAAGAAGTGAATATTGGTGGGCATATGTCCATGGACTGGGTGCTTGCCAAGGTGCAGGAGGGCGAATTGATCGAGTACGTTGGGGTAGAGGTGCAAAGTATTGATATTACGGGGAATTATCGAGATTGTTGGTATGCCTACAAAAACGTGGATGCTTCAACAACGAGCATACCATCCTCCGAGCATGGAATGAATTGGGCAAACGTGCATAAACGATTGATTCCTCAGCTGATTCGGAAGGGACTGATCTATTCTCGTTCTTCACTGGTGAGTCATGGGCTTTATTTTATATTACCTGATATCGTGTACCAAAAATTCGAAGATGTTATTGGGCGTGATATTCAGCGGAAAAGGAAGTCAGCCAGTGATATTCTTACGGTTCATACCTATGGGCTGTCTCCTGAAGCCCTACCGGGTGAACAACGGGATTTGATTTTTAAACGAAGTTTAAAATTTACCTTATCAGATTTTTCCAAACGTTTTATCAGAGGATCCAATTTACCATCAGGCGATGATTTAGATGATGCTGTTCGGAGAGTGCTGGGCATATAATTTAATTTTTATTAACAGGGAATGTGAACAACCCCATGGATTTAATTCAAGACGACTACAAAATTACGCTCGAAGTGTTCGAGGGCCCGCTGGATTTGCTTTTGTACCTGATCAAAAAGGACGAGGTGGATATTTATGACATTCCGATTGGACGGGTGACCGACCAGTATATGGAATACCTCAAGCTGATGAAGGTGCTCGACTTGAATATTGCGGGCGACTTTATTGTGATGTCGGCGACGCTGATGTTGATCAAGAGCCGCATGCTACTTCCCGCAGAATCACGGCCTGATATGGAAGAGGAGGACGCGGAGGACCCGCGATGGGATCTAGTACGTCAGCTGGTGGAATACAAAAAATTTAAAGACGCCGCCGACCACCTCGAAGACCTCGAACTACACATGGAAAACGTGTTTGGCCGCGAGAGCGAGCACGTCGAGCTAGGCACCCCTCCGGATGTAGATTTGCGCGATGCGAGCATCTTCGATTTAATTTCATCGTTGAACGATGCGTTGGGCCGGGTGCAAGAGGAAGATCTGCAGGAAATTTTTGCGGAAGAATATACCGTTTCGCAGAAGATTACCTATATCGTCGAAAATCTGAAAAGGATGAAGCGGCTGAGCATTACCGATTTATTTACAGGCATGAAGTCGCGGCAGGAGATTATCTGCACTTTCCTTGCGGTGCTCGAACTGATAAAGCTCAACCGGATTGCGGCGGTGCAGGAGGATCATTTCGGCACTATTATGGTCGAACCGCGCGAGCCGGAGAAAGACGGGATCGAAGCCCTCGAAGAAGAGGGGATCGTGGGTGGAGAATTACTCTAGGACGGAGATTAGCATGAGCGAAAGCACGGTTGATGTACTTCCAGAACTGAAACAAATTGTTGGGGCGCTGTTGTTTGCGGCCAAGGAACCGCTGTCGATCAAGCGTATGCGTAAGGCGATGATCGAAACGGGGAACGGATTTAGTGGCCCCTACGAGCAATATGCCAAGGCGACGGACGCCCAAATTAAAGGGGCTCTGGAGGAACTTCAGGAAGATTTGGCCAAAGCAAAGTTGGGGCTGGATGTGGCGAAGGTGGCGGATGCCTATCGCCTGCAGAATGATGCCGCCTGCGGGCCATTTGTTCGCGCACTGTTGGAAAAGAATCAGACGATGCGCCTCTCTAAGCCGGCCCTCGAAACGCTCGCAATCGTAGCCTATCGCCAGCCATGCCTTCGCTCGGAGATTGAAGAAGTGCGTGGAGTGTCGGTCGATGCCGTGCTACGTAAGCTGATCGATATGCAGCTCGTCCGCGTCGTCCGGCGTAGCGAGCTCCCCGGCCGGCCATGGCTGTTTGGGACCACCCAAAGATTCTTGGAACATTTTGGGATTAATACGATCGAAGATCTTCCTGGAAGTTCGGAGCTCAAGCGTGCGATGCCGGAAGAAGGCCAAAAGCAAAGCACCGAAACCTTTCCCGAAATGGAAAAGGAACTCAGTGAAAAGAAACCCTCCGCCGAAGCTACGGAAGATGAATCGGTCGCGGCACTCAACGAAGAAATAAAGGGCGCGGAAGAAGCGGCCGAAGAAGGATTAGAATCATGAATCTCGATGACTTGAGAAACCAGATCGATACACTCGATAGCGAAATTATTAGTCTGTTGAACGAACGCATTAACGTGGTGTTGAATATTGGTGCGGAGAAAAATAAGACCGGGGCTGAAATCTATGTGCCTGCTCGCGAGCGCGCAGTGTTTGATAAAATCAAGCGGCTCAATGAGGGCCCATTGCCGGAGGAATCGGCGCACGCGATTTACCGTGAAATCATGTCGGCCGCGCTATCGCTCGAAACCGATATGAAAATTGCCTACCTTGGCCCCGAAGCCACCTTCACGCACCAAGCCGCTCGCGGTAAGTTTGGGGTAAGTGTTAATTATATCCCGACCGGAACCATCAGTGCAGTATTTGATTCCGTTCAGAGCCGCTCGGCCGACTATGGGGTGGTTCCTGTTGAAAATTCGACCGAGGGTGCCGTGACCCATACCTTCGATCAGTTTGCCACGACTCCGCTAAAAATTTGTGCGGAAATCTACCTGCCCATTTCGCTAACCTTGCTCTCCAGCCATCCGAAAGAAGAAATAAATCTCATCTTCAGCAAGCAGGAGGTTTTTGGGCAATGCCGTAATTGGCTGAACGCCAACATGCCTCAAGTAAAGCTCTCGCCGGTGGAGAGCACCACCAAGGCGGTGCAGTTGGCGCTCGAAACCCCCGGTGCCGCGGCGATTGCCAGCGTAATGGCCTCCGATATGTACGACATCGAAGTCCTTGCTGAAAATATTCAAGATCTGCGTGGAAATACCACGCGCTTTCTCGTGATTTCTCCGAAATATGGACCGGCTACAGGAATCGATAAAACCTCCGTCGTTTTTGGCGTGAAACATAAGGTCGGCGCGCTTTACGATGCCCTCTCTGTTTTCAAGGCCGCTGACATTAACATGACCAAGATTGAATCGCGCCCCAGTAAAAATAAGGCGTGGGAATACTATTTCTTCGTCGATATCGACGGCCATGCTGCCGACCCAATTGTGGCGCGCACCCTTGAAGAGTTGCACGAGCACTGCTCGCTGATGACCATTCTCGGCTCCTATCCCAAGGCGGAGATCTAATTTTTTACTACACGGGTTGACGTTTATACCATTTTGGTGTTCTCTACGCCTCTTCCCATGTATTGGGGGCGACTGGTTTCGACGGGTAAGTTGAAGCTTCAGTGGCGTGTCGAGGTTGGTCTCCAGGCCTCGTAAAAAGGAGTCCAAAAACCATAAATGCAGACGAAAGTTACGCACTAGCGGCATAGTTCCGCTACGTCTCTACCCTGATGCCTGTTAAGGGATAGAGGCGACGATAACAGGCTGGCGCCAAACCCGGGGATGCGGGGGGAGGAGCAAGAATCAACAGGATCCTAGCGACCAAAGTGGCCCAGACAGGCGGCAGCGGAGGCGGCGAATCTTTAATGCCTGACTACACACGTAGAAGCTGTTGTGACTCTTATTCGGACGGGGGTTCGATTCCCCCCGCCTCCACCAATCTCTTTGCCAAGGCCTCGGTGGGCAAGCCGAGGCCCTTGGCGATCTCTTTTTATTTATCCAACGGCTATCTTAGCCGTCAGGGATCGCCATGCTCCGTGTTCGACCCTCAGGGTAACAAATCAAGAGATACGGTTATGAAAGATTTCGATCTTGTGGGATGCTGTTTCCGGTGATGAAAGGGAGTGCGAGATGAGCGAGTGGATCAAGCGAATTTTAGGTGGAGGACTGGTGGCCTTTATGGTGACGGGCTCTTTGGCCATGGATAATCCGCAGGCGGTTGGGTTTCCGGGGTCGGTAATACGCTACAATGGAGCGTATTATGGACTGGATTCTGAAACCACCGGGGGGATCTGGACTTCCGTAAATTTAATGGATTGGGTGTCGGCGGGGGCTCTACTAGAAGGGCCTGCCGGCGGTGCGAATGAGCTGCTCTATCGTAATGGGCTTTTTTATCTCTATGTGGCGGGGAAGGGTTATGCGGTTTCTGCTCACCCCCATAAGGGATTTTCCACGTGGATCGAGTCGGCTCCTTCGGGCGAGCATTTACGACTTTTTCAGGATGGGGACGGTGCGTTATTTGCTGTGAGCCGGAAATCCGGAAGTAAAGGCGCGGGAGAGATTTGGTTGCACCATTTGGCTACGCCATGGAGGCCCGCGGCTCGTCCGAAGCAATTGTTGGATGGACGTCAGGGTAAGTGGGACTCGTTAGAATGTTCAAATCTTGGCCAGCCGGAGATGCTGAATTATCGCGGAAACTATTATCTGCTCTATGCGGTCAATCAACCCGGTCCACGAACGGGATTGCGCGAAATCAACGTGGCGGTGAATGAGAATATTTTACGATTCGATCATTCTGATAAAGCATCCAATCCGCTGATGGTACGTAATATGGAGCGACTAGCGCGGACCTATAAAACGCTGTTGCCCTCGGGCGAATATGCCGAGTGGAAGGCGCGCTATAGCCTGAAGAAACCCGCGCCGGGTTGGATGAATGTTGATTTTGATTTAAAGGGATGGCGATCGGGGAAAGGCGGCTTTGGCGACCCGTTCGAGGATGGAGGCGAACGGATCCAATCGCTCCGCACGAAATGGGAGTCCGGCCCTATTTGGATTCGCCGTACGTTCGATCTCCCCGTTGGGCAACCCCAAACGCCCGTGTTGTATATCCGACATGAAGGTGCAGTGCAGGTGTTCTTGAATGGAAAAAAGGTATTTGAGTCGACCGGCACTACGCCCACATACATTAACAGACGTCTAGACGGCGGCACATTCAGGCCGGAAGGCAACGTGCTTGCCGTGCGAGCCGAGTCGAAAGAAAATGGGGAGTTCCGTGCCATTGATTTTGGCCTATTCGATGCCGGCGATGCGCCGGTTGAACCCACCGTCTCTGGGCTGGATAATCCGCGGGTGATCGAGGGGCCGAATGGGTTCGAACGATGGCTGACGTATCGGGCCTATTGGGATGGGATTGCCGGGCCGGGACTCGACCGCATCTTTTTCTATGGGAACGAAATGGTGGTGGATGGCCCGACTACGACCTATACACCAGGCTATCACCCGCCGCCGGCCCCGCCTACGTTCAGCGATTCATTCCCGACGAAAGAGGTGTCGGCATGGGAATTTGGCGATGGCGATTGGCATGTAGTGGACGGTGCATTGCAACAGGTTGCCTCTGCGGGAGTAGGCAAGGCCTATCTTCGGTAGAAACCCGCGGTTCACTATTTATTTGAAACCTACATTCGTTTCCCAGAAAACGGTGAGGGCGAGGTGGGAATTGTGGCGTATAGCGATGGACAGCGGGATTTGGTGATCAGCCTTAATCCAGCGGAGCACACGTGGACGTACCGACTTGAGCCGGGGAAAATCGAATCGGATCGATTCAAATTGCCCCAGGCCTTCCGGTGGCAGGAGGCTCCTCCAGATGTTGCGGTGAAGGGCAACCCTTTGCATCGGCTACGCGTGATCAAAAACGGCGGGAATTTTGAGTTGATGTTGGATGGATTTAAGCTGACGCCGGAGCCGATTAAGACTCAGCTTTTTGGCTCCGCTGTTCCGGGGCTGTATTGCCGGAATACGAAGGCTCGGTTCGACGGTGTGACTTATACCGTCGGCTGGGATGAGTATGGCAAGCACATCACCGGCTGGGGAGCGGCCGCCAACGGAACACGACCCGCCGGCGAATGGAGGCTTCATGAAGGGCGCGGATTGGAACAAAAGCGGCACTCTGTTTCTGGCCGCGTCTTTAAGGGCGATCTGCTCGATCAATATGAATTTACCGTAAATGCCCGCACCGAAAAATTGGAGGAGGGTAAGGTGCGGTTGTATGGAGTCTTTCCGGTATTTACCGATTCGGAGAACTATCTTAAGGCGATGATTGATACACGCAATCGCGAACTGGTGGTGTCGGGTATGCGTAATGGCCAACCCGTCGGTCCTTTCGTAAAATCGCTCGCTCGGAGCATTCCGAGGCGGCATTTGAATGATGAGAAGACGGCCTATCGGGAGGTCGCCGCGTGGGTCTACACGCTACGTTCTGAATCCATTATTAAGGGATTAGAAATCCGTTGGCTGTTAGGGGGATATACCTCGTTACAACAGGAATTCTTTGTTCCACTCGACGATATTTCGATCCGTTATGCCCGCCTTCCGAACGAACGCGAACCGATGCTCTGGAGCGATGGACGTTTCCGTACCACCGACGAACCCAAACCGAAAATTCAACAGCCGGGCATTCTTAATCCACATAACATCCGCCCGGAAATCGGAAGTCATGTGGGGATTGGAATCTACGATAATTCACCGGACGATGCTGATTTTGAAGTCTCCGGCATGGTATCCCGGCCACAGGAGATGCGGGTTAATGTGGCGGTGGAATCGAGCTATTTCTTCCGTTGCGTTAAGCTCAAGGATCGAGTGATTATTGAACTTAATGGCCAGCCGATGTTGGAGGTCGAAGGCGAATGGCCCCCTTCGCACGTTGGATTGCTGACTGAGGGTCAGCCCTGCTTCTTCGATGGGATCACGCTAATGCATTTGCCGATTCGTCCGTGAGATCATTTATTCCCGAAGCCGATAGGCGCGCGGAGTTTGGCCGGTGGTTTTCTTGAAGATACGACTGAAGGATTGCGGCGAACCGAAGCCCGCTTCTTCGGCGACTTCTGCAATCGATAGATCAGATGTTCGTAGCAAGGACATGGCGCGATTGAATCGATAGTTCTGGATGTGGCTCCCCAAAGGAATGCCGGCAGCCTCCTTGAAAAGGGTGCGCAATCGCGATTCGGATAGATTTAATTTGTCAGCTAAATCAGCAACAACAACGGTTCGTCTGCGCCATTCGGACATACATTGGTTGATGGTTCGCACTAGACTCTGTTGAGGTTCGGGCGGAAGAGTGATATTCGAGGATTGTTCCTCTTTTTTTAACATGAGAAGCAACCTGATGAGCGTGGCTTGCAATTGCTCCTCTTGTAGTTTGCTTTGGGACGACGGGTGCATGCATCGTTTCCAGTCCTCCAGCAGTGCATCTCGCGTATTTTTCTGCGCATCCAAAACACGATTTCTCAGCGGCTCAAGAAAGGCTTCAGTCTTGAACTCGAACGTACAAAAGAGCCAATTCAGCCGCGATGATGCCAGCTGGCTATAGTGGTGAAATTGGTAGGGCAGAACCAGTAAAGCTTGGTCGGGAGAAAATGAAAGTACGCGGTTGTCGACATGGATATGACCGTTGGTTTTAAGATTGAATATCAGGACAAAGCGATGGTGCGATCGACTCAGTAAGGCTTCCTGCTGTAGGGTCTCTTTGGTGGTGCGCATGAACAGCAGAATATCGGTGGGAGTCGGTAGCTGGCTTTGAATAATACCTTTAAAGTAATCTTTTGGTTCGGCGAGTATCGAATCGTTCATGGGTTTAGAATACCGCCGAACTCTAAAAAGTCAATATTGTTAAATTATAGTCAATACAGATAAATTATTGATCTTTATGTGGAATTGGGATTCTCGTATTCTCCCCTTAAAATGAGGAATAATATTTTGAATATAAAGGTGTTAATTAAGCCAGAACTTGATCCTGAATTTATTCCAGCCGCACTTTGGAACGGGGAATACCAGGCTCGGGTTGATGCATCCGAAAAGCCGGTAGATGTTTCTATTGCGCTGATTCAACCGGGCGGAACCTGTTCAGTCTTCAAAACTCGTGTGTTGCCGTTGTCTGAGGGAAACGAGGCGCTGACCTTGCTCTATCTGGAACGCACGCTCAAGTTTCTGTTGTGGCAACGGGGTGGAAATATCGTGCTGATTTCGGGTTGCGACTCCATCACCTCTAAGGTGGCGGATATCTATTCTGCTGAGGGCGATCGTCACTTCGATTACGCGCTTTTCGGAGAAAAAATCTATCTTCAAAACGTGGAAATCGTGGCTTGTGAAGTCGATGATATTCCAAAATCCTACGAGCGCTCGGTTGCACTCGGCCGCCATCTCGATGGCTGTCGAATTGGCTTTGATCTCGGAGGATCGGATCGCAAGTGTGCGGCCGTAATCGATGGTAAAGTGGTCTTCTCCGAAGAGGTGGAATGGAATCCCTATTTTGAGAATAATCCGCAATATCACATCGATGGGATTAACGATACGCTCCAGCGTGCGGCGGCGTATTTGCCCCGGGTGGATGCCATCGGCGGTAGCTCGGCGGGTGTGTATGTTAATAACGAGATTCGTGTGGCCTCTCTTTTTCGCGGGGTGTCGGATGTCGATTTTGAAGCAACGGTGCGTCGACTCTTTTTTGACCTGAAAACAAAGTGGAATAATATCCCGTTTGATGTGGTGAATGACGGCGAAGTGACGGCGTTGGCGGGGTCGATGTCGATGGGAGAAAATGCAGTGTTGGGACTTTCACTGGGGACGAGCCAAGCGGCGGGCTATGTGACGCCTGAGGGCACGATTACGTCATGGCTCAACGAACTGGCTTTTGCACCTGTGGATTATCGAGAGCACGCTCCGGTTGATGAATGGTCGGGTGATCTGGGGTGTGGGGTACAGTATTTCTCGCAGCAGGCTGTGGCTCGTCTGGTGCCGTTGGCCGGCATTGAACTTCCAGCAGGCATGCCGTTCTCTGAGCAGCTCGTGGAGGTGCAAAAACTAATGGCTGAAGGCGATGAACGCGCCGCTAAAATCTATTCTACTCTCGGAGTTTATCTAGGCTATACGATAGCCCACTACGCCGATTTCTATGAGATCCGAAAAGTGCTCTTGCTCGGTCGAGTAACGAGCGGGCAGGGAGGAGATATCATGATTAAAAAAGTCGGTGAAGTACTGTCTTCCGAGTTTCCAGAGCTGGCGGGACAGGTTGAAATTGTAACCCCAAACGAGCAGGACAAACGGCACGGCCAAGCCGTTGCTGCAGCAAGTCTACCGAGGATTAATTCATGAATCCATATCTTGAGTTTGTTCAAAATATTGAAGCTGGAATCCATAAGGCAAAGGGTCTTTCAGTTTCGGGGAGAACGGAGTTTTCAGAGTCTGACTCTAGAGTACTTCTTTTTTCCCCCCACCCGGATGATGAATGCATCACGGGATTACTCCCCCTGCGGCTCATGCGTGAAGCCGGTAAACGGATCATTAATATTCCCGTCACCTATGGGAGCAACCTCGAACGACAGGCCGGTCGTGCGGCGGAGTTGGCCGAGGCCTGCGGTTATCTTGGCTGGGGAATCGCTGGCGGGAAGGAGGGTTTCAGCTCGTTGGACATTGTGGATGTGGTGGCTATTTTGGAAAAATTCCAGCCGGAAATTATTTTTGTTCCGCATGCCAAGGATTGGAATTCGCGGCACGTTTCGACTCATTTTCTCGTGATGGATGCGCTCAAGCAGATGGATCCTGACTTTTCTTGTATGGTGGTAGAGACCGAATTCTGGGGGGCGATGGATAATCCGAATTTAATGGTCGAAGCTGATGCACAAACAGTGGCAGACCTTGTGGCGGCAACCTCACTGCATACCGAAGAAGTGGCGCGCAACCCGTATCATCTTTTGCTGCCGGCGTGGATGCAGGATAATGTTCGGCGCGGCGGTGAACTGGTCGGGGGGCAGGGTGGTGAGGTGCCGGATTTTTCTTTCGCTACACTCTATCGACTACGCAAATGGCAGGGTGCCGAACTTGTTCAATGCATCGACGCAGGACTAACTATTCCGATGAATTCGATAAATATTAAAGAGATTTTCTAATGGAAATTATTATTCGAGAAAATAGACAGGTAGCGAGCGAGGCGGCGGCGCGGGTGGTGGCGCGGATCGTGCGCGAGAAGCCGAATGCGGTACTGGGACTGGCGACGGGTAGTACACCGCTGACACTTTATAAGGAGTTGATTCGGTTGCATAAGGAGGAGGGTCTGGATTTCAGTGAAGTCTCAACCTTTAACCTCGATGAATATATTGGGTTAGAAAAGGAGCATCCACAATCCTACCATATCTTCATGTGGGAAAATCTATTTAGCCAAATCAATATTAAGCCGGAAAATGTTCATATTCCTGACGGAATGGCGGTCGATATTCCGGCCAGCTGTGCGGCGTATGAACGTGAAATTGTGGCGGCGGGAGGCATTGATGTGCAAGTATTGGGCATTGGCTCTGATGGACACATTGGCTTTAATGAGCCTACCTCCTCATTTGCATCACGGACGCGTATTAAAACATTAACACAACAGACGGTAGCCGATAATGCGCGTTTTTTTGAGGGGAACGAGGCGTGCGTTCCGCACCATTGTATCACGATGGGCATCGGTACAATTATGGATGCACGAATGAACCTAATGCTGGCTTTCGGTGAGGGCAAGGCTGATGGGATTGCCGCAACCGTGGAGGGTCCTGTGACGGCGATCATGCCGGCCTCAATTTTGCAACATCACCCGAATGCCAAGGTGTTTATCGACGAGCCCGCGGCAACTAAGTTGCAGCTTGCTGAGTATTATCGATGGGTTTACGACGGCAAGCCGGAATGGCAAAAGGACGCCTGAAAATAAACGATGAGGGTCTCATACAAAGGCACGGAGCTCCGCAAGGAGTGCGTGTGAGGAACTTTATTTAAAAGGGGTAAAGAGTAATGGCAAAATTGAGTGTTGGGGTTTCGATGACGGGTTTGGATTGGTCGATCATCGGTGCATTTTTCGTGATCGTGGTCGGAATTGGACTTTGGCATTCGCGGCAAGCAGGGAAGAGCTCAGAAGATTTTTTCTTAGGAGGGCGCGGCATGCCGTGGTGGCTGCTGGGGGTATCGATGGTCGCCTGTACCTTTTCGGCCGATACACCAAATTTGGTGTGCGGACTCGTTCGGGATGGCGGTGTGGCGGCCAACTGGTTTTGGTGGGCGTTTCTGATTACCGGCATGGTGACAGTGTTTATCTATGCCAAGCTATGGCGACGATCGGGAGTGATGACCGATCTTGAATTTTACGAACTTCGTTACGGAGGTAAGCCGGCCTCGTTCCTGCGCGGCTTCCGCGCGGTTTATCTTGGCGTGTTCTTTAACGTACTGATCATGGCGGCGGTTACGCTGGCGATTATTAAATATGGCCAGTTGTTATTTGGTTTGAGCAAAATACAGTGCGTCTTTTTCGGTTCGATCGGAGTGGTGATCTATGCCACGCTCGGGGGGATTAAGGGGTGTATTTGGGCGGACTTTTTTCAGTATTCAATTGCGACATTCGGTGCAGTATGGGCGGCAATTCACTCCGTGAAGGAGGCCGGGATTACTGCGGTTAATGCTGGCGCGGTGGAGAGCGTCGAAGGGTTTGGACTGGCGAGATTATTGTCGCACGCGAACGTGGTGGATAAAATTAATATTTTCCCCGACTTTAACGATCCGAACATGTGGATCCCGATGTTGTTGATGCCATTGGCAGTGCAGTGGTGGGCAGCATGGTATCCGGGGGCCGAACCGGGTGGGGGAGGCTATATTGCTCAACGCATGCTTGCAGCCAAGGATGAAAAGAATGCGGTAGGCGCGACGCTCTTCTTTAACTTTGCTCATTATGCCCTGCGCCCATGGCCGTGGATTATCGTGGCGCTGGCTTCACTGGTGGTTTATCCCGAAGTCTCTGATATCCAAAGCACATTTTCGCACGTCGATGAAAGCATCATTGGTCAGGACATTGCCTATCCGGCAATGATCTCCAAGTTGGGGCCAGGCTTTCTTGGGCTGGTGATTGCCTCGATCATTGCAGCCTATATGTCAACCATCGGTACACACTTGAATTGGGGTTCGTCTTACGCCGTGAACGATTTCTACAAGCGCTTTATTAAGAAGGATGCCTCGGAGAAAGAAATGGTGCGGATGGGGCGTATCTGTACGGTCGTACTTATGGCTCTGGCAGGGGCACTTGCAATGGTACTGACCGATGCCACACAGGCATTCAAGTTGTTGCTACTCTCCGGTGCAGGTTCCGGCGCGATCTATCTGCTGCGTTGGTTCTGGTGGCGTATCAATGCCTATAGTGAAATTTTTGCAATGGTCTTTACCACCGTGGTGGCTGCGGTACTTACGTTTGGTTTTAACGGCGAGCGCGAAGCCTTATTGGATGTACAGATCGGTTCCTTTACGCTTGAAGGCGGTAGCGTCAAATTTCTGATTGCCGTATTCGGAACCACGCTGGCCTGGATTATCGGTACGCTGGTGACGCGTCCTGAATCACAAGAAACCCTACGAACCTTTTACCGCAAGTGCCAGCCCGGCGGGCCGGGCTGGAAAAGGTTGGTTGATCAGGCTGTATCCGAAGGCGATATGATCGATGGCGAGGAGCACGGCAAGGCGTGGGAGGTTCCGCTGGAAATCCTTTGTGTCTTCATGGGTTGCGCCTTTGTCTATTGTTCGCTCTTCTGCATCGGTGCTTTTATTTACGGGGACGTGATTCGCGGGATCGTGCTGGGCGTGGTTTCCGGAGCATCGGCTCTCTTCCTTTTTTCCATCTGGGGCAAGTTACATCCCCATAAATCTGAGTAGGAATGTAGGTCGGGTAGTTTCGGTGACTGCCGAATATGCCCAACTAAAAGCGTGCGCTAGTTGGTAGGGGTTACGCCCAAAGGTTGTCCGGATAGCGCCCTGTTTTGTGCATGGCCTTGAGGCTGGCGGAAACGGTCGGTTTGTCTTCGGGGTAGGTGACCCCAAACCATTGCCCTTTGGAGCGGAGCATCTTGACGCGGGTTTGGCCGCTACCGATCATCTCATCAACAATGTCGGGGATGTACCATTCTGATTTTAGCTCCTGCCCTTTTTCTTGAAGGAAGCTGATGAATTTTTCTTCTAGCGTTAGGAAGAAGGAGGGGGTGAATCCCCAAAAATTCATCGAGCAGATCTCATCGCCGCTCATATCGGTGGCCTGCTCATTTTCGATATATTGAATGGTTCCGTCTGCATTAGTTTTAATGCAGGTTCGTTCGGCAATGCTGGAAAGAAAACCGTGGGTCGTTCCGCAGATCCCGCGCGAAACAGATCCGTGCGGCGAGAGAGTATTGCGAACTAGATAGCCAACCATGCAGCTGTCGCCTTCTGGAAGTTGTGCGAATTCGTCGGCGATCGTTTGATAGGCCTCCGCGCCGTAGAAGTCGTCGGCATTTTGTACCGCAAAGGGTTCGTTCACGAGATCCTTGCACGAGAAAATGGCTTGTCCGGTTCCCCACGGCTTGGTGCGTCCTTCGGGTATAGAAAAGCCAGAGGGGAGGTTTTCGAGTTCTTGATAGGCGTAGGAAACGTCGATTTCCCCCTCAAAGCGGGCGCCGACCGCCGCTTTGAATGCGTCTTCAAAATCGCGGCGGATGATGAATACGACTTTACCAAACCCAGCACGTAGCGCGTCGTGCACGGAATATTCGAGCAGGATTTCGCCGTTAGGACCAACAGGATCCATTTGTTTGAGTCCGCCGTAGCGGCTTCCCATGCCGGCCGCCATGATCACAAGGGTTGGTTTCATTAGGTTGTCCTTTTTCTAAAAAATCCGACTCTATTCTCTCTTTGCTTGAAATCAAGCTCTGCGGAGTGGAAAAAAGAGTTGACGGTCATATGTCAATATGAATAATGCCAATTGACATAGGTGAGGGAGGTGGAATGAAAAAAATCCAAAAAGTAAAATATACATGGGAAGCTGAAGGAATAATTATGAAGGAAGCGGCAGTGAAATATGAGGTTTCGTTAATCGTTCCTCAACAGAAGAAACCGGATCTAAAAATCGTTGGGCTGAAATCCGCCGATGTGATGGGTCAGGTGGCCGAAATCAAAGAAGGACTTCCCGCTGGAATCGTCGATGGCCTGGCGCGAGAACTTTCTGTGAGCAGGAAGGAACTCGCACGCATGGCCGGTGTGGCGGAGCGGACGCTGTTGCGTAGAATTCAGGCGGGGCGGTTGAATGCCGATCAATCCGAACGTATGGTACGCGTTTCCCGGTTGGTTTCTCGGGCCATCGAGGTACTTGGGGAGAAAGATTCTGCAGTACGATGGCTCAAAGCCCCTCGTTCCCAGTTACAGGGAAAAGCACCGTTAGATTGGGCCGATACCGAACTCGGATGCCGAGAGGTTGTGAACTTGCTCGGTCGCATGGAGCATGGAGTCTTCTCCTAGTGCCGACCGTCTGGCGTATCGTCAAACCCTATCGCGTGGCTGAGGCTTTTACTGGCGAAGGAGCGCGGATTTATGGGGGTCGCTGGAATCCGATCGGGACAGCGATGGTTTATACCGCAGAATCCAAATCATTGGCCGCGCTGGAAATATTGGTTCATGTCGATGCAGCGGATCTAATGGATAATTATCTGTGTATCCCCGTCCGTATTGACTCTCGGCAGATTCGGACGCTCGATTTTTTGGATTTACCAGAGGATTGGCGCAACCCCTTGCTTCCCTCTTCTAGCCAGAAAATGGGGCAGGCGTGGGTGGAGGAAGGGTTGTCCTCTGTCCTTAAGGTGCCCAGCGTCTTGATTCCTGGCGAAAATAACTATCTAATTAATCCGAAGCATCTAAATTTCGGGAAACTAGAGATCGGCATCCCCGAGCCGTTTGAATTCGATCCGCGGCTCCTGAAATAGGCGCAAATCTTTGCGGCCAAACGGAGTTGACTCGTTGAAATGATTCTATATAAATGCCCGCTTGTTTTCCCGTAAAACGGAATCCGGACGGAAGGATCATCGCCAGAGAAATAAATACCGCACGATGCGGGGCGAGCGCCCAGACTCGAACACTGTAAATGGGCGGCCGATCAATCGGCTTAATTCAGAAGGATGTATGCGGGAATTGGAGAAATAAAATGAAATACAATGGACCAAAGATTAAGAAAGCTCGTCGTCTAGGCGTGGCTTTATCGCCGAAATCCGAAAAATTCCTCGAACGTCGCCCGAATCCGCCTGGACAGCACGGCCCCGGCCGTCGGCGCGGCAAGCAGTCCGACTACGGTCGTCAGCTTACGGAAAAGCAGCGTCTGCGTTATCAGTACAACATGAGCGAAAAGCAGCTTCGTGGCGTATTCACCAAGGCCTCGCGCAAGAAGGGCAACACTGGTGAAGTGATGATTCAAATGCTTGAGAGCCGTTTGGACGTCGTCGTTCTGCGCGCTGGCCTGTGCCGTTCGATCTATCAAGCCCGTCAGATGGTTTCTCACGCGCACTTCCGAGTGAATGGAAAGAAAGTAAACATTCCGTCCTACTCCGTGCGCATCGGCGAGAAGATTACCGTTCGCGAAAAGTCTAAGGAACTCGACAGCTTCGTACTCGCGCAACAGGTTGCTAAGACGCCCGATTACATCACGGCTAACGATAAGGAACTGACGGCCGAGATCAACCGCCTGCCTACTCGGGACGAAGTTCCGGTTGTTTGCGAAATCTCAAGCGTGGTCGAATTCTACGCTCGTTAATCGGACTTTCTGGTTAAGCGAAAAGCCGCTCCGATTTAGGGGCGGCTTTTTTATGGCTACGAGGAGAAAAGCGGTGCATAGGCAATGGCAGTTGCACCCAGCACCATGAGAAAGATCCGCCGATTGAGTTCCATTTCCATGACCGTACGCTGGCGGGTATTTAATCGGAGGGAAATGAATTTCTGCACCAAGGATGGTAAAATTAGGCTTTAAATTTCCCCGGCATTAGAAATAATGGGAACCCACTATTGAAAAACTATATGCAGCCTTATTCGTTATCCATTTTAATTATTTTTTCGCTCCTGTTTGCGGCAACTCCCGCGCGGGCTGAAGAACCTGTTCCTGCGCCGGTGGCTAGCCATCTGCCCAATATTAAAGCCTCACTAGACGACGGTTTTTTTGCGCTGGCGGAACAACAGGCACGCGGAGTATTGCGTTCCCGTACCACCCAGGCCGCCGAACACGAGGCGGCCTTGTTACTTGCGCAGGCGCTGTGGGGGCAGAAGCGTTATACTGAAACCATCAACTTCCTTGCGCTATACAACGGTGACCCGGGGTTTGATTATTGGCGCGCCCGTGCCCACTTCGAGCTGAAGCATTATGAGGCGTCCTTCAAGATTCTTGATGAGGCGAAGGAACGTTTGGCCGCCGGTCATTACGCTCCATCGGCCCTCCGTTTGCGGGGATATATTGAGCAACTCGTGAATAGGGCAGAAGCAGCTGAAGCCTCGTTCCTGCGGTTTTCAAAAACTTTTCCCGACCATCCAGAATGGGTCGAAAATCAGTTTGATCTTGCCGTGGCTCTGATTCACCAGAAAAAAATCCCTGAAGCAATCACTATTTATGAAGCGCTCATAGAGGAGTCGGACTCGAATGCGACGCAACGTGCCCAGCTTACACTCGCACATGTGCTCTACACGCAGGGCGCAGCCGAAAATCTTGCTCCTGCACGTGCACTGCTCTCTGGGTTGGCCCGCGATGTTGGTGCTCGGTTGGCCTATCGAATTGATGCCTATGTTGATCTCGCTGCGCTAGAGGAAAAAGCAGGAGCACAGGTTGCCGCAACGTTGGCGATGCGTGAGGCCATCGATCTTTCGCCCGATGCCCGCCAGCGAGTGCCCCTCCGGCTTTCACTCGCACGCATGTTATTACGAGCCGGCGATACCGCCGACGCGCTTCGTCTACTCGAACAGTGCCGGGCTGAAGCACCGAATGAAATCGTTGCCGCCGAGCTCCAACTCGAAAAATCCCATGCGCTATTGCAAGCGAATCAGTTCCGAGAAGCGGACGAAGCCTATCAGGTTTATCTCGATGTGGCGGATGATTCTGCCGGTTTGGCTCTCGCCTACTTTGGCAAGGGCTTATCCTTGTGGGAGCTTGAGCGCTATGCCGAAGCGGCTACGGCTTTTGATAAGGCCGTGAAGGAGGGAAGTTCAGAGCGGGCGAATGCGCTGTTTAAAGCGGGCGATGCCTATTACCGCGCCGAAAAATTTACCGATGCCGAGAAGCGCTATCGGGCATTTGTGACCGACTACCCGAACCATAAAAACCTGCCGAATGCGCTCTATCAGTTCGGACTTTCGCTGGCAAAAATTGAGCGCCGCACCGAGGCGCTGGCCACCTTTCAAGTCATCGAGGTCAATCATCCAACCAGCCCGTTCGCCGAGAAGGCCGCTCTGGGTTCGGCCGATGTTATGCGCGCCGGTCAGCAGTGGTCGGCGGCACTGGATAAATATACGCAAGTGGGTCAGACCTATCCGGATGGCTCAGCGGCGGTAACCAGTCTCCATCAACGCGGTCTGATCCTCTATAAATATTTACGCCGTTACGCCGATGCAAAAGCGGCTTTCGAGGCCGTGATTACCCATTATCCAGAAAGCCCATATGCCCCGCAGGCTACCTATATGCGCGGATTTTGCCTTTGGAGCTTGGGACAGGTCGACGAAGCGGTGCAAACCTGTCTCGATTTCATCGAGCAATACCCCGATTCGGCGTGGACTCCAGAGGTCATGTTCTGGCTGGCAGAGCGATACTACAATCAGGCCGAATATAAAAAAGCTGAGCCCCTTTTTATGCGCATTGCCGATCATTTTAAAGCGAGCGCCCTTGCACCGCGAGCCCTCTATCGAGCCGGGCGCTCCTCAGCTGCACAGGCTAATTATGTCGTGGCGATCGAGCGCTACAGTTTTCTCGCAAAAACCTATTCGCAAAGCGATGTGCTTCCGCAGACTCGCTTTGCGCAGGGCGATGCCCTCAGCGAGCTTGGTGAATTCGCCCGCGGAATATTGGCCTTTGAGGAGATTATTAAGAACTATCCCGAAAGCCATCTCGTCGGGGCTGCATGGGGGCGTAAGGGCGATTGCCAGTTTTCGCTCGCCAGCGAAAATCCGGCTCGTTATGCCGAGGCTATGAATTCGTATCAAGCTATTCTCGATCGAAGTTCCGCCTCATCCGCACTCAAGTTACAGGCCGAATATAAAGTCGGCCGCTGCCTCGAAAAAACCAACGCGCCCGACCGTGCATTTAATCGGTATATGACCGTGGTCTACACTTTTATTAATGAGTCCGCGGACCGTTCGCCCTATAGCACACTCTGGTTCACGCGAGCGGCGTTCGGTGCGGCGGCCCTCAAGGAGCGGGAACGTAGCTGGCTGGAGGCCGTGTTGATTTATCAGCGCGTGCTTGATGTTGGAGTTCCTGCGGGAGATGAAGCGGCCAAGCGGATCGAGAAAATAAAACAAGATAATTGGTTGCTCTTTGAACAGGCCAAAGAGGTGGAATAATGCTACTTCGGCGCGAATTTTTTAGGTTTAATTTCCAAAGGCCCCCCGCTGATTGAGCTTCATAAATCAGCCATCAAAATTTAAAAATAGACAATGTTGGAGGAACTATGTGGGAACTAATAGTTAAAGGCGGTTGGATTATGTGGCCGATCATGGCGTGTAGCATTGCTGCGGCCGTGCTCTTTTGGGAACGTGTGTTTCACCTGCATCGTGCGCAGATCAAGTCCGACGACTTTTTGAATGGAATCTACACCATCGTTAATCGAGGCAATACCGCCGAGGCTGTTTCAATTTGCGATCAAACACCCGGTCCGGTTGCGCACATGGTTCGCATCGCGCTACTGCATGCCGACGAACCGCCGGAGGAGCTCAAGCAAACCATCACCAAAGCTGGGTTGGGGGAGATTCCAAGGCTGGAAAAAAATATGGGCGGGCTACTGACGATTGCGCAGGTTACCCCGTTATTAGGATTGATGGGTACGGTCATTGGCTTGATCCGTATTTTTATGATGATGGAACAAAACGCTCCGCTGGCGGAGATCGGTGATCTTTCTGCGGGCATCTGGCAGGCGCTCATCACCACTGCGGTCGGCATTTGCGTTTCGATTCCCGCATTTGCGGCCTATAATTTTCTACTGAGCCGCGTGGAGGCTATAACGCTTAATATGGAATATGCGGCCGAAGAAATCTACCGCTTCCTCGTCTACGACCGCAACAACGGCGACCTTTCCGATGAAACCCTTTAATCCGCATCGCCAAAGCCAGAAACTCCGCCGCTTTACGCCGACGCGGAAGCCGGCGGGTATCTTTAGCGTCAGTGTTGTCTTTTCGGATTCAGCCCTGCTTATTCTTGCGTTCTTCCTGGCGGTTTCACCGTTTGTAATGCAACCAGGTATCAATATTAAATTACCATCGGCACCGTTTACTGGGGGCGCTCGGTTTGGTTCGATGGTGCTTTCGATCACGCGAGGCGGTTGGTTTTATTTCAACGATGAGCGCCTCAACGAAGCGCGATTGGCGGAGGCTCTTCAAGTTGCCGTAGCTGAAACCCCGCATGCCCCTCTAATTATAGAGGCTGATGAACGCGTACCCCACGGGGTTGTCATTCAAGCCTGGAATCTAGCCCTCAATGCCGGAATTTCCGAGGTATCGATGGCGACCCGTATTTCCGCTACCGAGGAAAATCCATGACACCGGTTTGGAAGCAGCAGGCCTTTGGGCTGGCCACCGGTCTAGCCGTGATTATGCATCTGCTGTTGTTCGTAGCCGTTCGCCCGGCGGATGGTACTGCTTCGATGAATGTTCGGATTCCACCGAAAACATACTACCAATCCGCACCATCTGATGCCCCTTTGGAGGTCGGTGTCCGGCTCGTTGGCTCGCCCGTTCTTTTTTCACTACCGTCGCCGATGGGGTTCAGTCGCGATTTATTGGACGACAAGTTGAGTACGCAATTGATCTTTTCGCAACCGGAAGAGACAGAAACCTATTTACCGATTGACCCCGCCGCACGTACGGCCGGAGAGAAGCTGCTCTCTGAAGCACTCATGCTGACCGCCGGGGAACCCACCGCCCCGCCCCCGCCGACCCAAATTGTGCGACTCATCGATCAATCGCCATCTGCCCGCCGTATTCAGATAGACTTCGGATTAAAAGAGCGGTTGGAAGGAGGTCTTGTGCTGCCACGGGCGTTGAATCAGGCGGGCGATACGGCGTGGGAGATTAGGGTCGAGATTAGCGTTTCGCGAGAAGGGGTCGTCCAGCATGTGTTTATTGAACAGCCACTTAAGGAATCTGCGTTAAATCAGGCGGTTCTTCGTTGGCTACACGAGTTGAAATTCCGAGCGGGTTCCGACCCTATTGAAGGTAGGCTCGAAATTTACTCAGCCCCCAAAGAGGCGACACCATGATCCCGCTTCAACTGGGTACCCTTTTAGTTTTTTTCGTCAGTGTGCCCCTATTAATCACCGTGATCCTTGCACTTTTCTACGGCATCCGCTCCTGGCATCGTCCGGGGCGTGAAAGAGAAAACATCTACGAATGTGCTGAGTGCAACCACGTCTACGCCTTCGCCCGTAGCCGCCCGATGGACCGATGCCCACGCTGTGGCCACCTCAACGAAGCGGTGCGGACGTAGAGATAGGCGAGGTTTAAGATGCCTGAGTGGCTTCCTGTACGATTTTTGAGCTGGACCGATAATAGTTGAATTCGGAAGGCCAGCTAGAGGGGGGCTTTTTTCGTGAGGCACATCAGTCGGAGTCAGCCTTTTCCTGAAGGCTCTTGGAAGTGGCAGGGTAGTAATTGAACTCGGGTGGCCAGACGAGACGATTACCATGTGATTGTCGGAATTTCACACATTGGATGACGAGTGAACCGGCTAATGCACCGAGTTTTAAATTCATTTCATCAGCAGCCCGTTCTAGGAACTCTTTTTCCTCTGCGCTTACCCGAAATGCCACTTGCTCTGTTTTCTTGCCTTTCATTTTCACCTCTAACTTCGGAGAGTAAGCAAGTGTGGATCAAGTTTAACGAAAATAAATAGTTGACACTATCCACTAATATCCATAAATGTTTAATTATTAATGCTAAGTCAGTTGATTGAGTGCATGTGTTGAGTGATATGAATCAAAAAAGAGGAAGAGGGATGAAGAAAATACTCGTTACTATTGGTGTTACTTTGGTGATTTCCTCCCTCGCAAAGCCTTTAGATAAATCCCAGCCGAAAATCAAGGTTGTCGATAGCGAGCGAGTGCTTGGGGAGCGATTGATCTCGATTCAACGGCAATACTTTCCCGTTAGTTTACCTTCGCTAACGGAACGGCTACTCCAACCTGCGGGGAGTTTTCCGGTCGACTTTAAGGGTTTTGATCCGAAAATACGTAAGGGATTCCGAGGCTGGATCGACGAACATGGAATTGTGCATTATGCCGTTGGCTTGTACGAAGATGATCGGACGGGCGAGATTGTGGTATTGGATGATTCGGGGTGGGAAATATTCAGGATACCTCGTAAGAAAACGTACGATAAATACGATCTCCAGCGTGAGTTTTTCGAACTGGAAAAAAAGGAAGTTCTGAAGAATGAGTTTACACGAAATATTTTTTTACCCCATAAAATCAGTACGGTGGTAGACCTCGTGGCGTTACCTTTC